>JBEKQS010000173.1:0-11578 GCA_049519475.1 Bryobacteraceae bacterium | reverse complement strand
CGGCGAACGCGCCGGCAACGGATTGGCGCACGCCGTCTTTCCATTGGTAGACCTCCGGCTTCTTCCAGCGAATCTCGCCGGCCGGCGTCGAAATGGCGAGTGCGCCGTCCGATTCCAGACGCAGCGCGGCAGCTCCCGAAATATCGAGTGCGATCCGCCGCGCGCTGGCTCCCGGTTGCACTACGAAGTCGTACTCCAGCGAGCCGGCCTCGCCGTGGAATACCAGGTCGATGCCGCGGTAGACGCCGTGGTAAAGCGCGCGGGAGAACAACGGAGCGCCGCTTCGCCATCCCGCCGGATCATCGCCCAACAGATAGGTGGCTTTGGCCGCCAATGGGTCCGCGCCTACCGGCCGCGACGTGGGCTCCGCGCCCGCCAGTTTAGTGGTCACGGAGGCCGACCGGTGATTGGTGCGATCGATGACGGTTACGGTGGTCCGGCCCGCTTCGACGGTCAGGCTGTACGGCCCTTCGCGCGCCACTAGCCTTCCATCCGCGGCCGTTTCAAAGCGCAGCGGCAAGCGCCCCAGCGCGCCGTGGACGTCCGGAGAGGCAGCAGTCAGTGAGAAAGACACAACGAGCAAGCAGGAAATCAACAGCGAATGGCGGTTCATAGAAGTCACCCAAGTGGGATTTATTATACCGTTCAATGAAGCAATAGTACAGCGATCCGGCCATCGGTTTCGAAATGATCGCCGGTCGCATTCCGGCCCTGCCGCGGAACCGCGGGCCGTTCCACCAGGTAGAACCCTTCCACGCGTCCGGTGAACAGCAAATCGTTGACCACTTTGTCGCGTTCGCGATCAATTTGCGAATCGATCCGGTGGATGAAGGTGCGCCCGGCCTCCGAGAAGTCGATGCCGATATCGTGCGTGGCCGCAACCGCCCAGACGGGCTTGCCCCGGAAATTGCCGGGCCGCCGCCAGATGCGCAGGTGGTGGCGGCGCGCGAAGGTGTTGTTGGTCTTTTCGAAGACCAGGTCCGGTGGTTTGCCATCCAGCAACAGCACGGATACGGGGGCTTCACTGTAACCGCGATCCTCCGCCAGCGCCCGCAACGCCTCGAACTTCGATAGCGGATTCAAACTCGCCGCGGCCGGCCATCCGGCTTCCGTGAACGCGCGGCGTAGCGCAGCCTCGGTCCCGATCAGCAACAGGTTGGTGATATCCGAGGGCGCGGGCGGTCGCTGCGCTACCGTCTGGAACGGCTCGCGCTCCACCCTTTGCGCCAGTGCGGCGCGGCCGGCGAGCGGCCGGGAGCCCGGCGCGGACGCGCGAGTCTTGCCTGACGGCAGATCGAGCGGCTCGGCGAGTCGTAATGTCATCTCTACGCCGGGCGGGTAGCTGACGTCGGTGGAAGCCTGCTCAAACACGGCGTTTTTCGCCGCGCTCAGAATGTCGGCGAATCCGGTATACTCTTCGCCCAATTTGCTCAGGCCGGCGTCCAACCGGCCACCGACGGTTTCCGTGGCCAAAATCCCGTTGATCTGGCCTTGATCGTCCACGGTTTCCCGGGCGTTGTCCACGCTCTCGACGCGCCCCACAATGGCCCGCCGGGCGCCGCCGGTCTCGAGCGAGGTGAAGCGCAGCCGCAGCGCCGCGCGGTCTCCGGCCGCGGAAGGCTGCGCGACTTTCTCCACAGTGCCGCGGACCACCGCGCCGGCGGCGATCAGCGTCCGCCCATTCGCCTCCACAGGCGCGATAACCACCGCCAGCACCGGGTCGGCCGGTTTGGAAATTCGGGTTGAGACGGCGCTCTTGAGACGAATGGAAATCCGAGTCCCCATGGCCGCCTGCTGCGCCATCGCCAGCACAGGCAGCAGCAGGATCGGCGGGAGCAGAGCCGCGCGCCCGCGGATTCGTACCAAACGGCTTGCCCTTTGGATCCCTGGAAGCATCCGGCTTCGTGTCTCCCCTGATCGTAACCTAGAGCCCTCCACAATGTGCCCGTTTTCTCGCCGTCGGACAGGTCTGTGTTAGACTGACCAATCCGCTTATGATCTCTCGTCGCTCGGTTTTGAAAGGCGCGGCGCTATCCCTCGGTACGCCGATGATCAACCGCGGCCGATTCTCCCTTTTTGCCGGGAGCGAAACGGAATATTCGGCTCGTACCGTGGACTTGGTTCATCGCTCCACGGTGATCGACATGCTGGGCCTGTTGACTTTGAACTACAGGAAACTGGCGGTCTGGGAAACCGACCCGGGCCGCTTCCGGCAAGCCGATTTCGTCCGGTTGAGAGATTCGGGAATTACCGTGTTCCACCCCGCCGTCGGGTACATCGCGGGGGACATCTACACGGAGTCATTGAGAGACATTATCGGGTGGAACGCGTTCATCGCGGCGCACGGGGACCAGTTCCAGCGCATCGAAAGAGTCGCCCATTTCAAACAGGCCAAGGCGCTCGGAAAGATCGGCATCCTGATTGGCCAGCAGAACTCCGCGCATTTTCGCACCCTTGAGGACGTAAACCGCTTCTATGATCTGGGACAGCGGGTCTCGCAGCTTACCTATGGTGGTAACCGGATCGGCGGAGGATCTTCCGACCCGCGAGACTCCGGCCTCAGCCAATACGGCGTCGATATTGTGGAGCGCATGAATCAAGTTGGTATGGCCGTGGACATTTCGCATTGCGGCGACCGGACCACCATGAATGCCATCGAAGCATCCCGAAAGCCTGTCCTGGTTACACACTCCAACTGTCGCGCGCTGGTTCCGGGCAGTGCCCGCTGCAAAACCGATGAAGCCATCACGCGCATGGCGGCCAAGGGAGGCGTCATGGGTATCACCATGGTCCGCACCTTTGTCCGGTCCGCGCCACGAGTCACCATCGAGCACGTATTGGATCACTTTGACCATCTGACCAAACTGGTCGGGGTTGAGCACGCCGGCATCGGGAGCGATGTCGATCTGGACGGACGGGATACGCGGGTTCGTCCCACAAGGAGATTCGACCTTGATGGAATCGACTATGCAAAGAAAATTTACGATCTGACCGAAGGCCTGGTAAGCCGGAACTATTCCAGCCGCAACATCGAGCTCATTCTCGGTGGGAATTTCGAGCGCGCGCTCACCGGGACGTGGACGGTTTAGGCTGAACCTCGCTCAAGCCGGGGCCACCCGGGCGGGATCGCGGCGGAGCCTTTCGGCACTGCGCTTAAGATGTTGATGTTATCGTATGAATTAGTTTAGCCATGCGACCAGCAAGCGTTTCCGCTTCGCTTCTGCTGCTTTGCGCTTCGCCTTTGGCGCTGGTCTACGCGCAGAGCACTCCGGTTCTGGACATTCGATGGGACGCCGTCTCCCAGGTTTCGAAAACCACCCCTACCCTGCAAGTGGTCGTCAATCCGCTGCTGCGGCGTGGATCCGCCATCCACGATTCGGCCTTTCGGGCCCTGCGCGATCTGGGCGCGGAGTATGTCCGCTACGTCCCCTGGCTCCCGTACCCGAAACTCGCTGTTGCCGAGCTTGAGCCGGGCGTGTGGGACACCTCGCTCATCGATCCGATGACAGTCGATTTCTTCAACTCGACCGAAGGCCATACCACCATTCTGAACTTCAGCACCATTCCCGCGTGGCTTTTCAAGACCGATAAGCCGGTGACGGTTCCGGCCGATGCCGACGAGGTGACGTGGAACTACACCCAGGGCAAGGACCTGCGCGAAGGTGGCTTGCGGGATCTCGCGGATTACTTCGCGCGCCTCGTGAGCTGGTATACCAAGGGCGGCTTCACGGACCGGCAGGGGAATCGGCACGCCTCCAACTTCCATTTCAAGATTCCGTATTGGGAGGTCTTCAACGAGCCCGAGTTCGAGCACGGGATGTCGCCGCAGGACTATACCGCGCGCTATGACGCGGTGGCGGCTGCCATCCATGCCGTGTCGCCCGAGACGAAGTTCGTCTCGCTCGCGCTCGCGGCTCCCAGCCGGCACCCGGAAATGTTCGAGTACTTCCTCGACCACAAGAACCATCGTCCCGGTATACCGCTCGACATGATCTCGTATCACTTCTACGCAACCCCGGCGGCATCCGAGACGCCCGAGCACTGGCAATTCACCTTCTTCGACCAGGCCGACGGATTCCTCACCACGGTCCGCTACGTCGAGCAGATCCGCCAGCGGCTATCGCCCGCAACGCGCACCACCCTGGATGAAATCGGCAATATCCTCCCCGGCGATCCCGCTGGCCAGGAGACCATTCCCGATATCTACTGGAACGCCTCGGGAGCGCTCTATGCCTACGTCTATCTGGAGGCGATGCGTATGGGGATCGATATCGTCGGCGAGTCGCAGCTTGTCGGGTATCCGACGCAGTTTCCCAGCGTGAGCATGGTGGATTGGAAGACCGGAAGTCCGAATGCGCGCTTCTGGGTGCTCAAGCTGATCCACGACCACTTCGCGCCGGGCGACAAACTTGTCGAGACGCGTGGCGCGACGGGCGACATCCTGGCGCAGGCGTTCGTCACGCCCAAGGGACGCGCGCTGCTGGTGGTGAACAAGCGCAACGCGAAAAACACCGTCCGGCTGAAGGAGGAATGGAAGGACGCGGCAGTGTCGGTGGTGGATTCCTCCGCGGCCCCGCACACGGCGGCGTTAAGAGGGTCGGCGATTGAACTGGGTCCTTTCGCGGTCGCGGTAGTTTACGGGAAGTGAGCAGGCGTGCCTGTGGGGTCAGGCTTTCAGCCTGCCGCCGGGCTTCCGCCCGGCGTCTCGCGACAATTGCGAACAACGCCGGCTAAAAAGCCGGCGGCAGGCTGAAAACCTGGCCCCACAAAGATCGGGCTCGCTAACATCGGACTGGCATAACCTAATTGATGCCAACAGCCGATAAGCTGTAGAGGAAAGTAAAGGTCCCGACGATGTCCCGCGTTCACGCCTATCATGTCATCCCTCGCCTGCCGGCCCGGTTGCAGTGCCTGAACAAGCTGTCCCTGAACCTGCGATGGTCCTGGCACCACCCCACCATCGAACTCTTCCGCACGCTGGATCCCGACCTGTGGGAAGAGACCGGGCACAACCCGCGCCTGATTCTCGGCCGCATCGACCAGAGGCGGCTCGACGATCTCTGTGGCGATGAGGCTTTCCTGGCGCAACTGGACCGGGCGTCCGCCAATCTGGATGAGTACCTTGCCGGCGCCGGCTGGTTCGCCGCGGCGCACCCGGAAGCCATGGGAATCCGCATCGCCTATTTTTCGGCGGAATTCGGACTGACGGAGTGCATTCCGAATTACGCCGGCGGCCTGGGCATCCTCGCCGGCGATCATCTCAAGTCGGCCAGCGACCTCGGCCTGCCCCTGGCCGGTATCGGCCTGCTCTACCAGGGCGGCTACTTCCATCAGTACCTCAATGCCGATGGATGGCAGCAGGAAACCCATCCGATCAACGACTTCCACAACTTGCCCATCCAACGGGTGGAAGATGGGGCGGAGAAGCCGCTCACGGTGCACATCGACTTCCCCGGAAGGCGGCTCGAGGCGCAGATCTGGAAAGCGCAAGTGGGGAGAGTGCCCCTGTATCTGCTCGATACCAACGTGGCGGCGAACACGGCTGACGACCGGCAGGTGACAGGAGCGTTGTATGGGGGCGACCGCGAACTTCGCATCCAGCAGGAAATCGTACTGGGGATCGGTGGCATGCGCGCGCTTCACGCGCTCGGTATACGGCCAACCGTGTGCCACATGAACGAAGGACACTCGGCCTTTCTAGGGCCGGAACGAACCAGGATGGTCATGGAGGAGTTTGGCTTCCCCTACCACGAGGCGCGCCAGGTGGCCGCGGCGGGCAACATATTCACGACCCATACGCCGGTGGCGGCGGGCTTCGACCGCTTTGATCCCCCTCTGGTGGATAAATACTTGCGCGAATACTCACGCAGCCTCGGCCTGGGTATCGAACAGTTTCTGGCTTACGGAAGACAGGTCCCTTCGGATCTGGGCGAGCCGTTCAACATGGCCTACCTGGCCGCGCGTCACAGCTCATACACCAATGGAGTCGCCAAACTGCACGGCGTAGTGACGCGCAAGATGGCGCAACCCATGTGGGCCGGCTATCCTCTGGACGAGGTGCCGGTCGGCTCGGTGACCAACGGGATCCACACGCGTTCCTGGATCTCGATGGAGATGAGCGCCCTGCTCAACCGCTACCTTGGCCCGCAATGGGGCGAGAAACCCACCGATACGGCTCTCTGGCAGCGCATAGACCGCATTCCGGATCAGGAATTGTGGCGGGTTCACGAGATCCGCCGCGAGCGCCTGGTCCACTACGCGCGATCGCGGCTGGCCTCCCAGGTCAGGCAAAGAGGCGGCACCGACGCGGAGATCACGGTGGCCGGCGGGGTCCTCTCTCCCGACGTCCTGACCATCGGGTTCGCGCGCCGCTTCGCCGCCTACAAGCGAGCCACTCTGCTGCTCCGCGATATGGATCGGCTGAAACGCATTCTCGCCGATTCGAAACGGCCCGTGCAGATCCTCCTCGCCGGCAAGGCGCACCCCCACGATACGGAAGGCAAGGAACTGATCCGGCAAATCATCCGGTTCGCGCAGGACCCGCTGGTCAGGCGCAGTGTGGTGTTCCTGGAAGACTACGACATTGCGGTGGCGCGGTACCTGGTGCAGGGCGCGGACGTATGGTTGAATACGCCGCGGCGGCCCAACGAGGCCAGCGGCACCAGCGGCATGAAACTGCTGGCCAACGGCGGGCTGAACCTGTCGATTCTGGACGGATGGTGGGACGAAGCCTACGACCGGGAAGTGGGCTGGGCGATCGGCAACGGCGAGGAGTACAACAACGCGGAGTATCAGGACCAGGTGGAGTCGGCGGCGCTCTACCACATCCTGGAAAGCGATGTGGTGCCGCTCTTCTACGATCGCGACGCCGCGGGCATCCCGCGCGGCTGGCTGGCCAAGATGAAGGCGTCCATGAAGCGGCTTTCGCCCGTCTTCAGCACCAACCGGATGGTCGCCGAATACGCCGAGCGCTTCTATCTCCCGGCTGCCGGCCGGCTCATCCGCCTGGCCGGCGACAAGGGCCGCGTGCGGTCTCTGATGGACTGGCGGAAACGGCTGTACGTTCATGGATCCGAGGTGCACATCACCCAGGTGGACGTGGACGGAGGCAGCCGCGAGTTCCTGGTGGGCTCGAAGGTGAAGGTCGCCGCGCGCGTCTCGTTGGGCCGCCTCTCTCCCGGCGACGTGCGCGTGCAGGCCTACTACGGCTCGCTCACCGCCGATGGTCAGATCGGCCAGGGCTCGCACGTGGATCTGGCGTTGCGCCAATCCTGGGGCACCGATCACCTCTACGAGGGAGAGGTGGAGTGCGGGCAGAGCGGAAGCAGCGGCTTTGCGGTCCGCGTGGTGCCGTTCCACGAAGACGCTCTCCTGCCATATGAAGTGCCCTGGATTCGGTGGGAGCAGTAACAGAGCCGCGACCGTGAGGGAGCGATCGCGGCCGGACAGAAGCCGTCACCGGATTCCGCGAGACTCGGTAATCCCCAATTTCAGACCCGCATATCCTTTCGCCGGATACTGCAATCGTGTTACATCGAAGTTAGAGGTTGAAATCATGAAGAAAGCGCCGCCCGAAAAGGTGACTCGCCAGGTAGTGAGTTTTAATGTTGACGAACTGGAGCCACTGCTGTCGGGACCCTCGATGCCCATCCCCCCGTTCGAACCCGCCATGGTTCAGGTGAAGAACGGCCAGACCATGCTGATCCGGCCACTCGAAAAGGAAGAGGCTCCCGCATTTCTCGCCTATATCAAGAAGCTGATGGATGTGGACCACGACTTTTACGACATTGTCGGCGCCCGTGTTTACGCCGAGGTTCTGGGGTGGGTGCGCAATCGCCTCAAGGACCCGTATCAGCTCATCGGCCTCATTGACGGCCACGCCGTGGCGTTCTGCAATGGCCGGTTGATGAACCAGGATATCAATATCAGCCTGCACAGCATGGCCTTTCGCAGAGGCCTGCGCGCCGGGGCCATCATGTACTACGCCAAGTGCGACTACTGCTTCGAGACCCTCAAGCAGAAGGAATTCTGGGCCACCTACGAGAGTTACAACGGTCTGAAGCGCTGGGGCATCGGCATGGCGCAGCCTTCCTATCCCTGGCCCGATCGCCAGCACGAGCTGGGCGGCGCAAAGGTCTTCTATGTGACCCGCGAGTATTGGGCCACCACGGTAAAGAACTATCTGGAGGAGCAGATCCAGACTCGCCTGGTGCGGCCGGTTTCAGCCGAACTGCTGCGGGCCAACCGGACCCTGATCATGCCGGAAACGCTGGAAGAAGAGGAACAACCGGCACTGGCATTGGCGTAACCGGCCGGTAGGAGTAACGCCGGTGCTCGAACTGCTGGATATCGGTGACCGAGTCGAGATCGGGAGCTACCGCGTGTTCTCGCGCTTCCGCGGAGCCACTGCGTTGGTCCGGGACGAAGGTTCCGATCTCGCCGTTGTGGTCGAGGAAAGCAAGGGCTCCGGGCCCGTGCAGATTGTTGTGCGCGGATGTGACCTCAACGCCATCGGCCGGCTGGAGGTCTGGCCGGATCGCGTGATCCTCGACGGCGCAACCATGGAGATTCGCCAACGTTACCACTCCCGTTTGCACATTGACGGCTCCCGTCCGGCCGGCATCCATCGCAATCTCCACGCCCTCGGAGCCGCGCTTCTTGAGTCCGCGCCCGCCCGGAGCATGGTCTTTTTGCCGGGCTCCGGCTCGGCATTCGAAGCGGCGCTGGGCCGCCGTTTCCGCCACGGAATCAGCCTTCTGCTTGGCGGGGACCTGGAGTCCGGCGCCCGCGCGATCGCCGGCCTGGGTTTCGGGCTGACACCCAGCGGCGACGATTTCCTGGCCGGCCTCCTGCTGGGAATGTACGCCGCCGGCGCGTCCCGGCTCGAACGCCGCCGCGTGTGCCAGGCCGCGCGAAGCTCCAATGCGTTTTCCGAGTCCCTGCTGCGCTGCGCCGCCGACGGCTGCTGTATCGAGCCCGCGCAATCCTTGATTCACTCGCTCTTCGCCGGCACGGAAGCTGAAGTGGCGCGCCACACCACTCGGTTGTCGGCGGTAGGCGCCAGTTCCGGCGCCGATCTCGCCGCCGGTCTCTACAGCTTCCTGGCCTGCTCGGTTTCCCCGGGAGTCCCTTCATGACCGTGCAAGGCGAAATCCGCACCGGCCTCTACTTCGACTCGGTCACACTCATGATGGTGGGCCGCGACCTGCTCTCGCTCGAACACGTCGCCGACGCCGCCGCCATCATGGCCACGCGCGAAAACAAAGCCATCCTCCGTGCCTCCGGCCTCTGGTGCGACCAGTTCGAATCCGCCGGCGACACCGACCTCATCCTCGCCGTGAAGGCGGAAACTGCCGAAGCCGCG
This sequence comes from Bryobacteraceae bacterium, assembly GCA_049519475.1. GTDB lineage: Bacteria > Acidobacteriota > Terriglobia > Bryobacterales > Bryobacteraceae > PALSA-129. The sequence goes on along the minus strand of JBEKQS010000173.1, from coordinate 2,214 downwards.
GCGGCCGCCCTGGAAGCCGCGGCCGGCCGCCTGCAACAAACTCGCACCCGTCGCGAAGCCGGCGTCGAGCACCTGCCCGCGAGCATCGCATCCGCCATCCGCGCCCTTCCCGGCGCCAACCTGGCGATCGTCTCCCTCGCCGGTCGCTACGCCGCCGAACAGGCGCGGCAAGCCCTGGAGGCCGGCCTGCACGTGATGCTCTTTTCCGACAACGTCTCACTGGCCTCCGAAATCGCGCTCAAGCGCCTGGCGCGCGAAAAAGGCCTGCTCATGATGGGCCCGGACTGCGGCACCGCCATCCTCAACGGCGTCCCGCTAGCCTTCGCCAACGCCGTGAACCGCGGCGATATCGGCATTGTGGCCGCCGCCGGAACCGGACTACAGGAAGTCAGCACCATCCTCTCCAACGAAGGTGCGGGCGTCTCGCAGGCCATCGGCACCGGCGGCCGCGACGTCCAGCGGGAAGTCGGCGGCATCATGTTCCTGGAAGCTCTCGCCGCCCTGCGGGACGACCCCGCAACGCGCGTCGTCGTGCTCATCTCCAAGCCTCCCCATGAAACCGTCCTGCGCCGCATCGGGGAGGCCTGCGCCGGCATCGGGAAGCCTGTCATCGCCGCTTTTCTGGGAGCCGATGAAGCCACGGTGCGGCAATACGGAATGATCCCCGCCGCGACCCTCGAAGAAGCCGCGCTCGTGGCGGCCGCACTTTCCAAGTGCCACCACGCCGAAGTCGCCCGCAAGTTCCTGGAAGCCCGCCTGTGCGAGATTCACAACGCAGCCGCGCGCGCAACCGGCCGGTTCACCGCCCCGCGGAAGTACGTCCGCGGTCTGTTCAGCGGGGGAACGTTTTGCGCGGAGGCCCAACTCATCTTCCGCGCCCACGCTATCGGCAACGTATACTCCAACGTGCCCATGGCGCCGTTCGCGCCACTGGCCGACTTGTGGAAGAGCCAGGCGCACACGCTCATCGATCTCGGCGACGACGCGTTCACCGTGGGCCGTCCGCACCCTATGATCGACTACTCCCTGCGCAACCGCCGCATCACCGAGGAGTCGAACGATCCCGAGACGGCCGTGATCCTGCTCGATGTCGTCCTGGGCTACGGCGCCAATCCCGACCCGGCGGGCGAACTTGTGCCGGTGATCGCCGCCGCGCCCGGACCGGTGACCTTCGTCTGCTCCATCACCGGCACGTCGCAGGACCCGCAGGACCGCGGGCGCGTGGAGGCGGCGCTCCGGGCGGCGGGCGTACAGGTTTTCCCCAGCAACGCTGCCGCGGCCGAATTCGCGGCGCAAATCGCCGGCGCATTAGGAGGCCGCTGATGCAGCAGCTCAGTTTCCTCGATCGCTGCGGAGATTTCGTTGCCGCGTGGCGCACGCACTCCTGCGTGCCGCGTCGACACTCGTGTCGACGCTCTGTACACCCCTTTGAATTCTTCTCCCCCTGCGAAGATTTCTCCGGTTCTTATTCTTTGCCTTTCTCCGCGCCTCCGCACTTCCGCGTTGAAGTCTTTTCTTCGGTCGTTTGCCTGTCCCACCCAGGAGGCCGCTGATGGCCATTCGAGACCTGTTTCAAGCCGATCTGCGCGTCGTCAACATCGGCCTCCCCGTGTTCAAACAGAGCCTCGACCGCTGCGGAGTGCGCGCCGTCCAGGTGGATTGGCGCCCGCCCGTTGCAGTGGACTCGCAGGCTCTCGCCGCCGTCACCGCCGCCGCCGGCTCCATCGAGCGCGCCAATGAAAAGGCGGTCCAGAAGATCCTCGCCGGCAAGCCGGTCCTCATCGGGATGGCCAAGGCGATCGAAGCCGTGCCGGGGATGAAGTCCGGCACCATCCTCCACGCCGGCCCGCCCATCGCCTGGGAGCGAATGTGCGGCCCCATGCGCGGCGGCGTGATTGGCGCGTTGCTCTATGAACGCATGGCCGCAACTCCCCAGGAAGCCGAAGCCCTGGCCGCGTCGGGCGCCATTCGCTTTTCCCCGTGTCACGAGCACCAGTCCGTCGGTCCCATGGCCGGCATCATCTCGCCCTCCATGCCGGTCTTCATCGTCTGCAACGAGGAGCACGGCAACTACGCCTACGCCACCATCAACGAGGGTCTGGGCAAGGTGTTGCGCTACGGGGCATACGGGCCGGAGATCACCGCGCGGCTTCGCTGGATGGAGCAGACGCTCTATCCGGCGCTCGCCCGCGCCATCGAAAAACTCGGCCGCAT
>JBEKQS010000172.1:0-11580 GCA_049519475.1 Bryobacteraceae bacterium | reverse complement strand
TGGCCTTGCCAGACTGCTGCTCGCCCAACCTCGCCGCCCTCGCATACGATCAAATCGCCCGGCCTCAAACGAAATCGTTCTCTGTCGTCGGTGTCAAAATCCATGCTCGGCAGATCCGAAACAGCAATCTCGTCCCATTGAACGTCAACGTTCCTTAGATACGGAACCAACTGTTGGCCGGTTATTTGCCGCGCGTCCAGCATTTTGCCCAGCTTTACGTCGAATCGAGAATTCAGCGGGGCGACGTCCCAATGCGTCGGCACGGACCCTAACCATTCGACACCCGAATCCTTCATGGTTACGCCGAGGTCGAGGCCTTGCGTGACGGCGCGACTGATGAGTGCGGCGCGTTTCTCGTCGAGCAGTTCGATCAGGCGCTGCTTCTTTTCCACCAGCCGATCTATCTCGACGGTTTTGGCGTCGAGGTACGACACTATTTTGGCCTGTTCCCCCAGGCTGGGAATCGCCACGCGAAGGCTGCCAATTTGCTCCCAGTCAGCTCTTGGCATCTTGGATCCGAAAGTTGTGGAGTTGACTGAATCGATGAAATCGCCAGAGACGAGCCTGTAGAACAGAAACTCCGCTGAGACTTCCGGGCCTGGGTGCAGTACAAGCAATTCAGAGGTACAGGTGCCGTCGGTTCTAGCGACGTGTACCTTAGCGAGATACGGTCTTAATTTTCCAAAAAGGACGTCGCCGCATCTGAACCGCACCGACTCGGTCTCGATCTGTGCCTCGGTGGGAAGGTAACGGCCGGTCCAGGGCTCAACGTTTTCGAGACCCACGTAGTGGCTGCCAGGTTCGACCGAGGCCTTCTCGGTTGCGCGGTCCGCGACATACTTCAGCCGCTTCGATCGCCACCGATGATTCACTTTCATCTAGCCACCGCCGCGAGCATACTCCTAATCTCGCTCTCGAGTTCCCGAATCTCCTTCTCAATCAGTTCCAGAGGCCGTGGCGGGGTGTACTTATAGAAGTGCCGCGTCAGCGGGATCTCGTAGCCGATTTTGGTCTTCTCCTCGTCAATCCACGCAGCAGGAACATGCGGTTTCACTTCGCGCTCGAAATACTCGTGAATGTCTTCCTTGAGCGGAACGTTTTCGGTGTCGCGCAATTCGGGATCGGCCTCGGGGTTGCCGTCCCCGTCGGTGCAAACAGCAGCGTTTTCATCTCGCTCGCTGAAGCTCGCGAGAATTGACTTCCGCACGGGCGCGGAGATACTCACCGACTGCGCTTTGAGTAACTTATCGAGCGCCGCGCTGAACTTGTCGCGGTCCATCCAAACCTGATCCGGCTGCTCTGTGCGGAGCGCGGCCAGTAGCTCCGCCTGCAAAGCCTGTCCGCGTTCGACTTCCAACTTGCCTTCCCGGCCGGACTTGCGCGAGGTCGCAATCCCTTCGAACGCGCGGGACGCTTCGAACGCGGCGATATGTTCCGGCGTCGCGGAGAACCTGAGTCGCAAGGGCCGCTCGACGGTGATTTTGCGGTATCCGAAATCGTCATTGTCGAAAATCTTCGAGTTCTCCGATTCCGCGAAGTCGCCATAGGTGCGGACAATTTCCGCGATCTGCGCTTCCCCGAGTTCATTGCGCTTGTTGCCGAGGCTCTTGCGCATCTTGGTATAGAGATCGACGGCGTTGACCAGTTGCACCTTGCCTTTGCGCTTGCGGGCTTTGCGGTTGGTGACGATCCAGATATAGGTGTTAATGCCGGTGTTGTAGAAGAGCTGGTCGGGCAGGGCGACGATGCCTTCCAGCCAGTCATTCTCGATAATCCACTTGCGGATGTTGCTTTCGCCGGAGCCGGCGTCGCCGGTGAAGAGGGGCGAGCCGTTGAAGACGATACCGATGCGGGAGCCGGTCTGATCGGCGTGGGAGTAGGGCTTCATCTTCGAGATCATGTGCTGCAGGAAGAGGAAGGAGCCGTCGTTGATGCGGGGCAGGCCCGCGCCGAAGCGGCCGTCGTAGCCCTGGCTTTCGTGCTCTTTGCGGACGTAATCCTCTTCCGATTCCCACTTCACACCGAACGGGGGGTTGGCGAGCATGTAATCGAACTTTTTGCCGGGGAAGGCGTCGAAGGTCTTGCCGTCGCCGAGGGAGTCGCCGGGCTGGATGTTGTCGATCTCCTCGCCCTTGATGAGCATGTCGGAACCGCAGATGGCGTAGGCTTCGGCGTTGTAGTCCTGGCCGAAGATGACGAGTTTGGCATCGGGGTTGAGTTCGCGGAGGTATTTGGCGGCTTCGGAGAGCATGCCGCCGGTGCCGGCCGCGGGGTCGAAGAGGGTTCGGACCGCGCCTTTCTTGCGGAGAAGATCGTTATCGGGGAGGAAGATGAGGTCGACCATCAGCCGGATGACTTCGCGGGGGGTGAAGTGGTCTCCGGCTTCTTCGTTGGCGGCTTCGTTGAACTTACGGACGAGTTCTTCAAAGCTGCGGCCCATTTCGAGATTGGAGACGACGTTGGGATGGAGGTCGACTTCGGAGAATTTCTGGACGAGTTTGAACAGGCGGTTGGATTTATCGAGCTTCTGGATTTGCTGGTCAAAGGCGAAGTTACTAAAGAGGGCGCGGGTTTCGGGGGAGAAGGCCTGGATGTAATGGAGCAGGTTCTGGGCCAGACCTTCGGGGTCGGCCAGGAGCTTGGCGAAGTCGTATTTGCTGGTGTTATAGAACTGCTGCCGGGCGGCGCGGCGCAGCATTTTATCGACGATGGTGGCGTTTTGGCCCTTGCGTTTCTTGTGCTCTTCAAGGACTTGGGCTTTGGTGGATTCCAGAACGCAATCGAGGCGGCGGAGGACGGTCATGGGGAGCATGACTTTGCGATATTCGGGCGGGCGGTAAGGGCCGCGCAGGAGGTCGGCAACGTCCCAAATGAAACTGACGAGGTGGTCGGCGTAATTAGTCAAGGGCGAGGGATCCTCTGCTCCAGGAAGCGGATCAATGATGAATTTAGATCTTATCAGAGGGTGCGGGCGGTGGCGGCGCGTTCGTCTCCGGGAAATCGCGCTGCATGATCATTGTGTCTTATGCTGGCAGGCGCGCAGTTCCCACTGGGACTAGCGCGAACCCGCCGTGCCAGGCATTACACTCAAAGATGGCATTCCATCGCGGAGGAGACACTTGCTAGCGCTTGGCATCGACATCGGTGGCACCCACATCAAAGCGGGCATGGTGGATAACCAGGGCGCCATTCTGGCGTCGCGCACCATCGAAACGCCGCCCGACCTGGAGGGCTTCGTGCCTTCGTTGCATGAAGCCATCGAGTGGCTGACGGCAGCCACGGCGCAGCCCGAGGGAGTCGGCATCGGCTGCAAAGGACTGATCAACCCGCAGACCACCGAGGTCGAGATTCTGCCGGGCGCGCTGCATTACCTGGAAGGGCTGCGTCTGAGCGACCTGGTCGGGCTGCCGCTCGAAGTGCCGGTCTTCGCCGACAACGATGCGCGCGTGGCGCTGGCCGGCGAAGTGGTGTGGGGAGCGGCGAGCGGCCGCCAGGACGTGGTCATGCTCACGCTGGGCAAAGGCGTGGGCGGCGCGGCATTGGTGGGCGGCCGTTTGCTGCGCGGCCATGCGGGTGTGGCCGGCCACCTCGGCCATATGACCATCGACCCGAATGGGCCGCCCTGCGCCTGCGGAAACCGGGGCTGTCTGGAAACCGCCTTTTCGGCAAAGGCCATCGAAGGCGAAGCCTGGGCCGCGGTGCATCGCGGGTGCCCCTCGGTGTTGCGGAAGCTGTTCCGCGAGCAGCCGCAACTGGCCACCTGCCGCACCATTTTTCAGGCGGCCAGCGAAGGCGACGAGCTTTCGAAATCTATCGTGGCGAAAGCCATCCACAGCCTGGCCGCGGCCATCGCCGGGCTGCTCCACATCTTTGACCCGGAGATCGTCATCATGGGCGGCCACGTAGCCGACGCCGGCGCGGAGCTGCTGGTGCCGCTGCAGGAAGAAGTGTGGGCGCGTTCGCGGGGGCTGCTGGGCCGCGAGGTGCCGCTGGTGGAGCAGCAGGTGGCCGACAAATCCGGAATCGTCGGAGCGGCGGGCCTGGTGATGGCGCCGCGCGAGCCGAAACCAAACTCTTGAAGGCTGCGTGATAGCCAGCAGGAGCGCGACCAGGGGGTCGCGCGCAGTCCAGGGGGACTGCCCCACTACTCATACCGCAACGCTTCGGTGGGGCTCAAGTGCGCGGCACGGTTGGCCGGGAGGATGCCGAAGATCAATCCCACCAGGCACGAGACGCCGAACGCCACCACGATCGCCACCCACGAAATCGGGATGCGGATATCGGCAAACAACGTGACGCTCAGCGGAATGGCGACACCCAACAGGATGCCCACGAGGCCGCCCGACAGGCTCACCATCATCGCTTCGGTGAGAAACTGCAGCAGGATTTTCCGCGCGGAAGCTCCCACGGCCAGGCGCACGCCGATTTCGCGCGTGCGCTCGGTGACCGTCACCAGCATGATGTTCATGATGCCGATGCCGGAGATCACCAGGGTGATGGCCGAAACCAGCACCAGCACTACCGAAAGGATCAGCGAGATATTCCTGGCGGCATTCAGAATGGCGGTCAGCGTGTCGACGCGGTAGCGCGCCCCGGGACGGTGGCGCGCTTCCAGGATCTCTTGCACGCGCCCGGCCACGCGATCCACTTCCTGCGGCGCGCGCACCTGCACATAGAGCGGGTCGATGCGCTCCACCGGAGTGAAGTAGCGCAACACGGTAATCGGAATTAAGACGGTGTCGCGCTCCACCTCGGACTGGCCAAAGGTCTCGACTTTCTCGTGAAACGTGCCGATGACAGTGAATGGCAGCCCGTACAGCCGGATCACCTGGTTCGGAGCGGCGGCGCGCGATCCGTAGAGACGCTCCGCCAGGTGGTCGGTGAGCAGCGCCACTTTTTCCCGGCGCGTGACTTCGCCCAAATCCAGAAAACGCCCGGAGCCGATCACGATGTTGCGCACGGCCTGATAATCCTGATCGCTGCCGTTGACTTTCACGTCCTCGGTGCGGCCATTGATCGGGATCTGCGCGGCATTCGACATCACTCCGGTAGCAGCCACTATATCGGAACCCAGTTCCTGGCGCATCGCTGCGACGTCGGCCATCTTGATGTAGTCGGCGTCGGCCGCCACGCTGGTCGGCCCGGAGGTAACGAAATAGGCAAAGATAATATTCGAGCCGATGCCCTCGATCTGTTCCAGAATGTAGTCCCGGCTGGTGAGCGAGATGGTGACCACCAGAATGACGGACGCGGTGCCGATCACCATCCCCAGCGCTGTGAGCAGAGATCGGATGGGGTTGGCGCGAAGCGCCTGTGTGCTGAATCGGAGAGCCTCGCCGAGAAACATGCCTCGGGCTTAACCGCCCTGCACCTGCCGCAGAAGTTTGGCAGCTTCGGACTTGGGCGGGTCGTCGGGGGTGACTGTAGCGCTCATGTAACGCTTGAGTAATTCCTTCGCAACATCCAGATTATGATGCGCTTTTATGTAAATCTCAGCGGTCGCATACATCAACCTGAGGTTGTTGGGTGAAGCCTTGCCGGCGCGCGTCAGCACCTGGTCGGCCTCGTCCAGGCGGCCGCGGCGGACCAGGAAGCGTGCGAGGTCGAGGAAGCGGCCCACCTGATGCGGAGCGACATCCAAGGCGCGCCGCAGTTGCTCCTCCGCGCTCAAGTATTCCTTGCGCCTCTCTGCCAGCTTTGCCGCCATGGCGAAACCTTCGGGAGGGCTGATTCTGCCAACCTGTTTCGCCGTGGCTTCGGCTTTTTCCATTCCGCCGCCCAAAAAGCCGGGGGCTTCCAGATAATATTCAAAGAGGTCGCTTTGGGCCTCGAGGTTGGCCGGGTTCAGACTGACCGCTTTTTCGAGATACTGCCGCGTCTTGGCGGCGTAGCCAGGCGCCGTAAACGGGTTGGCCGTTTCCGCGCGCCGGCCGAAAGCGCGGCCCAGCCACAGGGCATACTCGGTGTTGGTGGGCTCCAATTCAAAGGAGTTCTCCAGAGCCTCGCTGGCCTTTTTGAACTCCCCTTCCATATAGTAGTTGCGCCCGAGCAGCGCGTAGACTGCGGCGTCTTTGGATGGAATCGCCAGTAAAACTTTAATGGATTGCTGGAAGTCCGTGGAATTATACAACTTATGCGCCTGTTCATAGTCCGCGCCGGCCGCCCATGCGGCACCTGCTGCGACCAGTATCAGCGCGAACGGTTTCACTCTACCCAACCTCTGTCCTTTCATTATATCCGCCGGATTCACCTGTATAGATGAATACGAAGGAGTCTGCGTTTCGGTTGATTACCTGGTAACGGCGCCGCCGGGGTGTATCTGGCGGGAAACCCGAGCCAGCTCTTTGCGTATCAGGGGATTGTCGGGGTAATCCTTGGCAAGCCCCGCCAGCAGCCTTTCCGCCTCTTCGGGGTGTTTTTCGCGCAGCGCAATTACCGCCAGCAGGATGCGCGCGAAGGGTCCGTCGTACTTGCCCTTCCGGGCGACCAGCGTCAGCTCCTCGATCCCTTTCGACTTGCTGCCCTCCACGGAATCCATGCGGACGAACCAGCGCAAGAAAAACGGCAGGCTGCCGACAATATATTCGGCCGTTCCGAAGGTCATGTAGGCATCCACCACGGGCGGGTTCAGCGCCAGCAGCTTCTTGGCCCAGGCGTGGCTTTTCTTCGCAAGCGAAAAACTGCCGAAGCGCCGCTTCTCGACCAGCGCCGCGTAATCGGTGACCATGCCGGTCGTCATGCAGAGCGCCATCAGAGCGTCGGGGTCGTCGGGCTTGACAGCCAGTCGCGCGTAGGCGAGCTTGTCGGATTCGGCTACCATATCGAAGAACTTCTGGCGGATCGCGGGATCGGGAATCAATTTGCGGCGGTCCACCACCTTGTCGTCATCGGTGAAGAAATCGAGTTCGAGGATCTTGAGGCGGTCCAACTCGGCAAACAGATAGGCGGCGCACTTTATGGCGAGGACCATGGGGGCTTGCGGATCGAGTTGATGCTGGCGGTCGAGGATTTCGTGGGCGCTTTTGAAATCGAAATCGTAGAGGCGCGCGTAGGCTGCCTGCAGAGCAGCTTCGGTATCGACGGAGGGGCCCGGACGGAGTTGTGCCGCCCCACAAAAACTCAACGCGACGATGAGCAAGGCAATCAGGCGCAACCAGCAGTATACCGCCTTCGGGGGCTTTTGGATGTGGGGGCTCACTCAAACTACTCGACGGATCGCCGCACACCGTGGTTACACTTGCTTTTGCGCAGAGGAGCACAAATCCGCAAGCGGACATTCGCCGCAGAAAAGATGGCATAATAGCTCCCATCGAGGAGAACTCCGATGGCTATATCCAGGTTGGCGAAGAGTGCACTGTGGATTGCGGCGGTCGCGCTGACGGTGCACCCGGCTTTCGCGCAGGGGACGCTGGCGACGCCTGCGTCCATGGACGTGGCGCCACCGCCGCCGGTGCGCATCACCGGCAAGGTGTTGCTGGAAGATAAATCGGCGCCGCCCGCACCGGTTCTGATCGAGCGCGTGTGCCAGGGGATGGGCCACCCGGAAGGAGTCACCGACCTGAACGGCAACTTCGCCGTCGACCTGGGTCACGACATCATCCGCGATCCCTATGCCATCCACGTCCAGCCCGGCGTCGAAACGGGTGGGCTAGGTATGGGGGCGGAAGCAGATCATCCGTTCATGGACTGCGCCATCCGTTTCAGCCTCCCGGGATACCGGACGGACATGGTAAGTATGTTGACCGCCAAGCCGGTGGGCCATCCTTACCTGGGCACCATGGTGCTGCATTTTGTCGCGAAGGTGGATGGATACTTGATCAGTCCGACTTCGCTCGAAGCACCCAAGGAGGCCAAGAAGGCCTTCGACAAAGCCCAAGAGGTGACGCGCAAGAACAAGCAGGCCGAAGCCCTTCAGAATTACCAGAAGGCCGTGCAGATCGATCCGCAGTACGCGGCCGCGTGGTATGAGATGGGAAGGCTCCAGGCGGCCGCCCATAAAGTGGATGACGCGAAACAGTCTTTCAATGCCGCGATTAAAGCCGATCCGAAGTACTTGAGCCCGTACCTGCAGTTGTCGTCGCTGGCCGAATCGAGCGAGAACTGGCCCGATCTGGCCGAAGTAACCGGCCGTCTGATTGCGCTCGACCCCATCGACTACCCGGAGGCTTACTTCTATGGCGCGCTCTCCAACTACCGCACCCGCAAGCTGGATGTGGCGGAAACGTTCGCGCGCGACGGCCTGAAAGTGGACGTGGATCACCACTTTCCGCAGACCTACCAGTTGCTGGCTTCCATCCTGGTAGCACGCAACCAACCCGCCGCAGCGGTGGAGCAGTTGGAGACTTATCTGAAACTGTTCCCGCGAGCCGAGGACATCGTGACGGTGCAAGCCAACCTGGTGCTGCTGAGGAAGTCCCTCCCCAAGAAATGAGCCGCCGGCGCCGCCGGGCCATGCCAACAAACGTGCTATCGGCTATGCTTGTACAGACTTTGTGCTGACCAACCTCTATCGACTACTGCCGCCGGAAGGCCTCAAGATCGCGCTGGTCTTGTTTCTCTCCTTCCTGACGGGCCTGGAACGCGAAGAGCGGCTGGCGGCGAATGGGCGCGTCTCATTCGGCGGCGTGCGCACGTTTCCGTTGATCGGCCTGATTGCCTACGGCATCTCGCTGCTGGCCGGAGGCCAGGTTTTGCCGGTGATCCTGGGCTTCGCCGTGCTGGGCGGCTTCCTGATGCTGTCGTACCGGCACAAGCTGGAAGAATCGAAATTCAGCGGCTTCACTTCCGAAATGTCGGCGCTCACCACCTACGTGGCGGCGGCCCTGGTTTACCGCGAACAGTTCTGGATCGCCACCACTCTGACAGTCGCCAGCATGATCCTGCTGGAGCTGAAGACCGGATTGGAAGGTCTCACCAAGCGGGTGCCCGCGGATGAGATCTTCACCTTCACGAAATTCCTGCTGTTGACCGCGGTTATTCTGCCGGTACTTCCCAACCAGAGCTTTGGGCCGTTCGCCCTCAATCCCTTCAAGGTGTGGCTGGTAGTGGTTGCCGTCAGCACCATTTCATACGGCAGTTACGTCATCCAGAAGCTCACCAAGGGGCAGGGCGGCGTGGTCCTGGCCGCGTTGCTGGGCGGCTTGTATTCGTCCACTGTGACTACGGTGGTGCTTGCCCGCCGCGCCGCGCGCGAGAACCGCCCGCACCTGTTTTCCGGCATCACGCTGGTGGCATCCGGAATGATGTATTTGCGGCTGGCCGGACTGGTGTTGATCTTCAGCCCCGCCCTGATCGCGGTGCTGGGTGTGCCGTTCCTGGTGCTGGCGGGCGTGGCCATCGCGCTCGGCTGGCTGTGGAGCCGCAGGCCGGACCAGAAGACCGGAGAAGTGGAGCGCGAGTTCGAGCCGGCAAACCCGCTGGAAATGCGGGCGGCGCTGATGTTCGCGGTGCTGTTCGTGGCCGTGCTGATTGCGACGCACCTGGCGGTGAAGTATCTGGGCCAGACCGGGGTGTACTCGCTGGCGGCGCTCATGGGCGTCACCGACGTCGACCCTTTCATCATGGGGATGACCGATGCCGCGGGCAAAACGACGGGCGTGAATGTGGCCGCGACATCGATTCTGATCGCCGCGGCCAGCAACAACGTGGTGAAAGGGATCTACGCGTATTCCATGTCCGACCGGAAAACCGGGCGCCTGAGCCTGACCCTGCTGGTGGGCCTGGCCGCCGCGGGACTCACTCCGCTGATCTGGCTGGCGCAGTAAGCGGTAGTCGTGTGCGTTGGAGTTACCGGATTCTTATGCGGCAGAGCCAATGAGTACCGACACAGAGCGAGCCTACTGCGACAACCTCCGTCTTAGCCAGTTGGAATACGAGCAACGGCACGTTTATCTCTACTCTCGCCCCCGCTGCCTGGGCCTGGTCCTTGGAAACGCCTGCAACATTAATTGCCCGCATTGCTACCAGGCAAGAAACGGAGACAACCTGCTCCGCCCCCCTGCGATCGGCGAGGAACTGCGGCGCGAACTCATGGCGTTCTATCCGTACGCGTCCACGCTCCGCATCCAGGGCGGTGAAGTTTTCGCCATCCGCGGATTCCGCGAGTTGATCGACGACGTGGCGCAGGTGGTCCGGCGCCCCATTCTGAGCATCAGCACCAACGGGACACTGATCGATGACGAATGGGCCGAACGGCTCGTCCGCACTCCATTCTCCAATGTCACTGTGTCCATCGATGGCGGAACCCGAGATACCTTCAACCGCCTCCGTAAAGGCGCCGACCTGGATCATGTGCTCGCCAACATCGATCGCGTGCAGCGCTGGAAGGCAAAGCTGCGGAGCGACAAGCCGTACCTCGACTCGTTCTTCGTCATCATGCGATCCAATTTTCGCGAGATCCCGCAGTATCTGGAGTTGATGCAACAGCACGGCATGATGGACGTCGCGCTCCAGACCATGGAGCTTTCTCCGGAAAACATTGCGCGCATTCCGACCCTGGAAGCCGATGAGGCGATCACCGACCGCCGGGAAGTGGAAGATCTCCACGCCATGCTGCGCGATGTGCTGCCGCACTTCCGGAAGACTTTCCGTATGGTAAGAGTGAGCGGGTTGCATACACTTTTCGAAAAGCACGGCCTCAGCGCCGCGTTTCTCGAGGAGGGCCAGAAGAGCCTGTATCCGGACAGCGACGGACTCTCCGAAGGCGCCTTTGAACTTTGCCCCAATCCGTGGACCACTCTCTTCCTCATCGAGAATGGCGACGCGCACCTTTGCTTCATCTCTCAGCCAATCGGCAATCTGTACTCCGAGCCGCTCTCCGCGCTGTGGAACTCGCCAATGGCGATTTCCAAACGCAGTGACACGATCTCGGGGCGCTATCTCGCGTCCGGATGCTCCCGCCAGTATTGCGGCTGGCGCGAGGGCCAGTCATCCCCTCCGCGGAACATCGACGCCGGGCGGCAGGAATGGCGCGAGCTGGCCGGTATCCAGCCGTTCCGGCAGTCCAAAATCGAGGCGCCGGAAAACCTGGCCGTGGTGCGAAGATTGGTGGCGGAGGAACGCCGCAAACGCAATGAACTCGAGGTCCACAAGCGCTCTCTCGAGTCTCTGCTCGAAGCCGCCCAGAAGCACATCGACCATCTCGAAGCCGCCGCGGCAAAAGCCGTCACCGGCTCTGGCAGCGGCGAAGCCGGGTCCGGAAAACACCGTGCGCCCTGGCTGGTGCGGGCTGCCCGCAAAGCCGGGAAAGTCATCGGCAAATTCCGCCGCCGGTAGGAAGCCGGCGAATCCGAATGCCCCACCATGGGCCCCATCTCCAGGCACAACGGCCGCGCGCAGCCGAGATTCGTTCTTTGAAAGGCGGGGGCAGTGCGGCGCCCTTCCATTCCGGCTAATAATGAATACCGATGCCTATCATCACAAAGATCCAAGCATACCGGGTAGAGTTGCCCTTGCACGAGGGCAGCTATAAGTGGTCGGGAGGGAATTCGGTCGAGGTCTTCGATTCCACCGTCGTGGCCGTCCACACCGACGCGGGCATCACCGGATATGGCGAGGTCTGTCCTCTCGGCCCGGCCTACC
>JBEKQS010000171.1:0-18589 GCA_049519475.1 Bryobacteraceae bacterium | reverse complement strand
CAACCCTGCCCACGCGGCGCTGGTGGAACTGCACGAAGTCGGTTTTCTGCTGGGCGAAAGCGGCGAGGCCGTAGTCATAGGGATGGAATTTAACCAGGACACGGATGTCCAACCCGGGCGCTGGCGTCTTCACATTCCGCGCGTCGCCATACAGGAAATGCGCGTGGTGGATCTGGAGAAGGCCTTTCCCGTCAGACGCCGCAAGAAATAGAGCGGATATAATCAATGGCTTAGCACCCTTCACGGAGAATCACGTATGCACCGCATTGCCGTCTGTCTCGCCGCAGCATTGTATCTTTCCGCACAAACCGGACCAAGCGGCGCGACTCCTCCTAAGGCCTGGATCGATCCTGATACCGGCCACCGCGTGGTCCGGTTGACCGACGAGCCCGGTAGCGCCAGCCTGTACTTCAACCAGGATGGCTATACGGCCGACGGCCGCAAGCTGATTTATACGACGCCCCAGGGAATTTCGACGCTGGATTTGGCCACACACGCCACAAAAACGGTGGTGACGGGGCGGGTCCGCGTGATCGTGGCCGGGCGCAAGACGCAGAACGTGTACTACACCAAAGAGGGGGCCGTCTGGTCGACCGATGTCGATAGCGGAGCCACGCGCGAAATTGCCAGGCTTCCGGCGCGTAACTCCGCCGGGGTGTCGACCGTGAATGCCGATGAGACCCTGCTGGCCGGCACGTATATCGAGAACGACGGCGCCGACTACAACGCCAACCGGTCGCAGGAACCGCAGAGCGTGGGCCTGATCCAGCCCGCCAACAAAGGGCAGATGATGGAAGACCGGCTGGCTGCGCACCTGCCCATGGCGATGTTCACCATCAGCACTAAGACCGGCGATGTGAAGGTGATCCACCGCGCCACCGACTGGCTGAATCATCTGCTGTTCTCGCCCACCGATCCGGGCCTGTTGATGTTTTGCCATGAAGGGCCGTGGCACAAAGTGGACCGCATCTGGACCATCCGCACGGACACAGCGGAGATCACCAGGATCCATACGCGCACCATGGCGATGGAAATCTTCGGCCACGAATTCTGGAGCGACGACGGCAAGACCATCTGGTACGATCTGCAGACGCCGCGCGGCGAGGATTTCTGGCTGGCCGGTTACAACGTGGAGACGGCGGCGCGAACCTGGTATCACTTGCAGCGCAATGAGTGGTCCATCCATTTCAATGTGACCCGCGACGGCAAATTGTTTTGCGGCGACGGCGGCGACCCGGGCCAGGTGGCCAAGGCGCCGGATGGCGAGTGGATCTACCTGTTCCGGCCGGAGTTGTTCCCGAACCGCGGCACGGTCAACAAGGATTTCGTGAACGCGGGTGTCTTTCACGCCGAGCGGCTGGTGAACATGTCGAAGCACCAATACAAGCTGGAGCCCAACGTCAGCTTCACGCCGGACCAGAAGTGGGTGGTTTTCCGGTCGAACATGTTCGGCCCGACGTATGTGTTCGCCGTGGAAGTGGCGAAAGCCAACTAGGCGGGACCGGCCCCCTGGCCGGTCGGCCGGGCTCCGCGGATGCGATTCACGAGATTTTATCCACCGGTGTCGCCGAAAAAGTCACATAAGGGAAGACTTCGGGAATGTGCGAATCGTAATGGCCGTGCCGGTTCCACGTCCACCCTACGGATGGGTCCAGCACTTCGCGGTTCCTTCCGATCTTCTCGAAGCGCGAGCAGTCGATGCGCCAGACATCGCCGTCTTTGGGCGGTAGCGAGCGGCCGTCGGCGATGTCCGCCAGGCCGCGCCAGGGAAAGGCCAACTCCACGGTCCAGCCGCGGTCGCGGTGCGCGCGCTGGTTGACTTTGCCATCCACGTGCACGGCGGTGCGCAAGCCCGGATAATCCCAATCGAGAAAGCCCCAGCGTTCGCCGCGCGGATGCACGTGGCCGCCCACGCCGCCGAGCACCAGGGTGCGCTGGGTTGCCGGGTCGAACTCCGGCCGCCCGCAAAGCGGCGATCCGAACGGCAACACGTCTTTCCAGATCCAGAAGACTTCGTACACGGTGTTGAGCGCGTTGATTTCGAATTCGTAATACGTGTCCTTGCCGGCGATGAAGACCTCGACATCGTTCTCTTCCCAGATTTTGGAGTCGCGCCGCGTGAGCGTGCCCCAGACGTCGGTCTCCTCCACCCAGAAGCCGAAGTAGAGGTTCTCGTCATCCCAGAGCAGGGCCACGCGCGTGTCGAACCATGCCGGCTCGCCGGTTACGATATCGACGAAGGGCGTGGATTTTGGCGCCATTTGCCACGAGGGCGCATCCAGCTTGCCATCCACGGAGATGGGGCCTGCCGCGCGGTAGCAGGTGTAGCGCGCCGGCTTCTGTCGATAACGCGCCAGGGAATCGTACACTACTTCACCTTCGCCCATTCCTGCTCGAAGCGCTCCCTGGTGACGAAAGATTTTTGTGTGCCGACCGCCAGCGTGGAAAGCGCCGCGTAGAGGTTGGCGCGAGCGATGGCCTCGCCTTCTTCGCAACCGCTCGCCAGGAAGCAGGCGAAGCTGCCGATGAAGGCGTCGCCGGCGCCCGTGGTATCGAGCGGCTGCACGCGATAGGGCGCCACATGGCGTGACCCGTCTTTGGCCGCCAGCAGCGCGCCGTTCTCACCCAGAGTGACGATCACGCGCCGCAGGCCGCGCTGCAGCAGGCCCTCCGCACAGGCACGCGCTTCCTCCGGGTTGCGCACGGGCATGCCGCCGAGCGCTTCGGCTTCGGTTTCGTTGGGGATCACGTAATCGGCGTTCGAAATTTCGCCGAGGTCGACCGGCTGACCTGGAGCCGGGTTCAGAATGGTGCGAATACCGTGCGCGCGGGCGAAGCGCAGCGTGTAATAGACGGTCTCGAGCGGGATTTCGAGTTGCATCACGATGCAATCGGCCTCGCGCAAAACCGCGCCGGCCGCGTCGACATCGGCCGGGAGCAGCCGGTCGTTGGCGCCTTTCACCACCAGGATGCGGTTCTGGCCGGAGCTGTCGACAAAGATGGGCGCCACGCCGCTCGACACGCCCGGCGTTACCAGCACGCGGTTGGCATCGATGCCGCGAGCTTGGTAGTCGCGGATGGTAGCCGGCCCGAACAGGTCGTCGCCCACGCGCGCGATCATGGAGACCCGCGCGCCGCACAGCCGCGCGGCCACCGCCTGGTTGGCCCCTTTGCCGCCGAAACCCATGTCGAACTTGCGCCCGAAAATGGTTTCACCAGGCCGCGGCATCTGGTCGGTGAAAGTAATCAAATCGATATTCGCGCTGCCCACCACCACAATATGAGGTTCAGTTTTCATGGCGTAACATATTGTATCGGCTTATGAGCTCAGATCCCACCGAACGATTCTCCTCGCGCGTCGAAGACTACACTCGCTACCGCCCCTCGTATCCGGCGGAGGTGATTGCCTTCTTGGAGCGCGAATGTGGCCTCGCTTCACGATCCCGCGTTGCCGATATCGGCTCCGGCACGGGACTGTTGTCGGAGCTGTTCTTGCGGTTCGGGTGCGAGGTGGACGGCGTCGAGCCCAACGCGGAGATGCGGGCCGCGGGGCAACGGCTGCTGGCCGGTTGGCCGCGTTTCCACGGCGTAGCTGGGCGCGCCGAAGCCACCACGCTGCCCGACGGCAGCGCCGATTTTGTGTCGGCGGGACAGGCGTTTCATTGGTTCGATCCTGACGCGGCTCGCACCGAGTTCCAACGCATTCTCACGCCGGACGGCTGGGTCGTGCTGGTGTGGAATGAGCGCCTGGTGAGCGAAGGCTTCCTCGCGGATTACGAAGCCTTGCTGCATCGCTATTCGCCGGACTATGCCCAGGTGGATCATCGGCGCGTGGATGACGCTGCGATCACGCGATTCTTTGCGGGCGCCTCATGGCGCGCCTCAACCTTTCCCAACCAGCAGCACTTCGACTGGCAAGGTTTGCGCGGCCGCGTGCTGTCTTCTTCTTACGTGCCGCTCGATTGCGAGCCTCTGTTGGAAGCGCTGGCCCGCCTGTTTGAGCGCTACCAGCAAGCGGGCCAGGTGAGCTTCCTTTACGAAACCAGGCTCTACGCCGGCCAGTTAGCTCCCTAACGAGTCGCCCCGTCAGGGAGCGGCCGGCCCACCTTTACTTTAAGATCAACTCCCGCGCGGTCCGGGTGGCAAGCCCTTCGCGCACTTTGGACCGGTCTTCGTAGCCCTGCATCGCCTTTTGATCGTCCTCGTGCAGGGTTTCGCTGCTCAACTTGTCGGACTTTTCCTCGTCCGCTTCCATCTGGGCCAGGCTCTTGTACCCAATTCCGAGAATCGTCTTCATCACGGCAAACTGAAGTTATACAATGGCAGACGCGGAGATCAAATGGAACATTACACCTGGGACAAGATGGAAAAGGAAGTGCTGAGCCCCACCATCGCGCGCAAGATCATTTCCGGCGAAAAGGCGATGGTGGCTCAGGTCTTTCTTGCCAAGGGCGCGGTGGTGCCGGAACACCATCACGAAAGCGAGCAGATCACCTATATTCTGGAGGGTGCTCTGCAATTTCAAATTGACGGCAAGCGAATTGTGGTCTCCGCGGGCCAGGTCTTGCGCATCCCTTCGCACATGCCGCACGCCGCGGTGGCGCTCGAGGATACCCTGGATCTCGACATCTTCAGCCCCATCCGCCACGACTGGCTCACCAAAGACGACGCCTATTTAAGGAGGTAACGCCATGGATCTGGGGATTAAGGATCGGGTAGCGCTGGTGGCCGCATCGAGTGAAGGACTGGGCAAAGCGGTTGCCCTGGGACTGGCGCGCGAAGGCGCCAAACTGGCGCTCTGCGCGCGGACTCAATCGACGCTCGACGCGACGGCCGCCGAAATCCGCCGCGAAACCGGAGCCAGCGTGTTCGCCCGCGCCGTGGACGTCACCGTGTACGACCAGGTTCGCCGCTTCGCCGCCGAGACGGTTGCCGAGTTCGGGCGTCTGGATATTTGTGTAGCGAACTCCGGCGGGCCGCCTTCGAAGTCCTTCGTCGAAACCACCCTGGAAGACTGGCAGGCCGCCGCCCAATTGAACCTGATGAGCACCGTATACCTGGCGAAGGAATCGCTGCCCGTGATGCAGCAGCAGCGCTGGGGCCGGTTTATCGCGATCACCTCCGTCTCCGTGAAGCAGCCGGTGGACGGGCTGATTCTTTCCAATTCCATTCGCGCCGGCGTCAGCGGGCTGGTGAAGACGCTGGCCAACGAATATGGTCCGTCGAACGTTCTGGTGAATAATGTCTGCCCCGGTTTCACCGCCACGGCGCGGCTGATGGAGCTTGCGGACACGCTGGCCGCCAAACAAGGCGTCACGCCCGCGGAGATCGAGAGCCGTTGGGCGCGCGGGGCGCCGCTGGGACGCGTCGGGCAACCGGAGGAGTTCGCCAACCTGGTGGTCTTCCTGGCATCGGAGCGCGCCAGCTATATCACCGGCGCATCCATCGCCGTGGATGGCGGCTCCGTGAAGGGGATCTACTGATATGCGCGTGCGCGAATTGGCCGACTGGCTTGGCTCGACCTTTGAAGGCGACGGCGAAAAGGAACTTTCCGGCGTCGCGCCGCTCGAAACCGCCGGTGCTTCGGACCTGGCATTTGTGGGCACCCGCAAGGCCGCGACGCAGGCCGAGGCATCCGCGGCGGGCTGCCTGCTGGTTCCCGGGGAATGGCCCAGCCCCAGCTACCGTACGGTGATCCGCGTGTCCGAGCCGCGCACCGCTCTGGCCCGCGCGCTGAACCGCTTCTACCCGACTACCGAGTTGAAGCCCGGAATCCATCCCACCGCGGTGGTGGGCGACGATGTCGAAATCGGCGCGATGGTCTATATCGGTCCGCATGCGGTGGTGGGGAATGGCACGCGCATCGGCGTGGCCACCTCGATCGGCGCCGGCGCCGTGGTGGGCAAGCGCGTCAACCTGGGCGAGGGCTGCGTGCTGCACCCGCACGTCACCATCTACGACAACGTGGACATCGGCCGGCGCACCATTCTGCATTCCGGGGTGGTGATCGGCGCCGATGGTTTCGGCTATGTGATGGAGCAGGACCGCTGGCAGAAGTTTCCGCAAGTAGGTCGCGTGGAGATCGGCGACTACGTCGAGATCGGCGCCAATTCCTGCGTGGACCGCGCCGCGTTGGGTGTCACTTCCATCGGTGAGGGAACCAAGCTCGACAACATGGTACACGTCGGCCACAACTGCCGCATCGGCCGCCATGTGGTGGTGGCGGCGCAGACCGGTTTTTCGGGCGGCGTGGTGGTGGAGGACTACGCCGTCATCGGCGGGCAGGTGGGGATCGGCGACAAGGCCCGCATCGAAACCCGCGCCGTGCTGGGCTCGGGCTGCGGCGTGCTCACTTCCAAAGTGGTGCGATCCGGCGAAACCGTGTGGGGCAAACCGGCGCGACCGCTCAAGCAGTATCTGGAACAACTGGCCAACCTGGCGCGCCTGCCCGACTTGCGGCGCGAGGTGGCGGAACTGAAGCGGCGCCTCGGGGAACTCGAGAGGAAGGACTGATGCTGGTGGTGGGCGGCCACTCCCGCAAGATCGGGAAGACTTCGGTGGCCGCCGGGGCGCGGCGCGATAAGCGCCCGCTTACACCGTCACCGCGGCCATGGCAACCTGGTTGCGCCCCAAATCCTTGGCGCGGTAAAGAGCCATATCGGCTTCTTGCACGAGGAGGTCGGACTCTTCCGCAGCCGGGGCGGTGCGGTATGACACTCCGATACTGCACGTCACCGGAAAAGCCCGGTTGCCGGTGACGAAAGGCTCGGCGGTTACGGCTTCGCGGATTCTCTCCGCCTGCGCGAAGGCGTCGGCGCCGTGACATCCCGGCAGCACAAAGAGAAACTCCTCGCCGCCATAGCGGCCCAGAGCGTCGTAACGGCGGATGGCGGACTTCATGCGGCTCGCAGCCTCGCGAAGCACGGCGTCGCCGCCCTGGTGGCCATGCGTGTCATTGATGCTCTTGAAGCGGTCCAGATCCGCCATCAGAAGAGCGATGGGCTGTTGCTCGCGGGAACTGCGCGCCAGTTCTTTGCGCAGGCTTTCGAGGATGGCTCCGTGGTTGAGCAAGCCGGTCAGGCAATCGTGAGTGGCTTGCTCGCGCAGCGCTTCCTGCGCCGCCAGAAGTTGCTGCTGCAGATCCAGAACGCGGCGCCCGGCACGCAGCCGGACACGCAGTTCGTGGGCCTCAAATGGCTTGGTGAGGTAGTCGTCCGCTCCCGCTTCCATGCCTTCCACCAGGTCCTGCGAATCGGTCCGCGCCGTCAGCAGGATGAGGTAAACGTACGATTCCCGTGGCGCCGCGCGCACGCGGCGGCAGACTTCCACGCCGTCCATCCCCGGCATCATCCAGTCGAGAACGGCGAGGCGCGGGCCATCGTCGGCGCGCAACGCCTGCCAGGCCTCATTGCCGTCGCGAGCGATCACTGCCTCATACCCCCACTTGGTGAGCATGGCCCGCAGCATCGATTGAAAAACAGGGTTGTCCTCGGCCGCCAGCACCTTCATGGGCGCTTGCGCTTCCAACACTCTTTGTGCGGCAATTGCTAACTGGCAATCCAGAGCCACAGATCCTCTCGGTTTTCTTATCGGTGAGAAGATGACTTTTGAGAGAGAACAAAAGTACTAGGCTGGAAGGTATAATCATCGCATGGGGCTGGCGAGGAGCGCACTGTTCTTGGCAGCCGCGTGCGCGGTTGCTGCCGGCCTTCCGCAATTCTCCCTGGTCGATACCGCCGGCCGTACCCACACGCCCGCCGATTGGACAGGCAAGCGCGCCATCGTGCTTTTCTTCGTTAGCACCGACTGCCCTCTCAGCAATAACTACGTACCCGAATTAAATCGCATCGCGCAGGCCTATGCGCCGCGCGGGGTGGCGTTCTACGCCGTGCAGGGCGATGCCACCGTGCCGGAGGCCGATGTGCGGCGCCATGTCGCCGAGTTCGGCTACTCTTTCCCGTATCTCTTCGATCCCGAGGAGTCGCTGGCCGCTTTCACCGGGGCTGTCAGCACGCCTGAGACCGCGGTCCTCTCGCCGCGCGGCGACTTGCTCTACCTCGGACGCATCGACAACCGATTGGAAGACTATGGCAAGCGGCGGGTCAAGATCACGGAATTCGATTTGCGGGATTCGCTCGACGCCATCCTCGCCGGAAAACCGGTACCGCGCGCGCTCACCAAGGCCCTGGGCTGCGCCATCACGCGAAAAAACTGATCGCGCCCGGCCGGCTTAGCGCCAGCGGAACAGCTTCAGCGCCAGCCCGAAACAGACCACCAGCCACCCGCCCATCACGGCGATTTGTGGGGCTACCTGCGCCAGGCCCGCGCCTTGCAGCATGCTGGCGCGCAGGGCGTCGATCACCGCCGTCAGAGGCAGCGCTTTGATGACGGGCTGCACGGCGTCCGGAAAGCGCTGCGCCGAAAAAAACACGCCGGAGCAGATCCACATCGGCATCATCACGGCGTTCATCAGCCCGGAAGCCGCTTCGATGGTCTGCGCGCGCGAGGCGGTCAGCAGCCCCAGCGAGCAGAAGAGCATCGACCCCAGCACGCAAAGTACCGCCAGGCCCGTAAAGGGACCGCGCACCGGCACGTGGAACACCAGCGCGCCGAATCCGAGCACTACACCCACTTCCACCACCAGCAGAAGCAGGCGCGAGAGGACGAACGAAAGCAGGTAGTAATGCCGCGGCATGGGCGTCGCCACCATACGTTTGATCAACTTCTTGCGGCGCGCGTCCACGATCGAAAAGCCCATGCCCCACATGGCGCTGCCCATCAGGTTCATACCCAGCAGGCCCGGGATGAGGAAGTCGATGTAGCGCGAACCGGGCTCGTTGACCAGACGGTCCGTGGAGGCCACGGGGTCGGCGCGGCCCGCCGCGCGTTCCACGGCGCGGTCGGCCAGCATGCGCGCGGTGCGGCCTTCCGGACTGGTGGGGTCGTACGCGTAGACCACCGCGCCGCTCGCGCCCGGCTCCGCCACCAGTGCCGCTTTGCCCACGCGCAGAGCCTCTTCTGCGTCGGTTTGGGGCAATCGTTCCACACGGAGCAGTTTTTCGCCCGCGAGCGAGCGCGCCAGTTCCGGCGTGGTGGCCGCAATAGTGAGCACCTCCGGCGGCCGGTTGCGGAATGCAATTCCCAAGCCCGCCGCCAGCAGGACGGGGAAAATAAAGACCCAGAACAGCGCTTCCGGCTCGCGTATGAATTCGCGGAAGCGCACCAGGGTCAACTGCGCCAGCGCGCGTTCGGTAAACGGCATCTTGCCCGGTTTACTCATCGCGCAGGTGCCGTCCCGTCAGCGTGACGAAGACGTCCTCCAGGGTGGCGGAATGCGTGCGTAGCTCGGTGAGCGGAATTCCCTGGCGCGCCATTTCGGCCAGCAGCGCGGGAACCGCGCAATGCAGTTTGGTGACCTGCATTCGCACCGTGCCGTTTTCCGCGCGGACGTCGCGGATGCCCTCGATTTCCGCCAGGCCGGCGGCATCCGGAACGCGGGCGGAAGAAAACTCCACCAGGTGTTCGGCGCCCATGGAGGCGATCAACTCGCGCGGCGTGCCGAGCGCGATCACTTTTCCGTGATCCATGATGGCCACGCGGTCGCACAGTCGTTCGGCTTCGTCCATATAGTGGGTGGTGAGCAGAATGGTGCGGCCGGCCAGTTTGAAGCGCTCGATCAGTTCCCACAATTGGCGTCGCGCCTGCGGGTCGAGGCCCGTGGTGGGCTCGTCCAGGAACAGGAAATCGGGCGCGCCCACCAGCGCGCAGGCCAGCGCCAGCCGCTGCTTCTGGCCGCCGGAAAGGCTTCCCACGCGAGAGCCGGCTTTTTCCTGGAGCTGCACCATGCCGATCACATCCGCGACGTCCGGCCCTTGCTGGAAGAAGCTTCGGAACAGCCGCAGGGTTTCGGAGACCGTGAGCTTTTCGGAAAGCTGCGTCTCCTGCAATTGGATTCCGAGCCGCTGGCGCAATTGCGGCGCGTCGCGTTCCCAGTGCATACCCAGCAGTTCCACTTCGCCCGAATCGGCCGTGGTGAGGCCTTCGCAGATTTCCATGGTAGTGGTCTTGCCCGCGCCGTTGGGGCCGAGCAGCCCGAAGCACTCCGCCGCTCGTACTTCCAGATCCAACCCGTCCACGGCCACAACGTCTTTGTAGGTTTTTCGAAGCTGGCGCACGCGCAGCGGCGCTTTCCCTCCGGAATCGGGCATAAGGTCAGTATCGCTCACCCGGGCCGCGGCTTATGCCGGCCGGGCCGTCTGCCGGTACTCGCGCTCCGATTCGCCCGGGAGCAGGACCCAAAGCGTATAGATCCCCAGCGCCGTGCCTAATACGAGATGGAAGAGCGTGAACACTGCCAGGACAATCGCGAGTATGCGGGCCCAGGGCTGCCGATCCAGCAATCCCCAGCCGGCGATTATTCCCAGCACGCCGCGCGCCAGCAGGAACCAGCCGGCGGCTCGAAGGAGACCGCCAACAAGGGTTGGAATGTGCGGCGACCAGCTCCACCCGGCAAGAAACCGTGAATCAAAAAACCGCGGAAAGATCGACGCGAGGAACCAACTCCCCATCAGTTGCAGTGCCGAGTAGGCAATCCAGAAAATGCCCAGAAGTTTGACATGCCCGGCAACCCGGCTCGGCAGCGGCGCCGGCGCCGCGGGCGCAGCTTTCGTGGCCTTGCCGCACGAGGGGCAGTACCCCTGGGTTTCGTTCAAAGACGTGCCACACCGGTCGCAGAACATATTCGGCCTCCTCGAAGGCTCCAGCCATTAACATACGCCATCTGGCGGCTTTTGTTCCATCAGGCAGTTGAGATGTTGCCGCGAATTTGCTGTTATGGCTCAGATGAGGATCCATGCCGGTGAAATTCACGTATGGCTGGTGCCGAACATGCCCTCGCGCGCCGCTCTGCGGGCCATCCTGGAGTGCTATACCGCGGGCGCTCTCGAATTCGCTCATGGCCCGCACGGCAAGCCTTACCTGCGGGGCGCGCCGCAGCTCCAGTTCAATCTCTCGCACTCGGGCGCGGTTTCGCTGGTTGCGGTGGCGCTCGATGTCGAGGTTGGGGTGGATATCGAACGCCTGCGCCCGATGCCTGATTGCCTGGCGGTGGCCGGGCGCTTCCTCACGCCGGGAGACGCCTCTGCTCTCGCGGAGACTCCCGCGGTGGAGCGGGAGTGGGAATTCTTTGTACGGTGGACGCGCACCGAGGCCATGTGGAAAGCGCGCGGCATTGGCCTTTATGGCGCAGGCACGGCGCTGGATGGCGATTGGACGGTTGTGCCGATCGACGCCGGGGAAGAGTATGCCGCAGCCGTGGCGGCCGAGCGGAGCGGCATGGTGGTAACCGTTCAGCGCATATGACCACAAGAGCGCGGCCAGGGGGTCGCGCGCGGACGAGGGCGTCCGCCCCACCTTCAAAACTCTAGATGCAAGACATGCGCAAGCCCACGCGTTTGCGTAGGAAATGCGTCCGCTTTTCCGGTGGGAGCGCCAGTAGCCGCCTGATCTGATCGCGCAATGCCAAGTCACTCTCCTTTTTGAGAGCTTCCAGAACGGCTTTTCTAGTGACCCGCGGATTCTTNNNNAGCGCCTTCTCCAAGGTTGCGAGCACCGCCAAATCGCGCGGGCGCCCCGCCACCCTCTTGCTTTTGATGATATCAGCCAGGGCGGCGACGTGGATCGCCGCCTCGCCGAACTGCACGTGCATGGCGCGATTTCGCAAACCCTCAAAGGAACGGATGCCGTCGATTGCCGACATGAAATCGAGTTGCAGGCCGTCGCTGTCCCGGGCGATCCGAAATAGTCCGCTCACCGGGTAATAGGGCTTGAGGATGACAGCTCCCAACTCCGCCGCCAGGGCTTTCAGCTTTTTCAAATTGGCCGGCGTTTTGCGAAACAGGAAATCCAGGTCGCGGTCACCGGGGCGCCTTGCAACGCGGCAGCGGCGTTGCCGATTAACACCGCCTCGAGGCCGTGCTTTTCGAGCAGTATTGCGACGCGGGCGAGCGTGGGAGATGCGTCCATGGATTCAGCCCACGGTATCGCATGCGATCACTCGGCCGGCGCCGCGGCCCACACGCGTTCGGCCATGGCGTGTTTGAGGTTATCGATGCCCTGGCCGGTAACGCTCGAAATCTCGAAGAACGCCATGCCGCGGCTCTTGGCCAGGTCGCGCAAACGGGCTACCCGCTCGGGGTCCTGGGCAGCGTCCATCTTGGTGGCGACCACGATCATCGGTTTGGCGGCCAGTTCGTCACTGAAGCTGGCGAGTTCTTCCATCACGGTTTCGAAATCCTGCACCGGGTCGCGGCCGGTGGCATCGGATACATCCACAAGGTGCGCCAGCAAGCGTGTGCGCTCGATGTGGCGGAGGAACTGAATGCCCAGGCCGTGGCCGAGGTGCGCGCCTTCGATCAGGCCGGGGATGTCGGCCACCACGAAGCTGCGGAAATCCGCGAACTGGGCCACGCCGAGGTTGGGCTCCAGCGTGGTGAACGGGTAGTCGGCGATTTTGGGGCGCGCGGCCGAAATGCGGGAAATCAGCGTCGATTTTCCGGCGTTCGGAAAACCGACCAGCCCGACGTCCGCCAGCAGCTTCAATTCCATGCGCAGCCGCTTCTCTTCGCCAGGCATGCCCGGCGTGTGCTCGGTGGGCGCCTGGTGGGTGGAGGTGGCGAAGCGGGCATTGCCCTTGCCGCCGCGGCCCCCGCGCGCGATGGTGAGGCTCTGGCCGGGCTCCGTGAAATCGCACAGCCGCTCGCCGGTCGATTCGTCGTAGACCACCGTGCCCACGGGCACATCGAGTTGGATGGAGTGGCCCTCCGCGCCGGTGCGGTTGCTGCCCTCGCCATGGCGTCCGCGCTCGGCTTTATGCTCCGGGTTGAAGCGGTATTTCAGAAGGGTATTTTCATGCGGGTCGGCGACCAGCACGACGTCGCCGCCGCGGCCGCCATCGCCGCCGCTGGGGCCGCCGCGCGGCACGTACTTCTCGCGCCGGAAGGCCATGCAGCCATTGCCGCCGTCGCCGGCCTTCACCAGGATTCTGACTTCGTCGATAAACATAAGAAAGCCGCCGGCATGCTGTGCAGCCGGCGGCGGATTTCCTTTGCGGAGCTGTGCTCCTGTTGGCGGCCCTGCGCTCCCTGACGGTCGCGGCTCGGTACTACGCCACTTCTAAGATGCTGACGAACTTGCCCAGCCGCCCGCGGTCCTTAAATTCCACTTTGCCCGTTACCTTGGCGAAGAGCGTGTCGTCCTTGCCCCATCCGACGTTGTTGCCCGGCTTGAGCTTGGTGCCGCGCTGCCGCACAATGATCGAACCGCCGGGGACCACTTGGCCGCCGAAAACCTTAACACCAAGCCGCTGCGCGTTGGAATCGCGGCCGTTCTTGGAACTGCCTAATCCTTTTTTGTGTGCCATTACCCAACCTCCACCACGAAGTCGCCGATCTTCACATCGGTGAAGGACTGGCGGTGCCCGATGGTCTTCTTATATTGCTTCTTGCGCTTGAATTTGAAGACGATGATCTTGTCGCCGCGGCCGCCGGTGACGATGGTTCCCTTGACCGTACCGCCGGTGACGAGCTGGCCTTCGTCGGTGAAGGCGGCCTTGACCGGCAACTCGACTTCGGAGCCGATTTCGCCTTCAATCTTTTCCACGCGGATGACGTCACCAGGAGCTACCCGGTACTGTTTTCCGCCGGTTTCTAGAATCGCGTGCATGCAAACCTCTGTTTTGGGAGCCGGAACACACGGAGTGTGTCGGAACCACTGGAGTAAATACCGAGTGTACTACAGATTGACGCCTTCTTTCAAACCGGCTCCCCTTCCACCATTTCCAAAGGACGGAAATTCCCTGTATACTGTCGGACACGGAGAAGTCAAAAATGAACAAGATCGTTACAGGGATTTTCCCGAGGCGGGCCATGCTCGCCTTCACTCTTCTTACCATCACAGCCGGCATCGCCACCGCGCAGACCAAAATCAGCGGCGATGGCAAATGCGGTAAGCCCGATCAGGTGCAATCGATCGATGTCGGAGACCGCACCGGCCACGCGCTGGTGCTCGTCAAGTTGTCTTGCACCTGGACCACGCCCCTCGAAATGGCGGACTTGAAATCCAAAGACTACACCGCAACCCTCACCAGCGATGCCAGCGGCGAAAAAGGGCAGGACCGCGGGTACGTGGTCATCACCATGGACAACGGCGACAAGGCGTTTATTCGCTTCACCGGCAACATGACCGCCGCCAAGGACGGCGCCAGTACCGGCGAAGGCACATGGTCGTACACCGGTGGCACCGGCAAACTGAGAGGCCTCACCGGCAAGGGCGCCTACAAGAGCGCCGGCAACGCCGATGGCTCCCAGGACCACATCGAGGGCGAGTACACGCTGGCGCCGCCGCCCGCACCCAAGGCCAAGAAGTAAGCTGTTGATACCGATCTGCTTCCAGGGATATGGGTTTTCTGGCAGCTTGATGAAAGAGGCTTAGCCGCCGATGAACGCCGATTGAAAACCCAAAAAATATCCGCGTTGATCTGCGTTCATCGGCGGTTGGAATCGGATTTTTCAGCATCTGCCAAATCAACCATCTCTTGACATCCGCCCCCGCTAGTGCTATTTTTTTAGCACATGCTGAACTTGCAACAGGAGTCCCGCCCGTGAGCGCTCACGCCGGACTCAGCCGGCGCGAACGCCAGATCGTCGAGATCCTCTATCAGCGCGGCAAAGCCTCCGTCGCCGAGGTCCGCGAAGCCATGGCCGACGCGCCCGGCTATTCCGCCGTCCGCGCCATGATGCGCGTCCTCGAGGAAAAAGGCCACGTCAAGCACCAGGCCGAAGGCCTCAAGTACGTCTACGTCCCCACCGTAGCGCGCGACAAGGCCAAACGCTCCGCCGTCAAGCATCTGCTCGATACCTTTTTCGCCGACGCGCCCCACCAGGTGGTGGCGGCCCTGCTGGATGTCTCCTCCACGCGGCTCACCAGCCAA
Source organism: Bryobacteraceae bacterium (assembly GCA_049519475.1). Taxonomy (GTDB): domain Bacteria; phylum Acidobacteriota; class Terriglobia; order Bryobacterales; family Bryobacteraceae; genus PALSA-129. The sequence continues at coordinate 3,600 of JBEKQS010000171.1, read as the reverse complement.
GAGCTGGACCGCATGTCCGAAATGATCGACAAAGCAAGAAAAGAGGGTAAGTAAATGTTCGTCATTAGCGAATCGGCGTGCTCCGCCGTGTTCCTCGGCGCGGCTTTGAAGAGCATCGCAGTCCTCTGCGCTGCCTGGTTGATGGCGCTGGCTCTCCGCAAACGCTCGGCCGCCTCGCGTCACCTGGTGTGGACCGCCGCGGCCGCCGCCCTGGTAGCGTTGCCCCTGCTTTCCATTTCCGTGCCCGCTCTGCGCGTCCCCACCGGCGGACTGCTCGCCGCTGTGCCCGGCATCACGTTCCACGCCGGCGCCACTGCCTCCGCCGGCGGCCCCATCACTCGCGCCGCGTCGTCCGCGGCTCGCCCCGCCGCGCCCGCGCCCTCCGCTCCGTGGCGCCTCGATCTGACCCTCTGCCTGATGCTTCTCTGGACTGCCGGCAGCGCGCTCGCGCTCGCCCAGATGCTGCTCGCTTACACCAGGCTCTGCCGCATCCGCCGCGCCGCGCCTCCTTATCCGGCGCCGCAAGCGTCCCGCTCGCTCGCCCGCGCGCTCGGTATCGGCCGCCCCGTCGAAGTCCTCGAAACTTCCGCCGGCACTATGCCCATGGCCTTCGGCCTCCGCCGCTCCACCATCCTCATGCCCGCCGGCGCCCAGGACTGGACCGAAGAGCGCCGCCGCGTGGTGCTGCTCCACGAGCTCGCTCACGTCCGCCGCGCCGATGGCGCCACCCACCTGCTGGCCCGCCTCGCTCTCTCTCTATTCTGGTGGAATCCCCTCGCCTGGTCCGCCTGGCGCCAGTTCCTCAAGGAGCGCGAGCGCGCCGCCGACGACCTGGTCCTCACTGCTGGCGAACCTGCCGCCGATTACGCCGGCCATCTGCTTGAAGTCGCCCGCTCCCTGCAATTCGCGCCCACCGCCTCGGTCGCCGTCGCCATGGCGCGCCGCTCCGATCTGGAAGGCCGTCTCCGCGCCATCCTCGATTCCGCCGCCGACCGCACCCACCCCGGCCGCGCCTCCGCCTTGGCCGCCGCCCTCGTGGCCATTGCCCTGGTCGTTCCCCTCGCCGCGCTCCGCGCGCAGGATCCCACCGATCCCAAAGCCCCCGATGTTGAGGCCACCATCCGCGCCGCTGTCGCTCAAAAGAATTACGACGCTCTCGATCAGGCCGCGCAGAATCTGGAAAAGCTCCGCCAGTATGAGTCTGCCCGGAAGCTTCTCGAAAGCGCCCTCGCCATTCGCGAAGAGCTCGCCGGCACGCAAAGCGCTTCCTATGCCACCGGCCTGCTGAAACTCGGAGACCTCGCCGCCAAACACGGCCAGGCGAGCTCGGCCGAGGATTATTATTCCCGCGCCGTCGCGTTGGGCGATACTCCGGAGGCCGTGCCCGCGCTGCTCTTTCTCGCCAACCGCGCCCTCGGCGTCAAAAACTACCAGCAATCCGAAGCCCTGGCGCAACGCGCTTTGTCGCTCGCGCCAACCGGCTCCTTGGCCGCCCGCGAGCTTCTGCTCAAGGGCAACATCGCGCTCGCTCAGGACCTCTCCGGCATGGCCGAATCCTATTACCTGCAGGCCCTCGGCGCCGTCAAACCCGGCTCGACCGACTCCGCCTTCGTCATGGAGACCTACGCCCAGCTCATGCGCAAGCAGTCCCGCCTGGGCGAAGCCGACGCCATGGCCGATTCCGCCGCCACCATCCGCAAGGCTCACATCGCCGAACTCGCGCCCCGGCACACCATGGCCGCCACGCCCGCACGGGTCGGCAACGGCGTCGCCGCCCCGGTTCTCGTTTCGAAGGTCGAGCCCGAGTATTCCGAAGAGGCCCGCGTCGCCAAGATTCAGGGCACCGTAGTCTTGACGGTCGTGATTGGCGTCGACGGCCATGCCGCCGACATCACCCTGGCGCGCAGCATCGGCTTCGGCCTCGACGAAAAAGCCCTCGACGCCGTCATGCAGTGGCAATTCAAACCCGGCACGCAGAACGGCCTCCCGGTGCCGGTGACCGCCCAAATCGAAATCAACTTCCGCCTGCTGTAAGCGGTGGGGTCTATGCTTCATCGCATTGCCCTTGGACTCGCCGTCCGCCCGATACGCCGGTGACTAGACTCACAACCTTTAAAGCATTAGTTCGCCGGTTGCCCAGCCGCCGGCTTATACACCGTCCCCGCCTTCATCACGAACTTCACCCGCCGCACCGCCGCAATCTCCTTCGTCGGGTCGCCGTCCACCGCGATCAAATCCGCGTACATCCCCGCCTTCACCTGCCCGATCTCCATGTGCAGCACGCGTCCCGCTACCGACGTCGCCGCTTTCAGCGCGTCGACGGCCGGCATGCCGCACTCCACCATCAGTTCGAGCTCGTGCCCGTTATCGCCGTGCGGGAACGTGCCCACGTCACTGCCGCTGAGGATGGTGACACCGGCGGCCAGAGCCGCCTGGAAGCTGGCGCGCTTGCGATCGTTCATGCCGCCGGCCGCGAGCGTCGGGCAGAGCGCTACATTGTGTTCCGCCATTAATTTAAAAACTTCGGGCGTTCCGTCATTCCCGTGCTCGATGGTATCGACGCCCGCCAAAACCGCGCGCCGCATTCCCTCGGCCGTGCTGGAATGCACCGCAACCGGTACGCCCGCGCTGTGTGCGGCATCCACCGCAAATTTCATCTCGTCCTGCGTGAACGTGGGATGTGAACCGGGCAGCGGCCCGAAGCGGTAATCGGCGTAGAGTTTCACCCAGTCGGCGCCGTGGCCAATCTGGTCCCGCACCACGCGAATAATGTCCATGCCGCTGGCCTCTTCGGCGCCCTGCGGCACGGTCCACTCCTGGGCAAAGCCCTTCGGCCCATACGCGCCGGTAGCCACAATCGCGCGCGTAGCACACAGCAGGCGCGGTCCGGGAATGATACCCTGATTCACCGCCTGCTTCAACTCGACGTCGGCGTAGCCGGCGCCTTCCGTACCCAGGTCGCGCATGGTGGTGAACCCGGCCATCAGTTCGGCGCGCAGGTGATTCACCGCGCGCGCGACGCGCAGCGCCAGGCCTTCGTGTTCCACCTGGTCGTTCCAGGACGTCTCGCTGTAGGAATGCAGCAGGATGTGCGAATGGCCCTCCACCATGCCGGGCATCAGCGTGGTTTGGGGCAAATCGACAACCTGGGCGCCGGCAGGATCGATACCGGTAGCGGGACCAGCAGCCTCGATGCGGTCGCCCGTCACCCGCACGGCCCAGCCTTCATGCATGGCCTCGCCATCGAAGACCCGCGCCGGTTTCAGCACGTAAATCGTCGATGGCCCGCGCCCGCCGCCCCGTTGCGCGGTCGCCGCCGCCGCGCCCGCCGCCATCGCCACGCACACCGCCAGAATCCGTTTCCATCCCATCGCCTTGCTCCTTCAGCGGTGCGCCGGCTCGAACACCAGGTTCTTGGAAAAGAACGGCATCACGTTCTTCTCGATGCGCTCCGCCACATGATTGGTGTGGTCACCCTCGTAAGTTTCGTACGTGTGCCGCACTTGGTAATCGTTCAGAATCCCGTCCAGCACTTTCACATCGCGCCCAAGTCCGTCCTGCAAGCCTACGTCCATCGCCACCGCTTTCATCCGCCGCAGG
>JBEKQS010000170.1:0-11698 GCA_049519475.1 Bryobacteraceae bacterium | reverse complement strand
GAAGACGTGGTCCGCTTGCAAAAGGTGATCTGGGAATTCGCCGATGTCGAATTGCTGCCGGTGCGCTTCCTGGTGGTGGTCAGCAGGATCGGCGGGCACGTCTTCGGCGCGTACGACGGCCCGGAGATGATCGCCTTTTGTTTCGCGATTCCCGGCATCAAGCCGACCGGCAAGAGTTACCTGCACAGCCACATGCTGGGCGTGCTGCCGGCGTTTCGCAATACCGGCATCGGGCGCAGGCTCAAGCTCCGGCAGCGCGAGGACGCACTGGCGCGCGGGATCGAGCTGATCGAGTGGACCTTCGACCCCATGGAGCTGAAGAACGCCTTCTTGAACATCGAAAAACTGGGCGCGATTGTGCGGCGCTACAACCAGAACCAGTACGGCCACACAGCCAGCCCGCTGCATGGCGGCCTGCCCACCGACCGGTGTTATGCGGAGTGGTGGATCGACACGCCCCGAGTCACAAAGATTCTGGCCGGCGAGCCGCAGCCCATCAATGCCGTGGAGCGCGTCAGCTATCCCGCCGACATCGCGCGCATCCGCCACGACGACACGGCGCAGGCTCGCGCCATTCAAAAAGCCAGCGGCGAGAAACTCCGCCGCGCGTTCGATGGGGGCCTGGCCGCCACCGGATTCGAACGCGGAGAAACCGAAGGAACTTACCTGCTGGAGCCCTGGCCGTGAAACTCGAACGCATTACGCTTCGCCAGATTCGCATGCCGCTGGTGCACTTTTTCGAGACCAGCTTCGGCCGCACCTACGAGCGCCACATGATCCTGGTGGAAGCGCAGGGCGATGGCGCATCCGGCTGGGGCGAAGTAACGGCCGGCGAGAACCCCTTCTACAACGAGGAGTGGACCGCATCCGCATGGATGATCCTGCGCGATTACGCCGCGCCGCGCGTGCTGGGGCGCGAGTTGCGCAGCGCCGAAGACGTGTACCCGCTCACGGCCCACATCCGCGGCCACAACATGGCGCGCGGCGGCCTGGAGACGGCGGTCTGGGATCTGGAAGCGCGGCTCGACGGCGTGCCGTTGTGGCGGAAAATCGGCGGCGGCGCGCGCCGCGAAATTCCCTGCGGCGTTTCCATGGGCATTCAGGATTCGGTGGAGCAACTCATCGAGAAAATCGAGCGCGAGCTGGCCGCCGGGTATCAGCGCATCAAGATGAAGATCAAGCCGGGCCGCGACGTGGATGACGTACGCCGCGTGCGCGAGCGATTTCCCAATATCAAGCTGATGGTTGACGCGAACTCCGCCTACACTCTGGCCGACACCGCTCACCTGAAGAAGCTGGACGATTTCTACCTGATGATGATCGAGCAGCCGCTCAGCCACGACGACATCATCGATCACGCCGAGCTCCAGTCCAAGCTGCAGACTCCCATCTGCCTCGACGAGTGCATCCGCACGGCGCACCACGCCGAGCAGGCGGCGAAGTTGCGCGCCTGCGGCATCATCAACATCAAGCTGGGCCGCGTGGCCGGCTTTGCGGAAGCCAAGCGCGTACACGACGTGGCCCAGGCCGCCGCCATTCCCGTCTGGTGCGGCGGTATGCTGGAAGCCGGCATCGGCCGCGCTCACAATATCGCGCTGGCCACGCTCCCCAACTTCGTGCTGCCGGGCGATGTTTCGGCCAGCCGGCGTTACTGGAAACAGGACATCATCCAACCTGAAGTCGAAATCACCCGGCTGGGCACTATCGCCATCCGCGACGAGCCCGGCTTCGGCTACGCGCTCGACCGCGATTTCATCCGCAGCATCACGGTGCGCGAGGAGTCCATCGGTTGAAAGGCAGAGCCGGCCTGTACTCGCTCATCGCCCTGATGATTGCCGGCTGGACGGGAAACTATATCGCCGGCAAGATCGCCCTCCGCGCGTTTCCGCCGGTGCTGCTTTACGGCATGCGCATTTCGATGGCGGGTGTCCTGATTTTGCCGGCCTACTGGTGGGAGCGGTGGCGGCGCACGGAGCGCTCATGGACGCTGGGGGACGTGCCGCAACTGGTCATCCTGGGCATGTTCGGTGTGGCCCTCAACCAGTTTCTATTCGTGATCGGTCTGAGCCGCACCAGCGTTGCGCATTCCTCGATCTTCGCCAACCTGACGCCGATCCTGGTTCTGCTGTTGGCCAGCATGCGCGGCCTGGAACGACTTACCGGGTGGAAACTGGTGGGCGTGATGGTGGCGCTGACAGGAGTGGTGCTGCTCCGCACGCTGGATGCCGGCCCACAGGGCGAAGCCACTCTGGCGGGAGACCTCATCACGCTTAGCGGCGCCCTGGCCTTCTCCATCTTCACGGTCCTGGGAAAGCCTCAGGCCAACCGGTACGGCACCATCACCGTGAATACCTTCGCGTATGTGGGCGGCGCGCTGCTGATGGCGCCGGTGACGCTGTGGCAATCGGCCGGGTTCGATTTTCGCGCGGCGCCGTTTTCCGCCTGGGCCAGCGTCTTCTACATGGCGCTGCTGCCGTCGGTGATCTGCTATCTCATCTATTTCTACGCGCTGGCCCACATGGAAGCCTCGCGCCTGGCGGCTTTCTCGTACCTGCAGCCGTTGCTGGCCACCGTCTTCGGAATCTTGATCCTCCATGAGCACGTCACGCTCGCGCTGGTGGTCTCGGGCATGGTGATCTTTGGGGGCGTCTACATCACGGAGCGGGCGCGATGAACGCCTTCGTTTCGCTGCTCCGCGACAATCGCAACTATCGCAACCTGTGGATGGGCCAGGTGGTCAGCGAAATCGGCGACCACTTCAACAACATCGCGGTCTTCAGCCTGGCCGTCGCCACCACCAAATCCGGGCTGGTGGTGAGCGGCGTGCTGCTGGCGCGCGCCATCCCGGCGGCGCTGGCCGGCCCGCTTGCGGGCGTTACGCTCGACCGCTTCGACCGCAAGCGCATCATGATCGCGAGCGACCTCATCCGCGCCGTGGTGGCGCTCGGATTCATCCTCACCGTCAAAGGCCATGCCACCTGGCTGCTCTACGCGCTCAGCGCCCTGTTGATGGTGGCGTCGCCCTTCTTCACCAGCGGGCGCTCGTCCATCCTGCCCTCCATCGCCACCAAGCGAGAGTTGCACACCGCCAATTCCCTCACCCAGACCACGCAGTGGACCACGCTCGCGGCCGGCGCTTTTCTGGGCGGCATCATGGCGCAATTCGGCTATCCCCTGGCGTTTGTCTTCAACTCGCTTTCCTTTGTCTTTTCGGCATTGTGCATTTCGCGCCTCTTCCTGCCGGGCCGCGGTTTCCGTCCGGCCCGCCGCGCGCTCACCGAAAGCGACGTGGTGCGTCCGTGGCACGAATATACCGAAGGACTGCGCTACATGCGCTCGGTCCCGCTGATCCTCGGGCTCGCCATGGTCAACGTGGGCTGGGCCACCGGCGGCGGCGCCGCGCAGATCCTGTTCAGTATTTTCGGCGAGCTGGTCTTCAATCGCGGACCTTATGGCCTGGGCCTCATCTGGGGCTGCGCCGGCGTGGGGCTGCTGATCGGCGGAGCCTGCGCCTACCGCTTCGGCCGCCAACTATCCTTTCAGAATTACAAGCGCTCGATTGTGATTTGCTACATCGTGCATGGCGGATCGTATATCCTCTTCAGCCAGATGCGCAATTTCTACGTGGCGCTGGTCTTGATCGCACTTTCGCGCGCGGGCGTGGGTTTCAGCTCGGTGATGAACATGTCGTACCTGTTGCGCTGCGTGCCCGACGCCTTCCGCGGCCGCGTGTTCGCCACCATGGAGACCACCACGTGGAGCGTGATGATGCTGTCGATGCTGGGGGCCGGCGTGGCTTCCCAGTATTGGGATCCGCGGACCATCGGCACCATCGCCGGAGCGCTCAGCTCCACGACCGCGATATTCTGGGGCTGGGCCCATGTGACCGGCCGGCTGCCCGAACCGGCGCGCGAAGGCGTGGACCCGGAGGAGATCGAGATCCATGGCGAGCCGACGGTGTAGCTGGGAAGAAATCGGTGGGGCAGACCCCCTGGTCTGCGCGGGACGCCCTCGTCCCGCATCCTGCAAAGCACGAACAGGCCGACGGGGGCGTCGGCCGCAGACCAGGGGGTCTGCCCCACAATGGAAGTCGCATGACTGAAGCTAATGACCTCGCCGGTAAAGTGGTGCTAGTCACCGGCGCCGCCAAACGCATTGGACGCGGCATCGCGCTACGCCTGGCCGCGGAAGGCGCGCGCGTGGCCATCCATTACAGCCGTTCCGAAAAAGAAGCGCGCCACACCGCCGAAGAGTGCGGGGCGGAGTTGTTCCGCGCCGATCTGGAAAGCGTCGACGCCATTGCCCGCATGTTCTCCGACGTCGAAGCCCGTATGGGCCGGCTGGATGGGCTGGTCAACAACGCCGCGCGGTTTACGCGCATCGACCCGCTCGACATCACCGAGAAGGACTGGGACAGTATCCACTCGGTCAACCTCAAGGCGGTCTTCTTTTGCTGCCAAAACGCCGCGCGCCTGATGCGCAAGACAGGCGGCGGCCGCATCGTCAACATCAGCTCGCTGGGCGGCATCCGTCCCTGGGCCGAGCACGCACATTACTGCGCGTCCAAGGCCGGCGTGATTATGCTGACACGCGCGCTCGCCAAAGCCTTCGCGCCGGAAATCACAGTGAACTCCGTGGCCCCCGGCGTGATTCCGTTTGAAGACATCGACAGGCGCGGCGAGCGCATGATCGAAACCACGCCCGCCGGACGCGGCGGCACGCCCGCCGAAATCGCCGATGCCGTGGTCTTCTTCCTGAAATCCTCCAACTTCGTCACGGGACAAGTTCTGGCCGTCGATGGCGGACTTAGCTTGAAATGAATGGCCCCACTTACTGATAGCCGCGCGGCCTGACTTTGCCCCCCACTGACTTTGCCCCCTATATCTTGCAGATGCGATCTGCGGTACAATCGCATGACCTTCAACATGACCCCGGAACGCCGGCGCAAGATGAATGAGATCTTTCGCGCCGCCCGCGAGCAACCCGCGGCGCTGAAGGACGAGTTCCTGCGCCGCGCGTGCGGCGACGACACGGAGTTATACAAGGATCTCCTGGGCATGCTGCGGGAGGATGGCGGCACGCGCCCGTTGGATCATCCTCCATTGGCGCCGGCACAATCCGCGGCGTCGGTGTTTTATCCCGGGCAGGTGGTTTCCGGCCGCTATCGCATCGTCCGTTTCCTGAGTCACGGCGGCATGGGCGAGGTTTATGAAGCCGAGGACCTGGAGCTGAAAGAGCGCGTAGCCCTCAAGACCCTGCTCCCGGCAATTGCGGCGGACAGCCGGATGGTGTCGCGTTTCAAGCAGGAGATCCAGCTTTCCCGCAAGGTCTCTCATCCCAACGTCTGCCGCGTCTTCGACCTGGCGCGGGACCCAGGCGACGGGTCCCCGGAGGACACGGTGGTCTTCCTTTCCATGGAGTTTCTGGCCGGCGAAACCCTGGGCTCACGACTGCAGCGCGAGAGCCGATTACCGGTTGGCGCGGCGCTGCCACTTCTGGATCAAATGGCGGGCGCGCTCGACGCGGCTCACCGCGCCGGGGTGATCCACCGCGATTTCAAACCGTCGAACGTGATGCTCGTGCCCGGCGACGGAGACGTGCGCGCCGTGGTAACCGACTTCGGCCTGGCCCGCCGCCTGCTTCCCTCGGAAGAAATCACCGCCACGCTGACCGGCACTCTGGTGGGAACGCTGGACTATATGGCGCCGGAGTTGCTGACCGGGTCCGCCGCTTCCGCCGCCTCCGATGTCTACGCGCTGGGCACGGTGGCGTTCCGGATGGTGGCGGGCGAACTGCCCTTCCCCTCCGATACGCCGCTGGCGGGAGCGATCCTGCGGTCCAAGGGGCCGGCGCCTTCTCCGCGAGCCCACGTTCCCGGCCTCGACCTGAAGTGGGAAGCGGCCATTCTGCGGGCGCTCGACCCCGATCCCCGGCGGCGCTTCTCGCGTGCCAGCCACTTTGTGCAGGCCATCCGGGGCGAGACGGCTTCCGTCACGCTTGCCTTGCCCGTGGTGACGCGGCGCAGAGCGCTGCTGGCCGCGGTGGCGGCAGCGGCCCTGGCCGCGGGCGGGATTGCCTGGCGAAGTTGGATTCGATCGCGCAGCCGGCCGTCTCCGGAAGCCGCGAAGTATTACAGCATGGGCACCGATGACATCCATGCCGGCGCCTACTTCGCCGCCACTAAGGCTTTGGACCGGACGGTGCGTCTGGCGCCGCATTTCAGCCTGGCGCATGCGCGGCTGGCGGAGGCGTGGTTGGGGCTGGACTCCCTGGAAAAGGCCCAGGGGGAAATGATCCTGGCCCTGCGAGAGGACAACTCGGGACTGGACGAGGCCGAGCGGTTGCAAATCACGGCGACGCAGTTGACCATTACGCGCGAGTTTAGCGCCGCGCTGGCCACCTACAAGAAGATGCGCCGACTCGATTCCAAGGACGCCTATCTCGATCTCGATCTGGGGCGCGCTTATGAGAATGCGGGCCAGCAGCCGGCGGCTTTGGAGAGTTACCGGCGCGCGGCCGAAGGCCCCTCTCACAATCCAGCCGCCTGGCTGCGCCTGGCCATTCTCTATGGCAATGCCGCGGATTGGGCCAAAGCCACCGAAGCCTTCCGCCAGGCGGAAGATCTCTACCAGGCAACCAGCAACCTCGAAGGACTTACGGAGGTGGCTTACCAGCTTGGCTTTTTCGCAACCAAGCGGGGGCACCAGGAGGAAGCGGCGGTGCAGCTTGGCAAGGCTCTGGAAGCGGCGCGCCGGGCCGGCAATATTCAGCAGGAAATCCGCGTCAAGCTGCAGCTAAGCACCAATTCATACAGTATTGGAGACGACGCCACGGCCCAGCGCTACTCGCAGGAAGCTCTGGAGACCGCGCGGGCAAACCAGATGGGGGGCTTGGCCATTCGCGGATTGGTCGCCTTGGGCAACGCCTACGGACGGCGGCGAGACTTCAACGGCGCCGAGGAGCACCTTCAGGAAGCGCTGGCGTTGGCCCGGCGGAGCAACAATTCCCGTCTGACCGCACTCTGCCTGATCTCGCTTGCCAGTCTGCATGACCAGCTCAAACGATCCGAAGACTCATCTCGCGAGGCTCAGGAAGCACTGACTTTTTATCAGACGAACCACTACATCACCGAAACCCTGCAATGCCTCACCATGCTGGTGCGAGCTCAGCGTTATTCCGGAGACTATCCCGCCGCGCTCGATTCCGCCCAGCGGCTTCTCCAGTTGGCGCAGCAGGCCCAGGTCCCCCAGCAAGTGGTTCTGGCCCACGAATCCATTGGCAACATCATGTCGGTTCAGGAACGTTACCCGGAGGCACTGGAACAATACCAGCAGGAAGTGGACCTGAAACCAGATGCGGAACACATCGCCTACGGCAATTTGGGAAGCTGCGACGCGTTGTGGAGACTGGGACGTTATGCCGAGGCAAGGGACAAGCTCAGCCAGGCCCAGGCCAGTGCCGCAAAATTCGCGGCGCTGCGCCTCAACATGATGAGCACGCAAGCTGAGATGTCGCTCAGCCTGAATCTCTTTCGGGATGCCGCCGCCACGGCCAGCCGCGCGTTGGCGTCCGAAACCAGCCGGGATCTTCTGACGACCGCCGACTTCCAGAGAATTCTGGGGCTGGCGCTGCTTGGTTCCGGGAACAGGACCGACGGCCTCCGCAACTGCGAGGAATCACTGGCCGCCGCAACCAAAGGGTACGACGCCGCCACGACCTTTGATTCCCGCCTGGCGGTGCTGATCGCCAGGCTCGAAAATCACAACGAAGCCGGCGCCCGGTCTGTCTTTCACGACCTGGAGCCTGCACTGGCTGCTTATCCGGAGTCGCGCTGGCGTGCTCTGGCCCTGATGGCCGGCATCGACCGCCAGTTCAGCGCCCGCGCGCGCGAAGCTCTCGCGGACCTGGCCCACCTGTGGGGCGACGCAGCTTACCGGACGTATCTCGAACGTCCGGACGTACAGAAATTATCACGGCTTGTTTTGAATCCGAATACCGCTAATCACTGATAGGAGAAAGATCATGAAGAAGATCACGTTGCTACTTCCGCTGCTCGTGCTTGCAGGCTGCTACCCCCAGGTAGTCAAACATTTTGTCACAAACAACGGGGATTCCCCCATCATCATCACGGATGGGTCGATTCACTTTAAGAAAGCAGGCCTGGTTCCGAAAGATCTCGCAAGCGGCAGCCAAGCGACTTTCCACGTCACACAAGGCGTTCTTTTTGCTGTCGTCGTGAAAGGCTGCTCGAACCAGGACGACCACGCTACCTGTACGGTAGCCTCTACTCAAATCGTGGGGTCAGGCTCGACTCCGGCAACATCGTGGACGCTGAAGATTTACCACAAAGACGGCAGCGAGGCCGATTCCCTTGCGCTCATCCCGGACACCCCCACTGTCGTTCAGCTGACGGTGCCATCCGGCCAACTGATATACAAGAACCCGCTCCCCGGCGACTACGAAGATGGATACCCAGCAGTGACGGACGGATTCTCCATCGAGAACCCCAACCTCCATATTGACCATGCGGGATTGAAAATCAATGGTGGGCCAGAGACGCGGATTGACTGTCCGTCAGCGGGGCTATGCCGAATCAAAATCGTAAAGATGTAGATCAGTAGAGAGGGTTCGGTTCTCAGGGCCGCCCGCGCTACGCCCGCCTCCTGAAGCGCGCCGGTTTCACGCCATAACCGCCGGCGCGCGCCACTATACTAAAACTGTGGAACAGCGACGCTGGCGAAGAACAGCATCGTACGCCGGACTGCTGGCGGCGGCTTTCCTGGTGGCCGTGCTGGGCAGTTGGAAATTCGGCCGGCAGGTGGATAATTCCGCCTACGACCACATGTTCCGCCTCTACCAGCCCAAGCCCTGGCAACCTCAATCCGCCATCCTCGCCATCGATGAGGCAACCCTCGCCAGCATCGGCGGCATGCGCCGCATCCGCCGGCCACTGGCCGACGGTTTGTTCCTGGTGGCGGCCGCCCATCCGAAGGCCGTCGCGGTCGACGTCATCCTCACCGACCAGGGAGACGATCCGGAGGATGACCGGGCTCTTGCCAACGCCTTTTGCCGGACTCCCAACCTGGTGCTCTCGGCGCTCCTGATGGACAAGCCCGTCCAGTGGGAAGATCCCAAACCCGAGTTCAAGCGCTGCGCCGCCAAGATCGGCCACGTCCACGCCGAGCCGGACGATTACGACTCCATCACCCGCTCGATTTCGCTCGAAAAGATCGCCGGACACGACCGCCGCTGGGCCCTGGCGCTGGAGGCTTTCGCGCTCAGCCGCGGCGCTCCCATCACGGAAAGGCAGAACGGTCTGCAATCGCTGGGCGATCTCCAGGTGGGCGACATGGCGATTCCCACCCGCCGGACGGATGACGGCAGGCTCATGCGTGTCCGCTACATGCCACCCGGCATGAGCATTCCCAAGGTGTCGCTCGCGCGCCTGCTGGAGAATCCCGCGCTGGCGTCGCAATTCACCGGCAAGGCGGTCTTCGTGGGCGTAACCGCCGATACCGAAGTGCGCGACCGCCTCTTCACCCCGTACGCCTACGGCCAGAGCACCACCGGAATCGAAATCAACGCCGCCGCGTTCGAAACCATCGCGCAGGCTCTGTTCATTACGGATACCGGCGAGCAGTGGGTGCTGTTGATCAGCCTCGGATTAGTAGTGACTGCCGGCCTGTCTTTCCGCTACCTGCCCGGCTGGTGGGCTTATGCCGGCGGCGCGGCGGTAGTGGCGGCCTCCATGATTGCGCCTTATCTTTTTTTCATCCACCAAAGCCTGTTATCGTTCGCAACGCCCGTATCGGCCGCGGTGATCTCCACGCTCGCAGCGGCCGGCTACTATCACCTGGTGGTACGGCGCGATTGGCACATCGAGCAATCCGCGCGCCAGCGCTACCAGCAGGCCATGCACTTCGTGACCCATGAAATGCGCACGCCGCTTTCGGCCATTCAGGGATCGAGCGAGCTGATTTCGAAATACGCGCTCACCGAAGAAAAGCGCAAACAGGTGGCCGACCTGATCAACTCCGAATCCAAACGCCTGGCCCGCATGGTGGAAGTCTTTCTCCATGTCGAGCGCCTCACCGCCGGGCAAATGGAACTGAAACGCGAGCCCATTCCGGTGGGGCCTCTGATCGATGTCTGCGTCACGCGCGTGCGGCCGGTGGCGGAGCGCAAACACATCGCCATCTCCGTCGCCCCCGCTCCAGAAGCATTACAATTCAATGGCGACCGCGAGCTCATCGAGTATGCCTGTTACAATTTATTGACGAACGCCGTGAAATACTCTCCGCAGCGCACCGAGGTCACGGTGGCCGCGTCGAAAGATCAGGGCTTTGTGCGGATCGCCGTGAAGGATCAGGGCATCGGCATGGACCAGAAGGAAGTCAAACAGATCTTTCAAAAGTTTTACCGCACGAAAAAAGCGGAAGAATCCGGCGAAGCGGGCACCGGCATCGGGCTTTCCATCGTCCAACAGATTGTGGAACAGCACGGCGGACAAATCGAAGTGACCAGCCAGCCAGGCGCTGGTTCCTGCTTTACCCTGGTGCTGCCGGCGGCCGTGCCCGCGGCGGCGGAACGAAACTGAATGCCTAAAATACTATTAGTCGAAGACGATCCCGCGTTCCAGTTCACCATCCAGACGGCCCTGGAAGAAAACGGCTATGCCGTGGACGCGGTCTCGACGACCGGCGACGCCATCGAGCGCCTGGCCGGTCAGGCTTACCCGATCGTGGTCTCCGATATCTACATCGACGAGCGCACCGGCCTCGACGTGCTGGATGCCGCCAAGCGAAAAGATGCGCGCTGCTGCGTCATTCTGATGACCGGCCGCGGAACCATTGAGACCGTCATGGCCGCCACGCGCGGCGGGGCGTTCGACTACATCGCGAAGCCATTTGAACTGGATGTGCTGCTGGACGCAATCAGCAGGGCCGAAGACGCGCATAACCAGGACGAAGATGAATCCGAAGAAGAGGAACCGCTCGAAACCGAGATGATCGGCACTTCGGCAGCCATGGTGGAAGTGTACAAGACCGTGTCTAAAACCGCCTCCACCGACGCGACCGTCATCATCGAAGGCGAGACCGGCACCGGCAAGGACCTGGTGGCGCGCATGATCCACCGCTTCAGCCGCCGCAAGGATCAGCCCTTCGTGCCCGTGGATTGCGGCGCGATCGCGCCGTCGCTGCTCGAAAGCGAGTTGTTCGGCGCCATGCGCGGCGCCTTCACCGGCGCCGACCGCGACCGCATCGGCGTGTTCGAAGCCGCCAACCGCGGCACCGTATTTCTCGACGAGATCGGCGATATCGAACAAAATTTTCAACTGGCGCTGTTGCGGTTTCTGGAGAGCCACGAGATCCGCCCGGTGGGCGCTTCCCGCTCCAAAACCGTAGACGTGCGCGTGCTGGCCGCCACCAACCGCGACCTGCAGCGAATGGTGAGCGAAGACAAGTTCCGCGAGGACCTCTGGCATCGTCTCAACGTCGTGCGCATCGTCATGCCGCCACTGAGAGAACGCCGCAGTGACATTCTCCTGCTCACCCAGCACTTCGTGAGGAAATACAACCAGCGCTACAACCGCGACGTGAAACTGATGGACTCCGGCGCCGAAGAACTACAGGACCAGACGTGGCCCGGCAACGTCCGGCAGTTGCAGCACGTGATCGAGCGAATGGTCATTCTGGCC
>JBEKQS010000169.1:0-11759 GCA_049519475.1 Bryobacteraceae bacterium | reverse complement strand
CGGGCGCCTTCAGCACGCAGCAGTACATGGACGGCCTGTACTACGCCTTGTTGGAGGGCCGGTTTCTCTTTGATTTCGTACACGAAGACGATCTCGGGCCGGAAAACCTGAAAAAGTATTCGGCCCTCCTGTTACCCAACACGGCGCTCTTGAGCGACCAGCAGTGCGCGCAGTTACGCGCCTATGTGGCATCCGGCGGTTCGCTGCTGGCCACCTTTGAAACCAGCCTGTATGACGAACGCAACCGGCGCCGCGGAGATTTTGGCCTGGCCGACGTCTTCGGAATCTCGAAAGCCGGCGACGTCCAGGGCACCCTGGGCAACGCTTACTACGCGCGCATCGAAAAGCGGCACGACATTCTGAATGGCTTCGCAAACACGAATTGGCTGCCTGGAGCCGAGTTTCGTGTGCCCGTGCGGCCCGTCGAAGACCCGGTCCTGACGGTAGTGCCGGGTTACGTCGCGTACCCGCCGGAGTTGTCGTATCCGCCGACGCCGCGCACTGACGAACCCGCCGTGGTCATTCGCGAGAGAGGCCAGAGCCGGCTGGTCTACTTTCCGGGCGACATCGAGCGGACCATGTGGCACTCCGGACATACGGACCTAAGCCGTCTCATTCAGAACTCCATCCGCTGGGTGCTGCGCGCCGATATGCCGGTCGCCATCTCAGGCAAAGGCGTGATCGAGGCATTCGCCTGGGAGACCGAGCCCGGCTTCGCGGTACACGTTCTAAACTATACGAATCCCAACCTGCACCGCGGCTGGGTGCGCGAAATCTACCCCATCGGCGAGCAGAATGTGAAGATGAAACTCCCGCCGGGCAAGCGGATCGCGCGAGTTGAGCTGTTGCGGGCAGGGAAAGTAATTCCATTCCAGATCCGCAACGGTGCCGTGGAGTTCACGATCCCGAGCGTGTCGGACTACGAGGTTGCGGCGATCTATTAAGGTAAGAACATAGTTACCTGCCTGGAGCCGGAGAATACTATTGACATGGCGTTGTAGGTTTGTGCCACAATCAAATTGCCACCGATGACCACATCGACCACAGCTCTCCCGCTTGACCAATGGCAAATTCTGTTTCATGAGACCATGGCGGCCTTGCTCCGCGCCCAAGAGGCGGTCAAGCAGCAGTTCGGCCTTTGGAGTATCCTGAATGGCCTCTGGAGATCCAATCGTGATCTCAAGACGCTCAATGCGAGTCTGAAGGAAATCTCAGAACTGCCTGACGGAGTTCTTAGCGAGGAGTTTATCCGGTCCCAAATTCCGCAACTTCGGAAGCTCCTAACCTCTATCGAAGACCTGATCGATTCCGCGAAACGGCATCAGTTAACGAATCGTTCGCTGACTAGCGCTGCCCTTGGGGCGATTAGAATTCGCGGGGAATACATGGCCGACTACCTGGAAGCGCTTGAGATGTCAATTGATCCGGACGTTCTGAAGGCGATCAACGAAGGTCATAATCAAATCGGGCGCGGCGAATTTGAAACTATGGAGCAGCTCTTCTGAGTGAGCCGTCCAGCTTACAAGTTCAAGCTCAGCCGGCAAGCCGCAAGTTACCTGAAGCGATTGGACGCGAATATCAGACGACGCATCAACGATGGGTTGATTGAGGCGCTCAGAGATCCAATCGGTACATCGGATCATCTTGTTAACAGAGGCGCTGAGCGGAAGATCCGAGTCGGTAGTCTCCGAATTCTATTTAGAATCGAAGCGGAAGAGATAGTTATAGACGCTATTCTTCCGCGCGGCGACGTCTACAAGCATACGCGGCGATGATAACCACACGCCGCTTACCATGTCCCACGGTCGCCAAGCCGCACCCGCACTTGCTTGGAATACCCCGGTTTCACCAGCACCGGGTCCTTCACATAGTTACCCCAGGCAAGATTCGGAACGTTCCATTCGTTGTTGACGATGAATCGCACGCTGCCACGCGGGCTGGCGCTGCTGGGAATCACTTCCAGCCGCACCGCGTCGCTGCCGTCCGACACTGCTTGCAGACGATCTTGCGATCCGTGAAGCAATGCCGAGGCGTAGTAGATGTTTTCTTTCATGCCGCGGAAATCTCTGGTTCCCCGCCCGCCCACGTCCTTCTGCCCGAACAGAATAAAGTCCCGCTCATCTTCGCCCCACGGCCATGCGGGCTTCTCCCCGTAGCGTTGCAGAGCGCCTCTGCCCTCGCGGTTCGCCGTCCCCAGATTCCTCCCGATGTGATCGTCCGGATAGGCGGACCACAAACCTTTTCGATGCCACTCCAGCCGATCCACTTCGCCTGTGAGCACGTACGCGACGCCCACTTCCCAATAGCCGCCCACGTCCCGCCGATATCCTTCGTCGATTACACGGCGCGTCAGCGCCGGCAGGTCCACAACCGTGTATTGGGTGGTGATCAGCCCCTGGCCATCGATTCTGACCTGGAAGTTCACCACCACCG
Organism: Bryobacteraceae bacterium; assembly: GCA_049519475.1. Classification (GTDB taxonomy): domain Bacteria; phylum Acidobacteriota; class Terriglobia; order Bryobacterales; family Bryobacteraceae; genus PALSA-129. The sequence continues at coordinate 9,326 of JBEKQS010000169.1, read as the reverse complement.
GTCCGTAATTGCCGGCGATGCTGACTACGGCTTCGGAGTTCTCACGCTTTGCCTGGATTCCGCTGAGGGACCACTCGCCCAGTTTCTGGCCCACCAGGTTGAGGTAAGGTCCGCTCTCGATGATCTTAGTCCCTTTGTAAGATCCGCTGGTCATCAGGCCCGTTTGCCGGCTGAAGACCAGTTCAAAGTCGGCGCCCTTAACGGTGATGCGATCCGCAAGATCTTCCACTAGCGGCGCCGGGCCTTGCGGCGTCGGCACTGCCCGGGGCGGAGGCGGATTGATGGGCAGGTTATACTCGTCCACCAGAATGTCGCCCATGCGAAAGAACTTGAGGTTCACGACGTCGCCGTCACGCCAGCGGCGCGCGGGGAGCCGCAAAGTGCCTTCCGCGTGGGGTTGCAGATTGGGCCCGCTCAGTTTGCCGGATTCGCCGCCGGCCGCCCACTGCACGGAGATTTCACTCAGGTTGGTGTGGTCGAACCAGTTCTTGATCGCCAACGTGAGAGGGTGGCCCGCGCCAGGGTTGGGCAGCGGCTTATCGTCCACCCGGATCGGCGAGTACGCCTTCTTCGTGAGCCAGTACTCCGGCTTGGGCCGGCGCCAACCGTCGATCAGGCCCCAATCGTTGCGCGAAACCACCAGCCGGTCCTCGGGCGCAATCGAGGAGTTATCGACCGAGCCCCAGATGGCTCCTCCCAGGGCGCCTTCGGTTTGGAAGATGGACTCCCAAAGGCGCTTGATGCTCTCGCCCCAGAAGTTGTTGATGTTCGGATCGCGCCTCAGATCCTCGGTGATATAGACCGGCACGTGAGCGTATTCGTCGTGCAGGATCGGGAAGGTGCTGGGTTCCGTGCCGTGCTCGCGGTTCTTCTCCAGATCGCCGCCGGGCGGCGGCCCGCCCGCGGCCATGTCGCGCCGATAAGAAGGATAGTGGAAGCTGTAGATATCGAATACTTGCCGCTGTAACTCCGGCGGCACCAGGTGGCTCCAACTGAACATCAGCGGCCGCAGCGGGTCTTCGGCCCTGGCATATTGCGCCTCTTTTAAGATGTTGTCGCCCCAGTTCGACTCGTTGCCCAGCGACCAGATGATCACCGAAGGATGGCTGCGGTCGCGCTCGATCATTTCCGCGAGCTGGTTCAGATAGTGAGGCGTAAACTGCGGATTGCTGGCGAGCTGGCCGCGAGCCATCGATATCGAGTTCTCCGATTCGATGTACATTCCATAGCGGTCGGCCGCGTCCAGCAATTCCGGGTTGGTGGGGTAGTGGGAAGTCCGGATATAGTTGATGTTTCCGGCGCGGAATATGCGTATATCCTCATCCAGAAGTTCAAGCGGCACGCTGCGTCCGGTAAGCGGATAAATATCCTTCCGGCAGATGCCGCGCAGCTTGACTTCTTTGCCGTTGACCAGCATCTTCCGGCCGGCGATCTCCACTTTGCGGAAGCCGATCTTCCTGACCACCGTTTCGAGAGCCGTGCGGCCGTCCGCAACGGCGGCTTCCAGCGTGTAGAGATTGGGATGTTCGGCATCCCATTTCACGGGAGCGGCTACCGGGATTTCGACAATCCCTTCCGGGGTTTCACGGCTCAGATCGATGCTGGCGGGCTTCAAAGCGACCGCTCGTCCCTGCGCGTCCTTCAGTGTGAAATGAACCCGACTGCTTGCGCCTTTGTTGAAGCTCATCGCCACCCGGACCTTCAGCACGGCGTTGTTGTAGTTCCCGTCCAGCACCGGCTCGATGGTGAATCTGGTGACATAATCTTGAGGCAGCGCAACCAGCCGGATACTGCGCAAAATGCCGCCGCTGTTATAACCCGATAGCCCTTCGTTTGCGTCGGTGGCAGCCACCGTGAGCCAAGCTTCCTCGCCCGGCACAACATGGTCTGTGATGTCGCAGCTCCAGGTGGTGAACCCGCCGAAATGGTCCCGAAGATAGAAGCCGTTGATCCATGCCTTGCCTAGCCCCGTCACCCCGTCAAACTGAAGCAGGATTCGCTTGCCGGCAAATTCGGCGGGGATGGCGACTCTTTTCTTGAAGGCATATTGCCCGCCGCGAGGCAGCACGGCTCCTTGCGGTATGGCGTGGCTGGGCAGTCGAATGTCCTGCCACGACGTCGGGTCCACGGTGTTCTGCCAGAAATCGGCCGGCGGCGCGGTGCTGACCTTCCAGACGCCGTTCAAAGAGACCACTGGCTGCTTGACCGCATTGGTCGCCGCCGGTAGCGGGACCACAACCGGTCTGGGCCATACCGGATTCTCGGGAATGGCCGACGCCAGCACGGCGGCCGGGAGCGCAAGAAAAATCCATCTCGTCTTCATCGTGTATGCCTTCGTGCCAACCAACGCGGAGCAATCGGATGATAACATCTGAAAGCCTCGCGAGTGCTCCCACTTTAGGTGGATTACTTCCACCCTCGCCGCGTGGTAAAGTCCTCAAGGGCTCTGAGTCGGGGCGAAAAGCGCACGGATTTCCGCCCATTGCCTTGTGGTAGACTCTGGTGTTTCGAATCTGAAATTCGTGGACGTGGAGGACACTTCGCTTGAAGCTCGCTGCCGTCGACTACGTCATTCTGGCTACCTATTTCGCCTTTGTAATCGGCATCGGTTGGGTGCTGCGCAAGAAGGTCTCTACCAGTGGCGATTTTCTGCTTTCCGGGCGTTCGGTCCCGGTCTGGATCACCAGCCTGGCATTCATCGCGGCCAATCTGGGCGCGCAGGAATTGATCGGCATGGCCGCCTCCGGCGCCAAGTACGGCATCATGACCGCCCATTTTTATTGGGTCGGCGCCATTCCGGCCATGCTCTTCATGGGCATTTTCATGATGCCGTTCTATTACGGCAGCAAGGCCCGCTCCGTTCCCGAATACCTGAAGATGCGCTTCGACGAAAAGACCCGCGGCTATAACGCCTTCACCTTCGCGGTGATGACCATCTTCTCTTCGGGCATCTCCATGTACGCCCTGGGCCTGTTGCTGCACCTGGTGTTGAATTGGGATTTCAGCACCTCCGTGCTGGCGTCGGCGGCCATCGTGCTCGCCTATACCTACCTGGGCGGTCTCACCAGCGCTATTTATAACGAGGTGCTGCAGTTCTTCCTGATCGTCGCGGGATTCGCGCCCCTGGCCATTCTCTCCTGCGCCAAGGCCGGCGGATGGCACGGCATCGTGTCGCGCCTGCCCGCCAACATGACGCATTCCTGGCGATACATGGGAACCGCCGCCCAGAACCCTATGCACGTAGAGCTGTTCGGCATGGTGGCGGGCCTCGGCTTCGTGCTCAGCTTCGGCTATTGGTGCACCAACTTCCTGGTTGTCCAACGAGCCATGGCTGCCGATTCCATGTCCGCCGCGCGCCGCACCCCGCTGATCGGAACCATTCCCAAAATGTTCCTGCCGTTCATCGTGATTCTGCCCGGCATCGCGGCAGTGGCGCTCGCGCAAATGGCCGGAGCCAATGGCGCGCACCTCTACGACCTGCCCCTCAAGGCCGGCACCAACGTCAAGGACTACGACCAGGTGCTCACCACTCTGATGGCCCGCTTCTATCCGGCCGGCTTGCTGGGCGTGGGGCTCACCGGGCTGATGGCGTCGTTCATGTCCGGGATGGCGGGCAACGTCACGGCATTCAACACCGTGTTCACCTACGACATCTACCAGAGCTACATCCGCAAGGGCGCGCCCGACAGTCACTATCTGAAGGTGGGCCGCATGACCACCATCGTCGGCGTGGCGCTCTCCATTGGGGCGGCCTACCTGGCGCAGTATTACAACAACATCATGGACCTGCTGCAGTTCGTCTTCGGCTTCGTGAACGCGCCCCTGTTCGCCACCTTCCTGCTGGGCATGTTCTGGAAACGGACCACCGCCCACGGCGCATTTTCCGGCCTGGTGGGCGGCACCGTTGCCGCATCGCTTACCTGGGGGCTCACCGTAGCCGAAGGCAAAGGCGGCGTATTCGGCACGGTCTACACGTTCCAATCGGTGATGGCGCAGAATTTCTGGATCGCGATTTTCGCCTTCTCCACCTGCTTTGTGGTTACCATTGTGGTGAGCATGATGAGCGCTCCGCGTCCCGAAAAGGAACTGGAAGGTTTAGTGTACGGCCTCACCAAGATCCGCCACGACGAAGGCGCCAGGTGGTATCAGCGCCCCGCTCCGCTGGCCATCGGCGTGTCGGCCCTGGTGATTTTTCTGAATATTTGGTTCGCATAATATGCTGGATCTCAGATTGCCTTCGGGCTTGTTCTTCTCCATACTCGGCGTCATCCTGGTCGGGCTGGGCATCCTCGCGCCGGATCTGCGCGCGCCCTTGACGGAAGTCAACGTCAACCTCTACTCGGGCCTTGCCATGCTGGCCTTCGGAGCCTTTCTGCTGTTGATGGCGCGTCGCGAGTCGCGCGCGCGGCCGGGCGGCGGGCCTAAACGCTGAGTGGGGCCGGGTCGGTGAGCGAGAGACAGTGCAACTCCGCGGCCAACGGCGGTTCGCTGGCGCAGGCCGTGTGGCGTATCATTCGTGTAGGTCGTTCATGATTCGCACCATTTTGACAGTAACGTTATTCGTGCGCCTCGCCGCCGCCGCCGCGCCCGTCGTGACCAAGGTCGAGCCTCCGGACTGGCCCGCCGGCGCGAAAGCCACAACCTTGCGAATGCTGGTCACCGGCAGTGATTTCGCCGGCGCTACCGTCCGCTCGTCGCTGGTCACTGCTGCCGTGAAGGACAGTCCGGGCGGCACGCACCTGTTCTTCGATCTCACCATTCCCGCCGGCGCCCGGCCCGGCTCGTATCCCATCGAGATTCGTACCGCCGCCGGCGAAACTCAGGCCTCTTTCTCGATTGTTCCCGCGCTCCCCCGCTCCGGCCGTTTCCAGGGCTTCTCGCCCGACGACGTGATCTACCTGATCATGCCCGACCGTTTTGCGAACGGCGATCCATCCAACGACGATCCGCCCGTCAGCCACGGCTTGTACGATCGCGCCAAGAGCCGCTACTACCATGGCGGCGATTTCGAAGGCATCATCCAGCACCTGCCATACTTGAAGTCGCTCGGCGTCACCGCACTCTGGCTGACTCCCATCTATGACAACGCCAACCGCCCCAACCAACGCGAAACCTATGGCGAGGGCGCCATCACCGACTATCACGGATACGGCGCCGTGGACTATTACGCCGTGGAAGAACACTTCGGCACGCTCGACAAGTTCCGCGAACTGGTGGACAAGGCCCATGCCGCGGGCATCAAGATCATTCAGGACCAGGTGGCCAATCACACCGGCCCGTATCATCCCTGGGTCCACGATCCGCCCACTCCCACCTGGCTGAACGGCACCGAAGCCCAGCACCTGTCCAATACCTGGCGCACCTGGACCCTGATCGATCCGCATGCCACTTCGGAAATGCGCAAGAGCACTCTCGAAGGATGGTTCGCGGGCATCCTCCCGGATCTCAACCAGAACGATCCGGAGGTGGCGCGCTACCTCATTCAGAACACCCTCTGGTGGATCGGCCGAACCGGCATCGATGGCATTCGCGAGGACACCCTGCCGTATGTGCCGCGCCAATTCTGGCGCCAATGGACCGCCGCCATCAAGCAGGCTTATCCGGCCTTCCGCGTGGTCGGCGAAGTCTTCGACACCGACCCGGGCCTGGTCTCATTCTTCCAGGGTGGCAAAGCGCGCTTCGATGGCGTGGATAGCGGCGTGGACTCGCTGTTCGATTTTCCCTTGCAGGCCGCCATCGCCAAGGTCTTCACCGGCGCGGCGCCAACCCGCGCCCTGGCACAGGTCCTGGCCCACGATTCGCTCTACGTGGATGCTGACCGGTTAGTCACCTTTATCGATCTCCACGACCAGCCGCGCTTCATGAATGCCAAGGATGCCACCTCCAACGCGCTGGAGCGGGCCTTCAGTTTTCTGCTGACCGCGCGCGGCATTCCCATGATCTACTACGGCGACGAGATCGGCATGACCGGCGGAGCCGATCCCGACAACCGGCGCGATTTCCCGGGCGGCTGGAAAGAGGACCCGCGCAACGCCTTCGAAGCGGCCGGGCGGACCGCCGGCGAGCAGCAGCTCCTCACCGCCTTGCAGCGCCTCACGCATTTGCGGGCCGGCTCGGACGCGCTGCGCAACGGCCGCATGGTGGATCTGTTGGTGGAGGATCGCGCTTATGCCTTCGCCCGCGTCGCCGCGCAGGCGCGCCTGGTCGTCGTGTTCAACAACGCGCCGCAAGAGGTCGCGCTGCACATTCCGCTGGCCGGTTCGGGCGTCGCCGACGGCGCTACGCTGCAGGACTGCTACGGTCCGGCGCCTGCCGCCGAAGCTCGCAACGGCGCCCTGGACGTGCGCCTGGCGCCTCTCTCGGTAGCCATCTATCGCTGAGGGTCTCATGGAAAAACCGCGGCTGCGCTTCGCGCAAGTCTGGAACATGAATCTCGGATTCTTCGGAATCCAGTTTGGCTGGGGCTTGCAGATGGCCAACATGAGCGCCATCTACGAGTACCTCGGCGCACGCCCCGACCAGATTCCTTTGCTCTGGCTGGCCGCCCCGCTCACCGGCCTGTTGGTGCAACCCCTCATCGGACACTTGAGCGACCACACCTGGGGCCGGCTCGGACGCCGCCGGCCCTATTTTCTGGTCGGCGCCATTCTCAGTTCGGCCGCGCTTCTCGCCATGCCCAACGCCTCCGCCCTGTGGATGGCGGCCGGCCTGTTATGGATGCTGGATGCCTCCATCAACATCAGCATGGAGCCGTTTCGCGCCTTTGTGGCCGACCTGCTGCCGGAAGAGCAGCGCACCCAGGGCTTCGCCATGCAGAGTCTCTTCATCGGATTGGGAGCCGTCATTGCTTCCGCGCTGCCCTGGCTGTTGACTCACGCGGGCGTGTCCGGCGCGAGTGTGGCGGGCCATGCCATTCCGCCCGCCGTGAAGCTCTCATTTACTCTGGGCGCCGCGGTTTTTCTGGCCGCCGTGTTGTGGACGGTATGCACGACCAGGGAATATCCGCCCGAAGCCTCCGGCCAGCCGGAGCGGCGCGCCGCTAACTCCGCCGTAGGGGAGATTCTCTCCGCCATTCGCCAGATGCCCCGCACCATGCGGCAACTGGCCTGGGTGCAAATCTGCACCTGGCTGGGGCTGTTTTGCATGTGGCTGTATTTTCCCGTAGCCGTCGCCCACCAGGTCTTCGGGGCGAGCGACCCGCAATCGCCGCTTTACGCCGAGGGCGTCGAGTGGGGCGGCCTGTGCTTCGGAGCCTACTCGGCGGTCTGCTTCGTCTTCTCCTTTGCGCTGCAGCCCATGGCGCGCGCGCTTTCGCGGCGGCGGACGCATGGCATCTGCCTCGTGGCGGGCGCGTTGGGCCTGCTTTCGGTGGCCGTGATCCACAACAAGTACCTGCTCCTGTTCTCCATGGCGGGCGTGGGAATCGCCTGGGCCAGCACGCTCTCCATGCCCTATGCCATGCTGGCCGGTTCCCTGCCCGCCAAACGCGTCGGCCTTTACATGGGGATCTTCAACTTCTTTATTGTGACGCCGGAGATCCTGGCATCCCTCGGGTTCGGTTGGATCATGAGCCACATTCTGGCGAACAACCGGGTGGCCGCGGTGGTCTGCGGAGGAGGATTCCTGCTGCTTGCGGCGCTGCTCGCGCAGCGCGTCACCGATCGTACATCCGGGCCAGCGCCCGCAGGCGCTGCGCGATTGGCGGCGTGAGCATTCGCTCGCGGTAGCGCCAGCGCCAGTTGCCGCCCAGCGTCGCGGGCTGGTTCATGCGCGCCTCGCTGCCCAGGCCGAGCACGTCCTGCAGCGGTATCAGCACGGTGTTGGCGATGGATGCCTCCAGCGCATGGATGAACTCCCAGTGGATTTCGCGCCCGCCCGTGTTCAGGTAGCTGGTCGCGAATTTCCGCTCGCGGAGAATGGCTTCGGCGGTTCGGGTGCTCTCGCCGCACCCCTCGCTCCGCCACCAGCCTACCGTGGTATCGCAATCGTGCGTCCCGGTGTAGGCCACCAGGTTTCGCGGGTAATTGTGCGGCCGGAAACTGGGCCCCTGCGGGTCGTCGCCGAAGGCGAATTGCAGGATGCTCATTCCCGGAAGATCGAACTGCGCGCGGATGGCTTCCACCTCCGGCGTGATCACGCCGAGGTTTTCGGCCACGAACGGCAATTCCCCGAGTTCCCGCCGCGCCGCCTCGAACAACGCCGCGCCGGGACCCTTGACCCAACGCCCGCGCACCGCGGTCGGCTCCGTCGCCGGCACCTCCCAGTACGCCTCGAAGCCGCGGAAATGATCCAGCCGCACCATGTCGAACTGCGCCAGCACAGCCCGGAAGCGGTCCAGCCACCACTGGTAGCCCTCGGCAGCCATAGCGTCCCAGCGATAGATCGGGTTGCCCCAGCGCTGGCCGGTCGAACTGAAGTAATCCGGCGGCACGCCCGCAACCACGGTGGGGTCGCCCTGGGCGTCAAGCTGGAAGGCCTCCGGCCTGGCCCAGACATCGGCGCTATCGTGCGCCACGTAAATGGGCAGGTCGCCCATGATGCGGATCTTGCGCGCATGGCAGTACTCGCGCAGTTCGTGCCACTGCCGGAAGAAGACAAACTGGAAGTAGCGGTGCGCCGCCATGGCCGGCGCCAGCCGCTCGCGCCATTGGTCGAGCGAGTGCGGATCGCGCCCCCGCGCGCCCCGCTCCCAGCGGCTCCAGACCCCCTCTCCGTGGTGCTGCTTGAGCGCCATGAAAAGCGCGAAATCCTCGAGCCAGGCGCCATTGGCCTCGCAGAAGGCCCTGAACGCCGGATCGCCGGGGCCGGCCAGGAAGCGGCGCGCGGCCTCTTCCAGCACCCCCATCTTCCACCGGATCACCTGCGCGAAATCGACCTGGTCTTCCGGAAAGGGCGGCGGCGCCGGCGCGTCCAATGCTTCGAGCGCGATCAACAGCGGATTGCCGGCCAGCGCCGAAAAACACTGGTAAGGAGAATCCCCATAGCCGGTGGGCCCCAGCGGCAGTACCTGCCACAGAGTCTGGCCCGCGTCGGCCAGGAAGTCTGCGAAACGCCGCGCCGATTCCCCCAGGTCGCCGATGCCATACGCCCCGGGAAGCGAAGTGGGGTGAAGCAGGATACCGCTCGAACGAGGGAATCGCATAGCCGTAGTTTTAGTCTATTGCATCGCTCACGCTGCCCGCCCCGATGCGGGCCGCGACCGTGAGGGAGCGGTGCCCGTCCGGCGGCCCGAGCACTCGCTATTCTGACCCCGGTCTTCTGCCTTCCAGATCCCGCGGGGATTTCACGGGCGAAGCCCTTGCCCGGCATTCCGATGTCAGGTACTT
>JBEKQS010000168.1:0-11794 GCA_049519475.1 Bryobacteraceae bacterium | reverse complement strand
GCTCACCTGCAGTCGGCTGAAGAGGCGCGCAAAGACTTCGATGCTCTAGCCAGGGCTATTGTTGCCAAGGCCAATCTGCCCGTCACCCTACGCTAGCCGATCTGCTCCAGCTCGCCTTCCAGCAGCGCGACGTGCTCGTCCTCTTCAGCCGCCAATTCCCCGCATAGATCCTTTTCCAACCCTGCCGGAAGCTCGCCGGCCAGCTTGCGGAAGTGGTCGCGGGTGCGGCGTTCCATTTCGAGCGCGGCGCGGTAGAGATCGCCGATGCCGGATGTTTCCGTCACTTCGATGCCCTTGAACAGCCAGGTGGAAAGCAGGTTCTGCTCACTCGCCGAAAGCTCCACCACTTCGCGGTCCAGGTGCGCGTGATACTTCTCTTCGAGCTCGTGGAGGTGATCGAGTTCGGCTTCGTAGAGGCGTTCCAGCACGGCGCGCTGATCGGGGGTTTTGGCTTTGTCGCGCGCCAGCTTATAAAAATGGAACGAGTCCAGCTCGAACTGCACGGCGTCGCGGATGGCCTGGAAGCGCATGGAGTCGCCCAGGTCGCGTCCGGGGATCAACTCCAGATCGCCGCCGCACATGAAACATTTGCCATAGGGCACGGCGAACCCGCTGGTCAGCTTGAAACAGCTCTTGCACCGCCAGGTGTAACGGACCTGGGCGCAACAGATCTCGTCTTCTTCCAGGACCGCGTGGCACTTCGGACAAGTGGATGGCATGCTTATACGCTCCCTACGGTGTTCATTTGTTGCGGTGCATCGGGTTTGAGGATGCCCAGATATTTTAGCATTCCCGTGGCGGCGCGCTTGCCTGCGCCCATGGCGAGGATCACGGTGGCCGCGCCTGTGACGATGTCTCCGCCGGCGAAGACGCCGGGCAGGGAGGTCATGCCGCTTTGTTCGTCGATTACGATGTAGCCCCACTTGTTGATGTTTAATCCGGGGGTGGTCTGCGCGATGATCGGGTTGGCGGTGGTTCCCAGGGCGTAAATGACGGTGTCGACGTCGAGCAGGAACTCGGAGCCGGGCATGGGAACCGGCCGGCGGCGGCCGGAGGCATCGGGCTCGCCCAGTTCCATTTTCTGGCAGCGCATTCCGGTGACCCAACCCGAAGCATCGCCTAGGATTTCCACCGGTGCGGTGAGCCACATAAAGTCCACACCTTCTTCAATGGCGTGCTCGAGTTCCTCGACGCGGGCCGGCGACTCGCGGCGCGTCCGGCGGTAGACGCAGGTCACCGATTCGGCGCCCATGCGCAAGGACACGCGGCAGGCATCCATGGCGGTGTTGCCGGCGCCGATAACGGCCACGCGCTTGCCCATGCCCACGGGGGTGTCGTAGATGGGCTGGCGGTAGCCGCGCATGAGATTGACGCGGGTGAGGAATTCGTTGGCGGAGAAGACGCCGTTGTAGGCTTCGCCGGGGGCTTCGGCGAACTTCGGCGAGCCGGCGCCGGTCCCCACGAAGGCCGTGTCATAGCCCATGTCCGAGAGAAGCTGCGGGATGGTGAAGAGCTTGCCGATGATGCTGTCGAGGCGGATCTCCACGCCCATCTTCTTGAGGTTCTCGATTTCCGCGTCGATGATGACATCGGGCAGGCGGAATTCGGGGATGCCGTATTTCAGCACTCCGCCGGCCACGTGCAGCGCTTCGAAAATGGTCACCTGGACGCCATTGCGCGCCAGTTCGCCGGCACAGGCGAGGCCGGCCGGACCGGAACCGACGATGGCAGCCTTTTTTTGCGGGCCGGTCGCGGGCTCGGGGAATTCGTCCCATCCGCGTCCCATGCCCGCATCGGCGACGAAGCGTTCCAGCCGCCCGATCGATACCGGCTTATACTTGGCGCCCACCACGCAGGTGGCTTCGCATTGCGTTTCTTGCGGGCAGACGCGGCCGCACACCGCCGGAAGCGCGTTGGTGGCTTTCAGGATCTGGTAGGACCGCTTGATGTCTTTCTCCTGAATGGCAGCGATGAAGCCGGGGATATCGATGCCCACCGGGCAGCCCGGAATGCAGCGCGGCTTCTTGCAGCGCAGGCAGCGGTCGGCCTCATGCAGCGCGGCTTCCAGATCCAGGCCCAACGCCACCTCGTTGAAATTGTGACGGCGCTCGTCGGCCGGCTGGTGGGGCATGGGGGCGCGTTCGGGCGGAATGCTCTTGAGGTTCTTGGGCAGCCGCGGCCCCGGAACAAAGGGCAACGGTTCGGGCAGCTCGCAGGTGGAACGCGGTTGCTGGCCGTCGGTCTCCGCAACGGCCTGGAGGCTGGCGAGCTTGGTGGATTCGTCGCGGTAGCGATCGAGCGCGGCCTTTTCCTCGCGCTGGAAGCGCTTCTGGCGCAAGTTGAGCTCGTCGAAATTCACCAGGTGGCCGTCGAAATCGGCGCCATCCACGCAGGCGAACTTCATCTTGCCGCCCACCGTCACGCGGCAGGAGCCGCACATGCCGGTGCCATCCACCATGATGGAGTTCAAGCTGACGATGGTGGGAACGGCGAAGGGCCGGGTCACTTCGCAGCAGGCCTTCATCATGGGCAGCGGTCCGATGGCCACCACCTCGCGGACGGTCTTGTCGCCGGCCAGCACGTCGGCGAGCGCCTGTGAGACGAAGCCTTTGCGGCCGTAAGTGCCGTCGTCGGTGGTGACAATGAGCTCGTCGCTATACTGGCGGAATTCGTCTTCCCAGAACATCAGGTCGCGATTGCGGAAGCCGACAATCGAGACGGTGCGGTTGCCCTGCAGTTTGTATTCGCGCAACTGCGGATAAATGGGCGCCACGCCGAGCCCGCCGCCCACCAGGACCACCGTGCCTTCGAGCTTGCGGATATGGCTGGGCAGACCCAACGGCCCGATGAAATCGAGAATGGCGTCGCCCTCGCGCAGGGTCATCATCTCGAAGGTGGTTTTGCCCACCGCCTGGATCACCACCGTGACGGTGCCGCGTTCCACGTTGAAATCCGCAACGGTCAACGGGATTCGTTCCCCACGCTCGTCGATGCGAGCCATGATGAAATGTCCGGGGCGTGCCGCACGCGCCACGTCGGGCGCTTGGACATCCCAGAGGAAGGTCGACGGACCAAATTGTTTCCTATGAGTGATGAGAAACACCACACCCCCTGAAAGGAATACTATAACAGAATTAAAGAGTAGGATACCTTAATAGGTGGAAATTTCAACGTCCAGGGCGCCAGACGAGCTGGTTTCGCTCGGTTCCTGTCTGTGAGAGTTACGCCGGACGAGCATCCAGCAGAAGACCGTGCCCACCAGGATCGACACCAGGCATGCTGTCAGTTGGTCTATCCACCAGCCGTTTGGCACGATCAGCGGTCCCGATTGCAGCACGTTGTTGGCAGCGTGGGCCATCGCCGCCGGCCAAAGGCTGCCGCTGCGCCGCACTAGCCACGCCAGTACGAAGCTCATGGCGACGGTATGGATTGGAAAGATGAGCGCCGCCTGGAGGATCGGATGCTGCCCGTCGTTGTAGCCGGCCAGATTCGCCGGCAGGTGCCAGTAGCCCCAGATCAGTCCCACAAACACGGTGCCCTTGAACAGCCCGAAGCGGCGCGCGAATTCCTGTTGAAGGATACCGCGCCAGCCGGCTTCCTCCCCGATTCCCCCGATCAGCATCGTGATTAAGGACCCGGCAGCCACGGAGAGCACAAGGTTGAGGGCGAACAGACCGAAGCTCTGATGGCCTACCCCCAACACCATGGCGACCTGATGCACCGAGTCGATGCTCCGGCCGTCTCCGCTGAGATGGAAATATTCGCTATGCCAGCGTCCCTGGCGCGCGGCAAGCAGCAGCAATTGTTGGCCTATGCTGAATGACCATCCGGCAATCAACGCGAGCGGCCATAACTTCCAAGCACTCCGTCTGACGCCGTCCCACAACCGCCGCCGGGTCTCCCGCCCGGTCAGCAAGGCGGCCAGCATCGGCGCCCACATGGCAGCCAACAGCCAATTGCGCCCCGCGCCGCCGACGCCATACCCGATGGCGAGTCCCTGGCACAGCCAGCCGGCCGCGAAGACAATAGCCAGAAAAGTGAAGAGTTTTTTCGTTTTCACAACACCTCCTTGTGAAAGAACGGCTATTTCAAGAGACCCGGTCCACGCGCATCGAAGCCAGCTCGCGACGCGCCACCCTCAGCAGAAGCCGGTAGCAGGCCCAAAACAGCAAGAGCCCGCCGAAGATGAAAACTGGCATTGCGGCGTAGCCGAGCACTTCACGCATCGAGCCGGGATCGTTCACCCATCCCAACGCTCCGAACCGGCCGTCCGCCCCTAGAAACAGTCCGATATGGCCGCTGCTAAATGGCTTGCAAAAGCCGATCACCACCAGGGCGAGCCCGATGATTTCGAGGACCGCCAACGGAAGCACCACGCAGATGACAAATGCCGTCGCACGCACCCTGCCGAGCAAGACCGCGATAAGCTGCAGCGGGTTGTCCCTGGTCACCGCAGCCCGGAGGGCCTCGGTATTCACGAAGCGGGAGGCATATTCCTCGGGCGAGCCGAAGGCATCCAGATCCAGCTTTTCCTGTGCTTGGCGCTCTTCAAAATGGGACTGTACCTCGCTCGCAAGGTCTTCGCGGACGTCGGGGGCCAGGGCGGCTAATCCACGACGGAAGCGCCGCAGGAATTCCTCTACCTCGGTTCGGGATGATTTATTCATGTGGATGGACCTTGCTGATTACGCCTGTAATAGCGTTAGTGTATTCGCTCCATGCCGCGAGCATTTTGTTGAGAATCTTATGGCCGTAAGGCGTCAAGCTGTAGTACTTGTGTGCATGACCCACGCCCGAATCAACCCACTGTGTGGTCACTTTATTCTCGTTGCGCAGTCTCGCGAGCAGCGGATAGATGCTGCCCTCGCCAACCTCCAGATCGAGCTCATTCAGCCGCTCCAGCAACTCCAGACCATAGCAGCGCTTGGCATCGAGCAAAGCCAATATGGCGAGTTCGAGCGTCCCTTTCTTGAGCTGAGACTTCCAGGCACTTACCTGCGAAGACAGGTTATCTTGCATTACAACTATACTTGCATACACTAGTCACATTGTCAACCCCGGTGCGTTTTGACGGCCAGCGCCCGGACACCTATGCAAGGCGTCGGGCATAGAATGGGGCTATGGAAGAAAAGAAAACTCTCACAACGGCCGCAGGCCGTCCGGTCGGCGACAACCAGAACTCGCTGACGGCGGGCCCCCGCGGGCCGGTCCTCATTCAGGATTACCAACTCTTCGAGAAGATGGCGCACTTCAACCGTGAGCGCATACCCGAACGCGTGGTTCATGCCAAGGGAACGGGCGCGTACGGCGTCTTTACGGTGACCGGCGACATCACCCGCTATACCACCGCGAAGATCTTCGACAAGATCGGCAAGAAGACCGATATGTTCATTCGCTTCTCCACCGTGGGCGGCGAAAAGGGGTCGGGCGACACGGAGCGCGATCCGCGCGGCTTTGCCGTCAAGTTCTATACCGAAGAAGGCAACTGGGACATGACGGGCAACAACACGCCGGTCTTCTTTATCCGCGACCCCAGCAAGTTCAGCGACTTCATCCACACCCAGAAGCGCGATCCGCAAACCAATTTAAAGTCGCCCACCATGATGTGGGACTTCTGGTCGCTCTCGCCGGAATCCCTGCACCAGGTGACCATCCTGTTCAGCGACCGCGGGACGCCCCACGGCTATCGCCACATGGACGGCTTCTCCAGCCACACTTTCAGCCTGATCAACGCGAAGAACGAATTGTTCTACTGCAAATATCACTTCAAGACCCTGCAGGGCATCAAGAACTTCAACCGCGAAGAGGCCATCGAGATGGTCGGCAAGGATCCCGACTTTTCGCAGCGCGACCTCACCGATGCCATTGCGCGCGGCGATTATCCGAAGTGGCGCGTTTCCGTGCAGATTATGCCCGAAGCCGCCGCCTCCACGCATCCCGACAATCCCTTCGACCTCACCAAGGTCTGGCGGCACAAGGATTACCCGCTGATCGAAGTCGGCATTATGGAACTGAACCGCATGCCGGAGAACTACTTCGGGGAAGTGGAACAGGCGGCCTTCTCTCCCGTCAATATCGTTCCCGGAATGGGCTATTCCCCGGATAAGATGTTGCAGGCGCGGCTGGTGTCGTATGACGACGCGCATCGCTATCGGGTGGGCGTCAACTTCGATTCGCTGCCGGTCAACCGTCCCCAGTGCCCGGTTCACACTTACCACCGCGACGGCCTCACGCGCTTCGACGACAACGGCGGCGTGGGTCCGAATTACGAGCCCAACAGCTTCGGCGGACCGGTGGAAGCGCACGAATACACCGAGCGGCCCATGCCGATCGCCGGCGACGCCGCCCGCTACGACCATCATGATGGGAACGACGACTACAAGCAGGCCGGGGATCTCTACCGCCTGATGAAGCCCGACGAACGCGAGCGGCTGGTCCACAACATAGTTGCCTCCATGCGGGGCATTCCGGAGCGCATCATCACACTCCAGATCGGCCACTTTACGAAAGCCGACGCGGAGTACGGGCGCCGCGTGGCCGAAGCCCTCGGAGTGACAGAAGCCGTCGCGGTGAAATAGCGGGCGCGGCTATTTTGGGGAGCCGGACTGGTGCTTTGACTGCGAGGTTCAGCGCTATAGGCCCTCCGCTCCCTAACCCGGCATAGCCGGAACCAAACAGGAAATGGATTTAACGCGGAGGCGCTGAGACGCAGAGAAAGACAGAACTTAAGTCAAGACCTGAGAGCGCTGAGGAAGCGGAGGCCCTGCGGCCGGACAGGCGCAAGAGGCCTGGTAAGTGAGGAGTTGGAGTTATTTTCGGAGTGCAGCCGACGGCCCATGAACATGGAGCGAAATGCACACGGCCGAAAATATTCGTGCCAAAGCGGCAAGAATTCAACTCGGCAGTTACTTACGGTCGCGGCTCGGTGCGGGGCCTTTGTGCTTCTGCACCGCCTGACGCAGCAGGTACTCGACCTGCCCGTTGACGCTGCGCAAGTCGGCCTGCGCCCAGGCTTCCAGCTCCGCCCAGAGCGCAGGATCGATGCGCATCAGAAAGGACTTGCGTTCCGCCATGGTCCGCCACTCAGTTGTAAAGAGTGCCGGTGTTGATCACGGGATGCACTTCCGCTTCGCCGCATAGCACCACCATCAGGTTGCTCACCATGGCGGCCTTGCGTTCGTCGTCGAGCAGCACCACGTGCTTCTCCGCCAGATCTCTGAGCGCCATGTCCACCATGCTGACGGCACCGTGGACAATCTTCTGCCGCGCGGCGATCACGGCTTCGGCCTGCTGCCGCCGCAGCATGGCCTGCGCGATTTCCGGCGCATAGGCCAGATGCGTCAACCGCGCCTCGTCCACCACCACGCCGGCTTTCGCCAGCCGCTCCTGCAACTCGGCGCGCAACGCCCGCGAAACTTCATCCATGTTGCTGCGCAGCGTGCTCTCGTTCTCTTCGCCGTCGTCGTAGGCGTACAGGCTCGCCAGGTGCCGCAGCGCCGATTCGCTCTGCGTCTGGATGTAGGTTTCGTAATTGTCCACGTCGAACATGGCCTGCGCTGTGTCCTGAATGCGCCACACCAGTACGGCGGCGATTTCGATGGGGTTCCCGCGCTTGTCGTTCACCTTCAGAGCCGCCCCGTTGTACGTTCGCGCGCGCAGGGAAATCTTGTTCCGGCTGGGCCGGATCGCGGCCGCCTGGTCGCCTCTTCCTTTGGCCGCCGCCAGCTTCGCGCCCCACTGTTGCGGGCCGTTCGTATAGAACGGATTGCCCCAATGCAACCCCGGTTCCCGCACCGTACCCTTATACGCGCCGAAGAGCACCAGCACGCGCGCCTCGTTCGGCTGTAGGGTAAAGAGCCCGGTCAACAGGATGATGCACACAGGCAACCCCACGATGCTCGCCACCAGCAACGGCACAATCGGCTCGCCATTGGGCGCCGCGGCGGCAATCGAATAGATCATCAGCCCGATATCGCCCAACAGCAGCAAAACCAGTACCGGCAACATCAGCCAGCCATTCGCCAGCCGCTTCACCTGTTCCCGATTGCTCGACATCCCGTTCGTTTCCATACCAGTTCTCCTAGCTATCGATATGATATCATTTCGATAGCGCATGTCAAGACAAACCTCCAGCCTCTTGATTCTGCGGTGGATACTTGGCCCTATTGGCCGCCGCTGCTGCCCATGGCGTACATCAGGTTCTGCACGTGGCTGGGACTGCCGGTGAACATGCCCACCGGGAGCTCGCGGTATTTCATCATCGCGCGGTAAATGACATCTTCGAGGCTGGAGTTGATGCCCCAACCGGCCAGGTAAGACAGGCGCAGGTCGCCGTCGTGGTTGATGTCGGCGCCTTCGGTCCAACGGCCCAGATCGGATCTCTGCCCGGCATAGGTGGCAAAAAGATCAATGGCGGAATTGATTCCGATGTCGCGCAGGGATTGCGACACCAGGGCGTAATCCGGCCGGTTGAGGCGCTCTTCGATTTCGTCGATATTGACTTTGAACGGCGCCACCTGCCCCATGAAAACCATGTCGTAGCCCTGCCCGTTGATGGTGTTGGCCCAGACCGTGGCGTTGGGGAAGGCTTCGAAGAAGGTCGCCAGCTCGCTGCGCACGGTGCGCTCGTCGCTTTCATAGAGCGGTACGTAGAGGCTGAAGCTCCCGCCGGGATTGAGATGCCGCTTGACGGCCTCGAAGTACTCCTTGGAGTAAAGCGCGGCAGTTCCCTTCACAAACACGTCCAGCGGATCGGAGGCGATCACGTCGTACATATCGGTCGTGGTCATCAGGTAGTGTCTTGCGTCGTCGAAGATGATCCGGGTCTTCGGATTGTGCAGCACATCGTAATCCTGTCGGTAAAAATAGCGGGTGGAAGTGGGCGGAATCACCGGCTCGATCTCGCACACCGTGATGTGCTCGATGGTTGGGTAGCGCGTAAAGGTTCCAGCTGAAACGCCCGCGCCGAAGCCGATCCCCAGCACCGATTTCGGATTGGGATGAATCAGCGCCGGCAGGTGTCCCACCATGCGCTGCAGCTTCATGTCGTAAGGTTCGGTGGTGGCTTCCACGTGTCCATTCACGTCCACTTCGATGGCGCCGTCGTTCCACTGCGTAATGGCCACCGAGGAGTTGATGCCTTCGGCCGTGTAAAGCACCTTCGAGGAGGTCGCCGAGATCGGCAGGCGCCGGCCATACGCGATCAGCTTGCCGGGAATCGGATCCAGGTTGGTCGCCAGGAACACCGCGGCCACCAGGGAAACCACCAGCCACCCGGCCATGGCGCGCGCCTGGAATTGCTTGATATAAGGCGCCAGCACGAACAGGGCGCTCGCCGCCGATGCCAGCAGCAGGATGCGCTGCGCCTGCTGCGTGCCGATCCAAGGCACGACAATCAGGCTGATTCCCAGAGCCCCGACAATGGCGCCCAGCGTGTTGGCGGCATATACGGCTCCCACTACGCGGCCGGGGTCCTCGCCCGGTTGGGCCGCCGCCGCCAGCGCCAGCGGGAAACTGGCTCCCCATAACAGTGTGGGCGGCAACATGGCCCACAGGCAGCGGACCAGATCGAGTTGGAAGGTGAACCAGGGACTGGTGGTGAGCAGCGGATTGATGGGCCAGAACGGAAGCGAATTGGCGATCATGTAGGCGGTCCACGCAATACCCGCGGCCAGCAGGATCTGGCACCAGCCCAGCGCCAGCCGCGGCGAGCGAGTGCTCTTGGCCGTGCGCAGCAGCAGCGATCCCGCCGAGCTGCCGATTGCCAGGCCGACCAGGAAGACCGCCAGAATGATGGAAAAGACGTAGACCGTGGCGCCCAGCATCATGCCCATGAGGCGCGTCCAGACCACTTCCGCGCCCAGCGCGCAGGCGCCGGAAAGCCCGATGGTGACGTAGATGGTCCAGCGGCTCGCCGCCGGCTCAATCACGGCGGGTTGCGCCGCGGCCGGCGCTGGCTCGGGCGCATCGCCCGCCGCCGCTTCCGAGGGGGTTCGGCCCGCCAGCATATAACTGGCGGCCGCCACCGCCAGGTTGATGGCTACGGCCGCATACGTGGCCGTGGCCATGTCATAGACGCGGAGAAGATAGAAGCCCGCGAAGAGGCATCCGAACACCGCGCCCACGGTATTTCCGCCATAGAGCAGTCCCCACCACGCCACGCCGCGCGGCGTCGACTTGATCCATCGCACGATGGCCGGCAGCGACGCCCCCATCAGGATGGTGGGCGGCAGCAGGCACACCCCGGAGATGAAGCCGCGCAGCAGCATGCCGGGCATGCCATGCTCGGCGCCGGCTACATAGATGCGGTCGACCAGCGGAATACCGAAAAGCACCAGCAGCCCCAGCACGGCAATCCCCAGTTCGAGAGCCGCGTAGACTTTCAACGGATGATGTTCTTGCGCACGGCGTATCCGCGGCAGATACAGGCTGCCGATGCACAGGCCACCCATATAAGTGGCGAGCAGAAAACCCAGCGAGACCGCCGTCGACCCAATGGCCAGTTGCAGGAGCTGATACCAGACGATTTCATAGATCAGCGCGGAGCAGCCGCTGCCGGCGAACAGGATCAGTAATAGCGGGAAGAAGCGTGCGGGGTTGGATCCGGCGGATGGGGTTGAAGTTGTCATGGCGCTGGGACTGCAACACATGATAACCCAGCGCCTGTTCCGGCGGCGAAGTCGCCGGCCGGATCAGGGTGTGCGACGCAGGAGTCTGCCCGCGAACTTAGTTCCGTGCCGGCAACCGCTCTCTGACGTTCGCGGCTCGACGGGCATGTCTACTTCGGAAGCCGGACCTTCCCGCTCTCTGAGACAATCGCGGCCCGAAGCGCTCTACCCAGTTGGACTGTCTCGCCCTTCGGCAGTTCCAGATTCCGCTCCACCACCGGTTTGCCGTTCTGCAACAGCCGTAGGCGGACTTTGACCTTGTCGCCCTCAACCGTGTATCGGAGTTGTGGAATCAATGCATCTGGAACCTCGTCCACCACTGAGTCCAGGTAAACGATCTGCGGGTCCTGTCGATCGACGCCGCGTGTGACCGGCAAGCTCGCGGCCCGCAACTCCGCCCGCAAGGCTGGTTCCAGCTTCAGCGAATCCAGATCGTTTTCATCCAGCACGCGCGCCCGCAGCAATTGCGGCTTCAGCGTCGCGAGATGAATCTGCTTGCGAGCCGCTTCATTCAATAGCCCGATCGGGAAGGTCTGCCCTTTGGGCGCGCTCATCACCGGACGCTGGATGCCGCCGATGCCCTTGGCCAGGTCCTCTACCTGCCGCTGCGCGAAGCCGAACAGCCTGCTCACTTCCACGCGATCTTCCTCGAGCGCCGCTCCCTGCATGCCTTGCAGCAGGGCATACGTCAACAGGCCCTGCGCGTAGCGATTGGCCTCATAACTGACCGCATCCGCGGCGCTGCCCATCAGAATCCAGCTCCCCGTAGAATCCTTCAGCAGTTCGATGGCGCGGATCTGGTCCGTCGAGAGGTCGCGCTTATCCGCCAGCTTCACCATGTCTCCGAAAGCGGCGCCCGCCGCGCAGGTGTCCAGAATCACCACCTGCTTGAGCGGCATGTTGGTCCGCGACAGCCATTCCTTCAACTCCGCGCTGCTGATGGTCGAGACGGCCCGCAGCCCGGGATCGCGGTCGATCTCCGTGCTGCGCGCCTCTTTCGTGAGGTAGTAATACTGATCCTGTTCACTGCGCGCCGCCACACCGTGGCCGGCCAGGTAGACCACCAGCAGGTCGCTGCCTTGCCCTTCCTTCGCCACGCGGTCGAAGGCCTGGCGAATGTTTTCCTT
>JBEKQS010000167.1:0-11845 GCA_049519475.1 Bryobacteraceae bacterium | reverse complement strand
CGCGGTTGTTGTGGCGCGCCAATCCGCGGAAGAAGGCGATGGCCTCCGGCGAAAATCCCTGAAATCCCGATCGCATGTAGCGCCTCTCCTATAATGATAACGATGCCGACTACGGAAGAGACGCAAGCGCGCCTCGCCGCGATTCCTAATTTAACCGTTTTCAACCAGGCTCCGCTCTCCCGCTATACGCGTTTCGGCATCGGCGGCCCGGCCGACCTTTACGCGGAGACGGGCAGCGCGGAAGCCTTCATCGCGGCACTGAGTGTGGCGCGTGCGAGCGGCATCCCGACCATGGTGATCGGCGGTGGGACCAACTTGATTGTCTCCGACAGCGGCTATCGCGGAATCGTGCTGCGCTACCGGGGCGACCGCCTGCTGGCCGCCAACGGGCGCGTCTCGGCCGACGCCGGAGCGTCGCTGCAAGATCTGGTGGACTTCGCGATCGGGCAGGGACTGAAGGGCCTGGAGACGCTCTCCGGCATTCCCGGCTCGGTGGGAGCGGCCATTTATGGCAACGCCGGCGCGTACGGCCACTCCATCTCCGACCGCGTGCTCAAAGTCCGTTTCTTCGATGGCGCGGCCCTGCGGATCTTTGACAATGAGGAGTGCCGGTTCCAATATCGGGAGAGCATTTTCAAAGAGCGCAAGGACTGGATGATTCTTGGCGTGGAGTTGCGCCTGGACCCGGCCGACGCCGCGGCCCTGCGCAACACGGCGGATGAGATTTTGAAAGTGCGCAACCAGAAGTTTCCGGTCACCATGAAGTGCGCTGGCAGTATTTTCAAGAACCTGTTGCTCCTTGAACTTCCGGCCGGCGTGGCGGCGCAGGTGCCGGCCGCGGCCGTGCGCGAGGGCAAAGTTCCAGCCGCGTGGTTCCTCGACCAGGTGGGAGCCAAAGGGATGACGCGCGGCGAGATCCACGTAGCCACCTATCACGCCAACCTGATCTACAATGCCGGCGCGGGGACCGCGGCCGACCTCTGCGCCCTGATCGCGGAGCTGAAAGCGCGCGTCCGCGAGCGGTTCGGAATCGAGTTGGAGGAAGAAGTCCAGTACGTGGGCTAAAGCAGCGGCCCGCCGCCGCCGATCAAGCGGTTGATGACCGACGCACTGCTGACGCCCGCCGCCCGCCGCTTTGTGGCCGCGTTGGCACGGGTGATCGCGCCGGACGCCGGCCGGCTGGATCGCCGATTCCGCAAGATGCTGCGCGCGCGCGGCTACCATGCCGCCGAGATCCGCGCTTTCCTCGCCATTACGCCGGCGGCGGCTTCACGGCTGCGCTCGCTCAGCCAATTCCTGGAACAGGTGCAATACAGCGGGCGGCGGCTGGCCAAGCTCAACGTGCAGCTGGCAGCGGTGGACGAAGTTCTGCGCGAATTCGGCGGCTTGCTCGACAGCCTGCTCGAGGGACGGTTTCAGCCGGCGCGAGAGCAACTCTATCTCTCTACTACGCTCGAACTCGGCAGCGCCTATTACCAGGTGCGGGAGGCCGAGGCTCAAGCATTTTTCGACCTGGTTCGCGCCGAAGCCGAATCGACCTCGCTCGACGACCTGATGGAGCGCTTCGTGCGCATCCTGACCCGCACCTTTCGGGCGCGCGCCGGCCATCTCCTGCTGTTGGACCGGCCGGCCAGCGGAAGGCTCGCCAGGCCGCTTTATATTGAGCGCGGCAAACCCGAGGAGCGTCTGCTCGCCGTTTCGGAACTGCGCGGCCGCTACGCTTCCTACTGGTCTTTCCCGATGGGCCAGGTGGCGCTGCTGCAATTTGGATTTGCCGCACCATACCCGTGGCTGCCCAGAGAACTCGACCTGCTCAATGCCGTGGCTGAGCGATGCCAGGGGGCCATTGAGAAGGCGCGCCTGGAAGCCGAAAACCGTCGCCTGGAGGCCGAAGCCCACCAGGCCGAAGAAGACGAGCGCCGCCGCATTGGCCGGGAACTGCATGATGAGGCCGGACAATTGCTGCCGCTGTTGCGCCTGGAACTGGAGATGATGGAGCGGCAAGCCCCGGACCATATGCGGCCGCGGGTAGTTGAGGCGCGCCGGATTGCGGAGCGAACGGTCGACGAAATCCGCCGCATCGTGGCGGCGCTGAGCCCGGCCGTACTGGAACGATTGGGGCTCGAAGCCGCCCTGCGCCAGTTGGGCGCACGCTTCCGCAGGCTGCATCCGGCCGGCCTGCGGCTGCGCATCTCGGGCGGTTGGGAGGCTCTTCCCAGGCAAACCCAGGAGGTAATTTACCGAGTGTCGCAGGAGTCGCTACAGAACATCGCAAAACATTCCCAGGCGACTCATGTAAACCTTTCGTTGCAAGAGGCCGATATGAGTATCAGGCTGAGCGTCACGGATAACGGCGCCGGCTTCAGTGCGGAAGCGGCAGCGGGCAAGCCGATGTCTTTCGGTCTGGCGGGCATGCAGGAGCGGGCCCGGTTATTGGGTGGCCAGCTCAACGTCCGCAGCCAGCCCGGAAAAGGCGTCGCAGTCCGGCTCGTGTTGCCGAAAGACTCCGCAACGGTGGTGGTGCATGGCAAAAATACGGGTACTCTTAACTGACGATCACACTCTGTTCCGGCAGGGCATCCGGACGCTGCTCACGGCGGAACCGGACATGGAAGTGGTGGGCGAAGCGGCTGACGCCGCCGAATCGGTGGCGCGGGCAAGCCAGCTACGTCCCGACATCGTCCTCATGGATATTGGGATGCTCGGGATGAGCAGTTTCGAAGCCACACGCCAGATTCGCAAGGAGCGCGCGGAGACACGCGTCATCTTTCTGTCGATGTACGACGACGAAGATTACCTCGCTGAGTGTGTCGAAATCGGCGCTGGTGGGTACATCCTCAAGGACAGCCCGGCGGACCAGTTGCTGACAGCCATCCGCGAAGTGAACCGTGGCGGCAGCTATCTCAGCCCGCGGCTGCTCACCCGTCTGGTGGACGACTTCCGGGTTCAGGGACCCGGCAGCGTGCGCCAGCCGCGCTTCGGCACGCTCACCAAGCGCGAGCGCGAAATCCTCAAAATGCTGGCGGAAGGCAGATCCGTCAAGGAGATCGCCGCGGGATTCGATCTTAGCGTCAAGACCGTGGAGGCGCACAAGTTCAACCTGATGCGCAAGCTGAACATTCACAACAAAGCGCAGCTTGTGCAGTATGCCATCCAGAAGAAAATCATCCGCCTCATGGAGCCGGTCGCCATCTGATCAGAGCCGCGCGCGTCAGCAAGCGATTTCGGATAGGTGAGCGACCTCCTGAAACCATGCACTAAGGGCTGACTCAAAAATAGCTTCACATCGGCGGACTGGCAGATGTGGCGCACGCACTCCTGCGTGCCGCGGCGGCACTCTTGCCGACGCCCGCTGGTCCTGGGCGCAGAGGCGTCGAGTGGAGACTCGACGCTCACGCAGGAGTGCGTGCGCCACAGCAGCAACTGCGAAGTTACTCTTGCGTGGTGCCTATGCGGAATATGCGGAATGCGTCCCGGATTCCACGTGTGCTCCGGCTGACACGAAAGGCGTTTGAGCAAGCCGCTTTGATTCAGTAGGTTGCGTTCTGGTCATCCTCCTGCACCTTCCCTCCTCGTAAGGAGGATCGGAAGATGCTCAAAGTGGAAGATCAAATCCGGAAGCTGGCGGCCCTTACCAGCGTCGTGTTGATGGCCACCGCCGAAGCTCTGGCCCAGGAAAACCAGGCGTCACCCGCGCGCCGCGTGGTGGTCAGCATTCCGGACCGCAAACTCGCGGTCATGGAATCGGGGCGCGTGGTCAAGATCTTCTCGACCGCCGTGGGCGCGCCGGAATCGCCCAGCCCGAGCGGCGTGTTTCAAATCGTCAACAGCATCCCCGATCCCACCTGGTACACCAAAGGCAAGATCATCGCCCCCGGACCGTCCAATCCGCTCGGCCCGCACTGGCTCGGCCTGAACCTCAAAGGATACGGCATCCACGGCACCAGCAACCCCAACTCGATCGGCCACGATGCGTCTCACGGGTGCATCCGGCTCCGCAATAGCGACATTCGCGAGTTGGCCCATATGGTCCAAATCGGCGACCCGGTGGAACTCCACGCGGAACGGACTCTCGAGACCGAACAGATTTTCGGCCAGGCGGTGGTTGCCGTCCGGGCCACGGCGCCCGCCGGAGTGGGAGCCTCGCAGTAACAGGAGCTGACTATGTCGAATCTTCTAGGCTGTGTGTTGATGGCGGCGATCACGTTTCCGGTTTCCTTCTTTGTCGCGCGGAGCTGCTTGCGCGGTTTCATCCGTATTGTGACGAAAGCGGGGTCTTGAGACGGCGAGAGAACCGCGATGTGCTATGATCGCAGCCGTGAAGGGATGGCCCGCGGTTCTGGCCGCGCTCCTGTTCTTCCTCCCGCGATGCGCCCGATCCGCTGACGATCCCGCCGGCGCCGCACGCGAACTGGCGCGCAAGACGGCGGTATTTGCCGGACGGGGTGCGGTGGTCGCGGTGGCATGGCGCAACGTGGCGTCGCTCGATTCCGCCGCCCCGGGACAGGCGCGCGCGGCATTCGAAACCACTTTGGAAGAAGCCGGCGTGCGCGTGAGCGAGATTGCGCCCACGGTGGAAGTCGAAATCACGCTCTCGGAGAACGAATCGCAATACCTGATGGTGGAAGAATGGCGCAAAGGCGAAGAGCGGCAGGTTTGGATCGCTTCCTGGAAGCGCGGCGCTCCGCCGGCCCCTCCCGCGCAGGGCGTGGCGCTCGAAAAGAAGCTGGTGTGGGAGCAGGACGAAGCGATCCTCGATGTGGCTTTCCCGGCCGCCGGTCTGCTGGTACTCTCGCCCGCCCGGGTGACGCTCTACATGCAGCCGAATGGAAAATGGGAAGCGTCGAAATCCGTTGCGTTGACGCCGGCGAAGACCGGGCCGCGCGATCTGCGCGGGCATCTTCGCACCAACGGCAAGAGCTTCCAGGCCTTTCTGCCGGGGATGGCGTGCAGCGGCTCGACGGAGCCGGCGCTCGAAATGGAATGCCACGCGGCGGACGAGCCCTGGGTACTCGAATCGGGCAGCCGCGCGATGTTGCTGGGGAACTTCGCCGCCGCGCGCAACTACTTCGACGGCCGCGTCACCACGCAGAGCGGCATGCGCAAGACAGTCCCGCCGTTCTTTTCGGCGGCCAGCGTGGAGGATCAGGGCCGGACGCTGTGGGTGCTGGCACAGGTGGATGGACGGAGCCAGATCTTCGACGCCGCATTGCAGCCGGCCGGCGTGGCGGGGCAGTGGGGCAGCGATATCGCCGGCACGGATGCGCGCTGCGGCGGCGGATCGCAGGTGCTGGCCACGCGGCCTGCGGACAGCGGCGAGCCAGACGCTTTGCAGGCCTTCGCGGTGGTGAACCAGGCGGCCACGGCGATCACGGCGGCGATGGATTTTCCGGGGCCGGTGACGGCGCTGTGGCCCTCGGGTGGAATTTCGGTGTTGGTGGTGGCGCGCGATTTGCGAACGGGCAGGTATGCGGCTTACTTGGTCACGGTGGTTTGCGGCAGGTAGCTTAGGAGTTGTGCTGGTGGCGGGCGCCGCGACGCGGCCCCACTACGGCGGAACCCTGCGCGTCGAGATGCGCGAGGCATTCGAAAACTCCGGGGCGATGGCGCCGCCGGCGGGGTTTGTCCTGACCAGTTGGGAGGCGGGACGGCGAGCGGTGTACACGGCGGACGAAAACGCCGGCGGCGGACGGCCTTATCTGGACTCGATCGAGATTCAAATGGGCAGGCCGCTGCGCGACCAATCCACCGATCTCGAATTGGGGAAGACGGACGTGGTTGAGCTGGGGCCCAATGAATTGCGGCGGCAGATGGCGGGGCGGAAGGTCTGGTCGTCGTCACCGGTGCGGTTGATGGCGCTGGTTTTCGGGCCGCGCGTGGAGGATGCGCGCGTGCGCGAGGCTTTGGCGCTGGCGGTGGACCGCGGCGCCATCCACAGCGTGCTGTTGCAGCGGCAGGGAGAAATTTCGGGCGCGTTGCTGCCGCAGTGGCTTTCGGGCGACGCCTTTCTTTTCGCGCCGGCTTTCGATGGGGCCCGAGCGCGCAGCCTGGTGTCGGCGCTGGCGCCGCCGGCCAGAACCATCTCGCTTGCGGTGAGCGACGCTTCCCTGAGGCCCATCGCCGACCGCATCGCTCTGAACGCGCGCGATGCCGGCCTGGTGGTCCCGGTCACCGCACAGAGCGGCAACGCCGATGTGCGGTTGGTGGAAGTGCGGTTGGCTTCCTCCGATGCGGCGCGCGCGCTGGCGGAAACCGCCGCCGAATTGGGCCTGGCCGAGCCGGCGCGGCCGGAGACGCCTGAGGCGCTCTACAATGCCGAGCGCGCGTTGCTCGAAGGGTTCCGCGTGATTCCGTTGTTCCACTTGCCCCGGACTCTTGGAGCGGGCCCACGGGTCAAGGGCGGACCGGGCATCACGCCGTTGGGCGAGTGGCATTTTGAGAACTTGTGGGTGGAAGACCGGCCATGACGTTTCGTACGCGGCTCCTGCTGATTTTTACGGTGGCTGTGGCGGCCGCGGTGGGCGTGGTGGAACTGGTGGTTTCGAGCCGCGCCCGGCAGGCCTTCGAAGACATGGAAGCCAAACGCGCGGAAGCCCTGGTCACGCAATTCAACAGGGAGTTCGCGCGGCGCGGGCTGGAGGTGGAGCGCACGGTGGAAAGCATCGCGGCATCCAGTTCGGCGCGCGACATCGCCATTTCGCCCGAAGCTTCGAGCTATGTGGACCAGGCCGCGGCGCTGGCTGCCACGCACGGTCTGGACCTGCTGGAACTGGTGGCGGGCGATGGCGCCATCGTATCCTCGGCCGAATGGCCGGCACGGTTCGGATACAAAGAGGACTGGCTGGCCACCGAGCCGGACTGGAAAGCGCGCGGCGCCTTCCTGAAGCGTGAGGAGTTGCCGGACGGCGTGGCGCTGGCGCTGGTGGCGGTGGGCACGGCCAGCGCGGGCGACCGCAAACTGTACGTCGCGGGCGGACGCCTGCTGGACCGCGAGTTCCTCTCCACGCTGGTGATGCCGGCGGGAATGCGGGTGCTGCTTTACCGCAATCTGGCCCCGCAGTTTTCGGCGTCGGAGCTGATTGGCGCAGCCGGGCCGGCGCCTGGCGCGTCGCGTCTGCAATCGCTCATTGAACAAGTGGCGCGCCAGCGGCGCGAGGTCACCGCCACGGTGGGGAGCGGCGCCGAAGCCGAGACCTTCCACGCGCTGCCGCTCACCGGGTACGAAAGCGGCCTGCTGGGCGTGCTGCTGATCGGCAGCTCACGGCGGGACCTGGTTGAACTGGAAGCTTCGATGCTGCGGACGGCCATCACCGTGGCGGCGGCGGGCATCCTGATGGGGATCGCGCTGAGCTGGTGGGCCACGGCGCGCATCACGCGGCCGGTGCGGCGGCTGGCGGAAAGCGCGGGCAGAGTGGCGGCGGGCGACTGGGGCGCCACCGTGGAGGTAGCCTCGGCCGATGAGATCGGGCAATTGGCGGGGGCCTTCAATCGCATGACACACGAATTGGTGGAGCAGCGTGACCGCCTGGTGCAGGCCGAGCGCGTGGCGGCGTGGCGCGAACTGGCGCGGCGGCTGGCGCACGAGCTGAAAAACCCGCTGTTCCCGCTACAGATCACTGTGGAGAACATGCAGCGCGCGCGAGAGAGCTATCCCGAGCAATTCGACGAAGTATTCCGCGAAGGCACTGCGACGTTGCTGGCGGAACTCTCCAATCTGAAGCAGATCGTCGCGCGGTTCAGCGATTTCGCCAGGATGCCGGCGCCGCAGATGGAGCCCGTGAACCTGAACGAGATCTCGACGGAAACCATGAAGCTATTCGAGGGACAACTGGCGAAGGCGCGCGTTTGTGCATCGACGGAACTGGACGCGGCGCTGCGCCCGGTCGAGGCCGACCGCGAGCAGATAACGCGCGTGCTGCGCAACCTGATCCTCAACGCGATCGACGCGATGCCCGAAGGCGGAACGCTGACCGTGCGAACCGTCGCGCTGGAATCGGGCGCGCGCCTGGAGGTTTCCGACACTGGCCAAGGCTTGACGCCCGAGGAATGCGAGCGCCTGTTCACGCCGTACTACACCACCAAGACGCACGGAACGGGGCTGGGCTTGGCGATTGTGCAATCGGTGGTGAGCGACCATAAAGGCCGCATCGCGGTAGAGAGTGAGAAGGGCAAGGGGACGACGTTCCGGATTGATTTGGGGTGAGCGTGTGCGGCTCCGATCCGAGCCGCGACCGTCAGGGAGCGTTCTTTGCGAAATAGGAGACCATACTGATGAAACAGCACTCAGTCAGTGCGAAATATCCCGGCGGGAGAACAACCCATACGCGGCCAGAAAGCCCACTGCCGTGATCCCCAGGAGCACGGCAACGTTCTTCAACGGAAGCTGTCCGCCCATGATCAAGTCAAACGGGCTGAAATAACGGAACGGCGAGAGCTTCGCCAGCGATTCGACGGGCTGCCAAAGACGGCCGAGATAATCGATGAGGAACGCGGCGAGCGCCAGCACTCCTGCCGATGCACCCGCGATGCTGCGCCGGCGGACCGCCGAAGCCATGGCCAGCGCCACGGCGCTCCAGCACAGCATCAGCAGACCAAGGTTGAGCGCCAACGAGCGGATCAAGCTCGCGGAAGGCCAGACGGTGCCGGCGGGGGCCAGAGTCGCAAGGCCGATCCATGTTCCCAGCATCATCAATCCCAGCAGCAACGCGATCGACAGGATGGCCGCGACGATGCTGCGAGTGACGATCCAGTGACGGGCAAGCGGGCGGGAGAGGATCAAATCCATGAAGCCGGTCTCGACTTCGGAGGCCGGCACGGTGGCCACCGCGATGGAGAGTCCGACGAGCGAGCCCATTACGGCCACGTGGAAATATCCCAGACAGACGATGCCGGCGAAAGACAGGAACATGGCGATCGAAGGGCCCAATAACTCGCGGGCGAAGGGAGGAATCAACGCACTGAGCTGCGCGAATCCACCAGAGCGCTCGACCGACCGGGCAACCGCCACCATCAGGATCTGAAAAGCGCAGAGCAAAACGCCCATGGTGAGCAGTATGGTTCGCATGCGCTTCAGCGAATAGGCGAGCAACAGGAAAGGCGGGCGGCCACTCATGGGCGATCCTCGCGATAGTACTGCATGACGACATCCTCGAGTTTCGGTTCCACTACTTCGAGATCTTCAACCGGGAAAGCGCGCAGGGTTTCCAGGAGCGGTCCCAGGAAGCCTTCCACTTTGAAGGTCCACCAGCGCGGCGCGGTCTCGATGACTTGTACGCCGGGCGGAAGCGCCGGCGGCGGAGACGCGTCTTCCACCAGATGCACGCGCACGCGGCGAGAGGCGAGCCGGCGGATTTCCTCCACTGCGCGTAGCAGAACGAGCTCGCCTTTGCGCAGCAGGGCAACTCGGTCGCAGATGCGGTCGACTTCCGAGAGCACGTGCGATGACATGAAGACGGTTGCGCCGCGCCGCTTGGTCTCGGCGATCAGCGTGTAGAAGGCCTCCTGCATCAACGGGTCGAGCCCCTCGGTGGGTTCATCGAGAAGCAGCAGAAGCGGGTCGGCTTGAAAAGCCTGAATGAGCCCGAGCTTGCGCTTCATGCCGGTGGAGTACTCGCGCAGCGTTCTCCGCAGGTCGCTATCGGGCAGGCCGAGCCGGTCCTGGAGTTCGCGGCGGCGATTGCGATCGACGGGCCGGCCGTTGAGTCCGGCGAGGAGATCGAGCACTTCAAGGCCGGTGAGATCGGAATAAATGCCCATCTCGCCGGGGAGGTATCCTATGTTGGCCCGCGCGTGCAGCCCCTCGCGCTGGCAATCGTGTCCGAAGATGAAGGCGTGGCCGGCGGTCGGCCGCAGGAGGTCGAGCAGAATGCGGATGGTGGTGGTCTTACCGGCGCCGTTGAGTCCGAGAAAGCCGAGGATTTCGCCCGGAGCTACGTCCAGGTGGAGGTTGTTTACCGCTCTTAGCTTTCCGTACTGCTTGGTGAGTCCCCGGATTGAAACGGCCGCGGCGTCGGGCATGGTGAGAGCCTGTGATTTTAAGCCGTATTGTCGCATAGGGCGAAATGTCCGTACAGTTGCGCCGGCGCTGGGCTGGGACTCCCGACGCGACCATTTCCGGGTACATCGTGTTCCCGCTTGCAGTTCAGACCAGACGGTCGTATACCGAGTGACTCCCGATCCAGTACCAGACGATTCGATCTTTCTTCATGACTGCCAGAGCGCGGAATTCAAGCCCGATGCGAACCGAGTAGATGTTCTCCTCGCCCTCCAGCTTCTTGAATTGCAAACCGGGGTGGGCCGGATTGCTTTGAAAGAGGCGATAGGCGCGCTTGGCGTCGCGTTGAGCGTCGAAGGGGAGATCTGAAAACAAACGCTGGAACTGCCGTGTGGTCCGGGACTGCATCAAAGCAGATCGTCCAACGGCGCCGTCTCGCCCCTCTCGTCTTCCTCGATGGCTTCCCTTGCCATACGACGGATCACCTCGCGTTTCTCGGCAAAGCGCTTCTTCCAGGCATCCTCGTCGGCTAGCGAGTCGAGGATCTGGGACGCGATCGCATCCTGCTCATCCTGAGTCAGTGCGACGACTTTCTCCAGCGCCTTCTCCAACAGCGTCGACATGCCTCAATCTTACCAGCGGACGTGGCCAGCCGCCATGCGCTCTGTTGCATCAGTAGATCGGCCCCTCGGTGGGTTTGTCGAGAAGCAGCAGAAGCGGGCCGCCTTGAAAAGCCTGAGTGTTCTCCGCAGTTCGTTATCGGGCAGCCCGAGCCGGTCCTGGAGTTCGCGCCGGCGTTTCAGATCGATGGGCCGGCCGCTGAGCCCGGCGAGGATATCGAGCACTTCAAGGCGGTGAGATCGGAATAAATGCCCATCTCGCCGGGGAGGTATCCGATGTTGGACCTTGCGTGCAGCCCCCCACGCTGGCAATCGTGTCCGAAGATGAAGGCGTGGCCGGAGGTTGGACGGAGCAGGTCGAGGAGAATGCGGATGGTGGTGGTTTTGCCGGCGCCGTTGAGCCCGAGAAGGTTATACTCATCGTTGCAAGCCATGATACAAGATAATCGAGTTCTAGGCGTGTTCAAGTTTGGTGCCAGTGAGAATATCGAACGCTTTGCACAGGGTCTCCTATACATGAACACGCTCGAACACTTTGTCAAACTAGAGACCACGGAGCCCCGAATGGATTTGCACGAAGGTACGTCTCATTTGCTACGAGGCGACGGCGGAATACTTCATATGAAACTCCCAGGCGAGGAAAACTTCAAGCCGGTCCTCGAAATTCATGGGCCTGTGCGCTTCAGACCAGACGCCCTCCAGAACGTGAATGTGTTTTGCATGTTCGCACTTCGAGAGAGCGCATCAGATACATTTGTGGACCCAAGGACCTGTGATTTTGGCGACACCTTTGCATTACTCATAGACTTCGACAAGTTCATGAAACGGGTTAACGCCGCCATGCCGAGCACCGGGCAAGAGTTACAATCGGATTTGGTTGACTATATCGACGAAACGTCTTACCTAGGGCCGGTAGGAATTTTCAAGAAAGCCTCCAGATTTTCGTATCAAAGCGAGTTTCGCATAGCCCTACTCCCCGGCACGGGCGCACCCTTTCGGCTTCACGTCGGCAACCTGTCTGACATCGTCATCGTCGGTCGTTTATCCCAACTAAATGAACGCTTGCAAGTGAAAGTAAATGCCGAGGGGCGGCGAACGCTTCTGATAAGTGCGGATTCCGAGGGATGTCGATCAGCGTTCCGAACTGATGTCGATCACGATTCCGAAGTGATGCCGATCAGTGTTCCGAACTGAAGCCGATCGGTTTTACGGTTGTAGTTCGGAACGGTGA
>JBEKQS010000166.1:0-12132 GCA_049519475.1 Bryobacteraceae bacterium | reverse complement strand
CAGGTGTGCAGGACAGCCAGGAAGCCCAGTTTGGCTCCCAGACGTTTGGGATCGGCGGCCATTTCCAGAAGAGACTCGGCTACGGCTCGGAACAGGATCCCACAGACGACTCGCGGGTTCTGCAAGGCCAGCGGCGCCAGTTCGTGCGGCAGGGTGAAGGCCACATGACAATAAGGAACGGGCAGGATCTCCTCTGCCCGGTCGGCAAGCCACTCGTCGCGCGCCCGGCTGTGGCACTTTGGGCAGTGCCGGTTGCGGCACGATCGGTATTCCATCACCTGATGGGAGCAGTGGTCGCACTGCTCTACGTATGAGCCGAGGACGGCCGTGCGGCATGCGCCGATATCCCGAAACGCCTTCCGTTGCTGGGGAGACAGTACCTCTCCCCAGCGAATCGAGGAACTCCCGACCGTGTTGGCGGAAGATGTCGGCGACTTCCAGCCGAGGCTCCGTCACCGTCGGCGGCCGTCGGCGGAGTACTCAACCGGTTGCAGTTGGAGGGCATCGAAGGGACTGGGGGCGGCATGTAGCCGCTTCATGGATACACGGAGATACCTGGCGGTGGTGCGAATATCTGCGTGGCCCAGCAGAACCTGGATGGTGCGGAGGTCGGCGCCGGCGTCGAGCATGTGGGTGGCGCAGGCGTGGCGGAACAGGTGCGGGTGAACCAGATGTTTGAGGCCGGCCCGGCCTCCGGCATCGCGGCACAGCGCACGGATGGAATTATCGTCCAGCGGCTGATCTCGCCGCTGTTTAGACGGGAACAACCAGTCAGTCGGCTTCAACCGGCGGTAGTAGATCCGCAGCCGCTCCAGCAGAGGTGGGGATAGCGGGAGGTCCCGTGGAACACTGCCCTTGCCCTCGCGTACATGCAGCACCATCTTCTGGCTGTCGATGTCGCTCAACTTCAGATGGCGCAGTTCATTGCAGCGCAGTGCGGTGGCATAGAACGTTGCGAGAATCGTCCAATGCTTTAAGTTGGTGGTCCGATCGAGGATGCGTGCGATCTCCTCCGGACTCATCACGGTGGGCAGCCTGGGCCGCCTTTTGGGAGCCGCAATTTCCTCGTCAAACCACGCCTGTTTGAGAACTCTGACGTAGAGAAACTTGAGTGCTCCCCGGTTCACCTGAACGGTAGCCCAGGTGTCCTTCCTGTCATTCAGCAGATGGAGCAGGTAGCGCCGGACATGCTCCGGGCCCAATTTCGTCGGCGATGCTCCAAAGTGCTTGGCGAATCGTTCCACCAGGCGCAAATAGGTGTGAATCGTGGTCTCGGAGAGGTTGCGCAACTGCAACTCCTCCAGCATTCGTTGCCGTAGAGGGGTCATCCAATGAACTCCTTTCGTCCATTGGTTTATCTCTCCGGAGGCGCGAATGCTACGAGGGTGTTCTGCCGCGACAGCGGCTTAGTCCAATAACGACTAACGCCGGCTCTCCTCCGGGTCAACTGCCACTGGTAAGGGTGAGAATACCGCCGCGCTGCTGGTAGAGTTCCGGCACGAAGTTCTGGTCGGTGATCGGGGGCCGGACGTACTTCCTGCGGTCGAGAGTCGGCAGCTTGATGGGCTCGGGCGTCAGATCTTCGTACGGAATCAACGAGAGAAGGTGGCGGATGACGTTCAGGCGCGCGCACTTCTTGTTGTCGGCGTTCACCACATACCAGGGAATCTGCTTGATGTCGGTGTGGGCGAACATCTCGTCCTTGGCTCGCGAGTATTCCACCCAGCGCCGTCGCGATTCCAGGTCCATGGGGCTCAGTTTCCAGCGCTTAGTGGGATCCTTGATGCGCTCTTGAAAGCGCCGCTCCTGTTCCTCGTCGCTTACCGAGAACCAATACTTGATGAGAATAATGCCGGAGCGTACCAGCATCCGTTCGAACTCGGGGCAACTGTGAAGGAATTCGAGATACTCAGTTTCCCCGCAGAAACCCATGACCCGTTCCACGCCGGCGCGATTGTACCAGCTGCGGTCAAATAGCACCATCTCTCCCGCGGCCGGCAGTTGCACTACGTACCGCTGAAAATACCATTGAGTTTTCTCGCGCTCGGTCGGCGCCGTGAGAGCAACTACCCGGCAGGCGCGTGGATTCAGACCCGCGGTGATTCTTTTGATGGTTCCGCCTTTGCCTGCGGCATCGCGCCCTTCGAAGATCACAACCACCTTCAGGCCCTTGTGACGCACCCACTCCTGCAACTTGACCAGTTCGACTTGCAGATGGCGCAGTTCCTTGCCATAGTCGCAGTCTGCTTCGTGACGCCGTTTCTCTGAAGAGGCCGGCTCTATCGCAGCCGGCAGCGGCGAGCCGCGCACTGCCCTCGCGAGAATGTCGATTTCCTGTAGACCGCGCCCATTTCCGTTGCTGTTCTTTCCCATGGCGACAATTCCTTACCGTGCACGCGAAATCCGGCTACTGCGCTTCTGGTTCGCGTGGCGCAAACTCCCTGGTGTTCATATCGGCTGCAGGCTACTGTTTTTCTTGAGAAACGTTGGAGTTCATGACAGCCTGAGAGCGCAGCCAGGAGGATGCGGCGGCGTGAAGGCCACGAAAGGGCCCGCACATCGACCCGATGGAGGCGTTGCGGTGCGCCTGAACTCCGCGCCAGGGTCGCCTGCCAAGGTGATCCCCCCGAGGGCCGCCAGGGGGGGCCTTACAGCCACATATCCGTAAGTGGTTCATTTCCAGACGCCTAGCTAACTTCTCAACATCGACAACGTCGATGTTGGCGCTGTAAAACGCCTAACCGAACACCCGAATGCGGCGCAGCAACTTCAGCAGGCGCGTCATCCAGCGCGCGTGCACGGCTGCGTCCATCCAGCGCGGCGTCCCCACGGGTATGAGGCGTTGCACCGCTACAGTCTGGGTTTCGGTGAATTTCAAGATGCCTTCCGCCCCGTGCCGGGCGCGCATGCCGGATTCCTTCCGGCCGCCCGAGGGCGCATCCACCGATCCCCAAGCCGCCGCGTAGGATTCGTTCACGTTGACGTTGCCGGCCCGGATTTCTTGCGCCAGCCTGGCGCCGCGAGCGGTATCGCGCGTCCAGATGCTCGCGTTTAATCCGTAGCGGGTGGCGTTGGCCCGCTCCACCGCCTCGGCCTCGCTCGAAAACGGATAGACCGACACTACCGGACCGAAGGTCTCCTCGGCGTAGACCTGCATTTGCTCCGTGACGGAAGCGAGCACGGTAGGCTCGTAAAACAGCGGGCCCAGGTCCAGCCGGCGCCGACCGCCGGCGAGCGCCACCGCTCCCTTTTCCACTGCGTCGCGGACGTGCTCCTCGACGCGTTGCAGTTGCCGCTCTGAAGTGAGCGACCCCATCTCCATCGAGTAGTCCAGCGAAGCCCCCACCTTGAGAGCGCGCGTGCGCGCGATCAGGCTGGAGAGAAACGGCTCCGCGATCGACTGGTGTACGTAAATCCGCTCGATGGAGATGCAGACCTGGCCCGCCGAGGCGAAGCATCCCTGGATGGCGCCATCGACCACCGCATCCAGATCGGCATCCGCCAGCACGATCATGGGATTCTTGCCGCCGAGTTCGAGCGAGCACCCGATCAAACGCTCCGCCGCCTGCCGCGCCACCAGCCTGCCGGTGCGGGTGCTGCCCGTGAACATCATGTAATCCACGCGCTCTCCCAGCGCCGGCCCGAGCAGCGGTCCCTCCCCCGTGACGATGCCGAATACGTCCGGCGGAAGACCCGCCTGGCGCAGCAGGTCCACCGCCCAGAGCGCCGTGAAACTGGTCTGCACATCCGGTTTCAAAACCGCTGTGTTTCCAGCCATCAGCGCCGGCACCGCGTCGGTCACCGCCAGATTCAGCGGATAATTCCAAGGAACAATGAAGCCGACCACCCCCACCGGCGATTTGAATTCCCGGGTCAGTGTCAGCAGGGGAAGCGCGCCTTTGCGCCGGCGCGGCCGCAGCAGGCTCTTCGCCCGCCTGGCGTAATAGCGCGTGACGACGGCTGTGTCCAGAATCTCTTCGAATGCGTGCCGCCGCGCCTTGCCGGTTTCCCACTGGATGAGATCCAGCACCTCATCCTGACGCTCCAGCAGCAGGTCGTGAAACCGCAGAAAGATGCGCGCGCGGTCGGCAAACGTGCGCTTGCTCCACGCTGTTTGCGCAGCCCGTGCCCGTTGGACGGCAAGTTCCAGATCCACCACCGTCCCCGCCGGGATCGTGCCGATGGTCGAGCCCGTGTAAGGGGCCCGAACCGCAATCGTCTCAAGTGGGCCGCCGGCCAGAGTGATCTGCGATACCAACCGGTCAAGCAGCGTCGCTGCCGGCTGTTGAAGAATTCCACTTGAGATCATCGGAGAGAATGAACCCCGTGAAAGAATAACATGAGGAACAGCGGGCCGCGCCGCAAATGTACCCTCTCCCCTTTCTTTCAGTGCAAGTGGCTGAAGCGTTCTTACTGCACCGAGATGGTTACGCCATTAACTGACCCGCTGCCAAATGGCGGGCGGGGTTGACACCGGGAAAAATCAGGCATACCCTACAAGCGGAACTACCGGTCTTAATTACTTCATATTGGAGGTATGCCATGCCGACCCTGGAAATCCCCCTTGCCGAAGAACTCGCGGAAACCGCCCACTGGAGCGACGACCCGCCGGTGAACATCGAGGAACAGGAATTCGATCTTCTTGCATTCGAACTTTGGCACTTAGGCAGCTATCCGGACCTCACCGAACTCGAAGAGTGGGAGGACATACAGTGCACCGTGGCCGGCCGCGCCAGTTGCCTGTAACCGCCATTTTCCGGAACCTGGAGCCGACCACCAAATGGACAACCAACCGCCGGTCCTGAGTCGCCGTTTGTCAGGAATCGACGCCGCCTTCCTTTACCTGGAACGTAAAGAGATTCCGCTGAACATCGCTTGCGTCGCGGTGTTCGATGGCCCCATCCCCTTCCGCGAATTCGTGGCCAATATCGATTCCAAACTGGACCTCATTCCGCGCTACCGGCAGTTGGCGGTGCCACCCCCGTTCAACCTCGGTTATCCCACCTGGGAATACGACCCGAACTTCCACATCAGGCACCACATCTTCCGGGTACGCCTGGACGCGCCCGGCGGGGAGGCCGAGCTCGAGGCGCTGGCCGGGCGCCTGCTCAGCCAGGTGTTGGACCGCGGCAAGCCGCTCTGGGAAGTCCACATCGTGGAAGGCTTGAAGGACGGGCGCGGCGCCCTGATCGCGCGCATTCATCACGCGCTGGCCGACGGCGTTGCCGGAGCGGCGCTGCTGAGGATCATGCTCGATCCCACTCCCGAAGGTTCCCACGCCATCCGCAAGCCGCGAACTCGCCGGGCGGCGCCCCCGCGCGCCGAGCATACGCTGGCGGAGCAAGTCGGCGGTGCCATCCAGAGCGCCCTGGAAAACGTGGTCGCCGCCGAGGCGGGCCTGCTCGGCCTGGCCGAAGGGCTGCTCAGCGACCGCGGGAAGAACGCCCTTCAGTCGCTCGCGGCCCTGCTGCCGGAATTGCTAAAGCCGCCCGAGCGGTTCCCCTTCAACAAGCCCTGTTCGGGCGACCGCAAGTTCTGCTGGGCGGAAGTCGATTTCAGCGAGGTACAGGCGATTCGCGCCGCCCTGGGCGGCAAGGTGAACGACTGCATCCTGAGCGTAGTGGTTCGGGCCATCGCGCGTTACATACGGCTGCATGGGGAGAAGGTCAAGGGCCGATTCCTGCGGGTGGTCTGCCCCGTCAACCTGCGTGGCGACGAGCAGGGCGAATCCCTCGGGAACCGCATCACTTTTCTCCCGGTGGTCCTGCCGCTGGACGTCCGCAACCCGGTAGAAATGCTGCACGCCGTAGCCACCAGGATGGAAATCATGAAGAGCGTTCGCGCCGCAGAACTGATCGCCATCGCGGCCAGTTGCCTGGGCGCTGCTCCGGCCCCCATGCAGGAGCTGTTCTGGCGCGGCATACCATTGGTTCCCCTGCCGCTTCCGTTGCTCAACGTGATCTGCACCAACGTGGCCGGTTCACCCTCGGCGCTTTACACGGTGGGGCGGCGCCTGGTGGCATCCTATCCGGCCGTGCCCACCGGCTATGAGCTGGGGGTGGGGGTGGCCGTGCAAAGCTACGATGGCAAGCTCTTCTTCGGTCTGACCGCTGATGCCCACGTGGCGCCCGACATCGCGCGCCTGCGCGATTACATCCGGGTCTGTTTCGAGGAGCTTTCTAAGGCCGCCCGAGTAAAGAGCGCACCGCCTCGCGCCACCACGCCTCGCGCCGCGAGACCGCGGCCGGCAAAACGGACTAAGCCCGCTAAGCCCGCCCAGCCGGTTGAACCTTCGGCATCCGATCAGGGCCGCGCGCGCGAGCAAACGGTTTTCCAGCCCGCGGAGGCGTCCCCTGAAGAACCGGTGCGAGGAGAGATTCCGCCCACAAACGGTCACGCCGCCGATCAAAGCCACGCGCGTGAGCAAGCGGTACGAGGAGAGATTCCGCTGCCTGACGGTCACGCGTCCGATCCGAGCCGCGACCGTCAGGGAGCGGTTTCCCAGCCGCAACCGGTATCGGTATAGAGTATGGGCGAATCCAAATCCGTCCTTCATCCCGACCTGCGCGGCCGCGTTGCGGTGGTCACCGGAGCCAGCCGCGGCATCGGCCGGGCTCTGGCCATCCGCCTCGCGCAGGAAGGCGCGGATGTCGCGGTGGCCGCCAAGAGCGAACAGTCCACCGAACGCCTGCCCGGCAGCATCCATGAAACGGCGGATGCCATCCGGGCCATGGGGCGGCGCGCCCTCGCAATCCCCACCGATGTCCGCGACGAGGACGCCATTCGCAACCTGATTGAGCGCACGGCTTCCGAACTCGGCCGCCTCGACATTCTGGTGAACAACGCCGGCGCCATCTGGACGCAGCCCATCCTCCAGACGCCTCCCAAGCGGTTCGACCTCATGCTGGGCGTCAACGCCCGCGCCGCCTATATCGCCTGCTATTACGCGCTGCCCTACATGATAGGCCAGCAGTGGGGGCATGTCCTCAACATGTGCCCGCAACTTACCAGCCGGCCCTCGCCCGGCAAAGTCGCTTACATGATCTCCAAGCTCGGGATGGCTCGGGTCGCGCTGGGCGTGGCCGCGGAGCACGAGCGCGACAACATCGCCGGCAACACGCTCTGGCCGCGCACCATCATTGAGACCCAGGCGTCGATCGCCTGGAAGATGGCTGATCGCTCCCAGTGGCGTACCCCGGAGATCGTCTGCGATGCCTCGCTGGCCATCTTCGCCCAGGAGCCCCGAACCTGCACCGGACACCAGTGGATCGACGAAGCCGCGCTCACCACTCTGGCCGGCATCGCCAACTTCGACCACTACTGGTGTGAAGGCAAGGCTCCCGCAAATCCCATTTACATCGACAAGTGGTGACGGCGAATGCCCTGTGCGCTGGTCCTGTCGGCGGGTGGAATGTTTGGCGCGTATCAGGCGGGAGTCTGGAACGTGCTGTCGCGACGTTTCGAGCCCGATCTGGTAGTGGGCGCCTCCGTCGGTGCGCTTAACGGATGGGCCATCGCCGGCGGATGTTCCCCCGCCGATCTGCTGGCCATGTGGCGGGACCCCGCCACCGCTCTTCTGATGAGGCGGCGCTTACCCGCCGTCCCCTGGAATAGCTTTTTCGATCCCACCGCGCTAGACCGACAGGTGCGGGACTGGTTCGAGAGGTTCAAGCCTCGCGTCCCCTATTCGCTCACGCTGGTGGAGGTTCCACGGCTCCGCCTGGTGCGAGTACCCGACGACCGGATTACCCCGGCGCATCTCATGGCCTCCTGCGCGGTGCCCTTCGGGTACCCGCCCGTGCGTATCGACGGAAAGCTCTACGTGGATGGAGGTCTGCTCGACGTCCTGCCGGTCTGGGCCGCGGCCGAAATGGGCGCCACCCGCGCGATCGCGGTCAACGCGCTGCCCCGGATGCCTTCGCGTTCGCTGCGCGCGGCCGTCCGCGTGGTTCGCCTTCTGGGTCGGAAGCCCGCCAAGGTTGCAGGTCTCGACCTCGTGCCGATCAGTCCCCGTACCCCCCTTGGGTCGGTTCGGGACGCCCTCACCTGGAGCCCCGAGAATGTGCGGAGGTGGATTCAGCAGGGCGAAGACGATGCCGAAGCCTCGGCTGCGTGAGAGCAGCTCCGGCACGGAACCGTGAGCGTCAGCGAGCGGCTGTCCCTGGCTGTGACTCCATCAGCTATACTGCACATGGAGAATCAGATGTCCAAATCTCTTATTGCCCTATTGCTGGTCCCGCTGGGACTGGTCCGAGGCCAGGAACTCAAGCCGGTTGCGCTGCCAACCCCTCAAACCAACGGCGGCAAGCCGTTGATGCAGGTCCTCAAAGAGCGGAAGTCGGTGCGCGACTTCGGCCCGGAGCAGATTTCCCGGCAGATGCTTTCGAACCTTCTGTGGGCTGCCTGGGGCATCAACCGCGAAGACGGCCACCGCACGGCGCCGTCGGCATCCAACCGCCAGGAACTCGACGTCTTCGTGATCATGGCCGATGGAGCCTACGTGTACGATGCCAAGGCCAACGCTCTGAAGCCCGTGGCGCAGACCGACCTGCGCAAGTTGGCCGGAACCCAGGCGTACGCGGCCGATGCACCGGTCAATCTGATCTATATTGCCGACACCGCCAAGTTGGGCGGTGACGACCCGGCAAGGCTGGCTACCGCCAACGCCAACACCGGCTTCATCGCCCAGAACGTGTATCTTTTCTGCGCGTCCGAAGGCCTGGGTACGGTGGTGCGGGCATCGGTGAATCGCGCCGATCTGGGCAAGGCGCTGAACCTGCGCGCGGAGCAGCGGATCATCCTTGCTCAAAGCGTGGGCTACGCCAAGAAGTCCGCCGGCGACTGACAGCCGCGCAGGCAAACGCAATGCGATGACAGGGGAGCGTACCGCATAGTGAATTAGAGTTTCAGGACTGCTTATCTCCAGTTGGCACGTGGCGTGCAAGGGTAGGGCCCGACACACCAAAGTGGAGGGTTCTGATGGCCAAAGGCGCAGTTGCGATTACCGTCGAGCGGTGTAAGGGTTGCGGATTCTGTGTGGAGTTCTGCCCTACACACGTGCTCGCCCTTTCATCCGCATTCAATTCAAAGGGATACCACCCGCCCCACGTTGTGGCCGGAGAGAAGTGCAGCGGCTGCGATCTGTGCGGAATGTATTGCCCGGACTTCGCGATTTTTGGAGCAAAAAGACATGCAAGCTGACGCAAAGGGCGTCCTGACCGGCGTTCATTTTCTCGACGGTGACCATGCCTGTTGTGAGGGAACCCTTGCGGCAGGTGCGCGATTTAGCGCAGGTTACCCCATAACACCCTCGACTGAAGTGGTCGAACGGTTCGCCCAGCGCATCCCGACGGTGGGCGGGGTGTTTATTCAGATGGAAGACGAACTGGCGGCCTCGATTGCCATCCAGGGGGCGGTTTGGGGCGGCGCAAAGGCCTTTACGGTGACTTCCGGCCCTGGGTTCTCGCTGATGATGGAGCATATCGGCTACGCGGCTATGACGGAGACGCCGTGCGTGTTTGTGAACGTGCAGCGCGGCGGACCGTCGACCGGGCTGCCAACGCTTCCGGCGCAGGCCGACATGATGCAGGCCAAGTGGGGGTCGCACGGCGACTACGGAATTGTGGCGCTGTGCCCGAACTCTCCGCAGGAATGCTTCGACCTGACCATCACGGGCTTCAACATCTCGGAAGAATTCCGCGTGCCGGTGCTGATGATGCTGGATGAATGCGTCGGGCACATGACGGAGAAGGTGATCATTCCGGAAGCCGAACAGTTGGAGGTTACGCCGCGGCGCTACACCAAACTGCCGCCCGAAGAGTTCCGCCTGTATGAGCCGCGCGAGGACATGGTTCCCGACATGGTGCGGGCAGGCGCGGGGTATCGCTTCCACGTGACCGGCCTGACGCACGACGAACGGGGCTATCCGAGCATGAACGTGGAGACCCAGGACCGCTCGGTAAGGCGGCTGGTCGACAAGCTGAAACCGTTTTCGGGCGACCGCGCGCTTTTCGAGACGGAGGACCTGGAGGACGCCCAAGTGGTGGTGGTTTCCTACGGGATCACCTCCCGGGTGGCGCAGCGCGCGATACAACTGGCGCGCGCCCAGGGAATTAAGGCCGGCAAGTTCCGCATCATTTCGGCGTGGCCATTCCCGGACCAGGCTCTTGACGAGTTGGCCGGGAGGGTGAAGGCCTTCGTGGTGCCGGAACTGAACCTGGGCCAGATGGTGCATGAAGTGGCGCGGGTGGTGGCCGGCCGGGCCAAAGTGATTCCGGTGACGCACGCCGGCGGAACGGTACACAATCCCGAAGTAATTCTGAGTGCCATTGTGGAGGCAGCCCGATGAACGAATCAACTCTTGAAATCCCGTACGAGATACCGGCGGATGAGCATAATCCGATAGAGCCGTTTCTGCGGATGGACCGGATGCCGCACATCTGGTG
The DNA here is from genome assembly GCA_049519475.1 of Bryobacteraceae bacterium. GTDB lineage: Bacteria > Acidobacteriota > Terriglobia > Bryobacterales > Bryobacteraceae > PALSA-129. Next base: position 1,687 of record JBEKQS010000166.1, on the reverse strand, counting down.
TCCGGCCTGCGGGATCGGCACGACGGTGAACTGCTTCGCGCGGGCGCTGCTCGATTCGAAGGCGGACCTGGACAAGGTGGCGGTGGTATCGGGCATCGGGTGCACGGGACGAGTGGCGGGTTACGCGAATTTGGATTCCTTCCACACCACGCACGGGCGCGCCATCCCGTTCGCCACGGGGCTGAAGCTGGCCAACCCGGAGTTGCAGGTGGTGGTCTATTCGGGCGATGGGGATCTGTTCGCGATTGGCGGCAACCACTTCATCCACGCGGCGCGGCGCAATATGGACTTGAAGGTGATTTGCGTCAACAACCTCACGTACGCCATGACCGGAGGCCAGACTGGACCGGCGACGCCGTCCCACGTGATCAGCGCGACGTCTCCTTACGGAGTTTTCGAACCCTCCTTCAACCTGGTGCAGTTGGCCGAGGCGGCCGGCGCGGCCTACGTGGCCCGCTGGACCACCTACCACGTGAAGCAACTGTCGCGGTCCATGGAAGAGGTCATGAAGAAGAAGGGCTTCTGCTTCATCGAGGTGATTTCGCCCTGCCCGACGCTCTACCAGCGGCGGAACAAGATGGGCGACGGCCTGGACACCATGAAGTTTTACAAACAGGTCAGCAAAACACGCAACGGGGCGCCCACCAGCGAGTGCGCGCTGACCAAGGCGGGCGAGATTGTGGTCGGCAAATTCGTGGACCGCGACCGCCCGGGTTATTTCGAAATGATGAGCTCCCAGATGCACGAATCGCTGGGAGATCGATATGCCGAACCGGAGGCCATGTGCAGCGAATGTTAAGTGAAATTCGAATTGCGGGATTCGGCGGCCAGGGCGTGATTCTGGCGGCCGTGGTAATCGGCAAAGCCGAAGCCATCTTTCATGGCGGCTATGCCTGCATGACGCAGAGCTTCGGCCCGGAAGCGCGCGGCGGATCGTCGAGCGCGCAGGTGATTCTCTCGAGCGAGCCGATTCTCTACCCCTACGTTGCGCGGCCGGACGTTCTGGTGGTGATGTCGCAGGAGGCTTACAAGAAGTTCGGGCCGCAATTGAAGCCGGGCGGCATCCTGATCACCGAGCAGGAGCTGGTGCAGGTGGGTGAGGTTCCGAGCGGGGTGCGGATGTATGGCGTGCCGGCGACGCGCTTGGCCGAAGAGCTGGGCCGCAAGATGGTGCTGAACATCGTGATGGTGGGATTCTTCGGCGCGGTGACCGGCCTGCTGGAAGCCGATGCCTTGCGGCAGGCGGTAGCCGATTCGGTGCCGCCGGCGTTCCAGAAACTGAACCTGCAAGCCTTCGACAAAGGGTACGAGTACGGGTCGCAGTTGATGGTAAAGCTGACGGACGTGGAAGAAGCGGTGTCGCTGGAATCGGCGTAGCCCCGATCACCGCGAGATTTTATCCCATTGGAATACCGCTTCCCGACGCGCGCGACCCGGATCAGAGCCGCGAACGTAAGAGAGCGTGGCCAGCCGATGGAACGACCTCTTGCGGTCACAACACCAGTCCCAATCCGGTTCGGCCGGAGTGGGCAGCGTCCCGGCACGCGGCGCAAGCACGGTTCGCCAGCCTTGCACCCCGTCTGGAACCATAACTGGAACTATAAGGGGCTGCGTGCGCGTTTATGGGGAGTAACTCGGTCTGGATAGCAAGTGGATTGAAATACGGTGTTCATCCGCCGCGAAAGGG
>JBEKQS010000165.1:0-12166 GCA_049519475.1 Bryobacteraceae bacterium | reverse complement strand
CACCAGCGCCGCGTGGGCAGGGTTGGACCCAGCGGCGGAGGCTTCTTCGGAGACGGCGTCTTTCCAGCGGATGTATGCAAGCTTCACGGGGTCAAGGTACCATTCTACAGGGCCTGCCGCAAGGTGAGGCCCCCGGCACTGATCCTAATTTGTGGAGCAAAGGAGGCCGTTCATGCGGATCTCACACCTGGTTTTGGCCGTCGCGCTGGCCGCCCCGCTATCCAACCAACTTGTCGCGCAGCCCAAGCCGCAGTATGAAATCTACGCCATCCGCTACGCCACTCTCGCCGACTTTCCGGTGTCCAGCCTGGTGGCCGGCGCGGACCCGAGCCGCAAGATGGACATCGCCATGATGGTGTGGCTGGTGCGCGGCAACGGCCACACCATCCTGGTGGATTCCGGATTCTATCGCGAGCAGTTCCTCCGCCAATGGCACCCCAAGGACTTCGTCAAACCATCCGAGGCCATCGCGCGCGTCGGCCTGCAGCCCGAAGACATCACCGATGTGGTCATCACCCACATGCACTGGGACCACGCCGACGGCATGAATCTTTTTCCCAAGGCCCGCATCTGGATCCAGAAGGATGAGCTGGAATATTACGCCGGCACGGCCTGGCAATCGCGCAACACCCACGGCGGCATCGATCCCGACGACATCCTCGCGGCCGTCAAACTGAACACCCAGGGACGCGTCACCCTGGTGAACGGCGATGCCCAGGAAATCTTTCCCGGGATCACCTGCTATTTGGGAGGGAAGCACACCTACGCGTCGCAGTATCTTGGCATCAGCACCGCCCAGGGCACGGTGGTGCTGGCCAGCGACAATATGTACCTCTACGAAAACCTGGACAAGCATGCGCCGATCGCGCAGACGATCGATGCCGAATCGAACCTTCGGGCGCAAGACCGCATGAAGCGACTGGCCGCCGATCCGAGGCTGATCATCCCCGGGCACGATCCCGCCGTGATGACGCGCTTTCCGAACCCGCAGCCGGGCGTAGCGAAGATCCAATAGGCACGCGCCGCCGCAAAACCGGGACTGCAACGTAGCCTGTCATGGGTTATTTTGTCATGGGTTATTGGTCATGCGTTATTGTCATGGGTTTTCGCTTGTCATGGGTTTTCGCTCATATGATTAAGTCGCTATACTCAAAGTGCGGAGGCCCAAGATGGACAGATCCAAGGATCCTCGGTACAACTTCTACGCCAGCCCTACGGTGGACGAATTGATAGCCCAACAGGGGAAGGGCCCCATCCACGACCCCAGAGTCTTATTGGGGGACTTCTGGCCGGAGGACGAGCCCATCGAGGAATTCCTGGCCGCCCTCCACGAATGGCGCGGGCATAACAGGTCCGACCGCGCCGCATGAGCACTACCGTCGTCGTCGATACAGACGTAGCTTCCTATCTGTTCAAGAGCCATCCGACCGCCTTCCAGTACCTTCCGGACCTAACAGACCGGACGCCGATGATCTCGTTTATGACCCTGGCGGAATTGGATCGCTGGGTGCTCGAAGCTCATTGGGGCGAGACCCGCCGCCAGCGGCTGCGCTAGTACCTGGAGCGTTTTGTCGTGCTGCCATACGATCGGGATCTATGTACGAAGTGGGCAGAGGTGACCGTCGCGGCTCAGGCATGCGGCCGGCGGATTGATTGCGCGGATGCCTGGATTGCGGCCACGGCTCTGCTCACCGGCGCGCCGCTGATCACCCACAACCGCAACGATTACCTCGGCGTGCCGGGCCTCACGCTGATTTCTCACGGTCAATAGCGCCAACCAACAACCTGTTTTTCGGCGCTGCCCCTGCGCACAGCGTGCAATCCCTTTACCCGCCGCCCGGGGCGTTGAAGGGGTCCCAACGCCGCCGGTCATCGCCAGGACTGAAGAAAGGCGGAAAGCTGGGAGCGATGAAACCGGGGGCCAGCCAGAGTGGACTGCACCCTTGTGCTGAGACACGGAAACCCTGGCTGTCCTGCTGGCGTCCCCGATAATAATCGTTCCAGTATTACGACGGTTATTCGGATTCGTCGGCTCCATGCCCATGAAACACCTGAGGCCGAGATGGATGGCATCTCAGAAGCCCGTGATATTATTGTCCTATGCCGAAGTTCGTCATTGAGCGGGAAATCCCTGGGGCAGGACAGATGACTCAGGAGCAAGCTCAAGCCGCGGCGCAGCATTCCCTGGCGGTGCTCCGCGATCTCGGCCCCCAAATTCAGTGGCTCCACAGCTACGTGACAGACAATAAAGTTTATTGCATTTACTGGGCGCCGAACGCGGAAATCATCCAGGAACATGCCCGCCGCGCAGGAGTACCAGCTAACCGGATTTCAGCCGTCCGGCGGCTGATGGAACCGGCTAGCGCCGACGAACTTCAGTAGGACCGATTCCCTTCCCTCAATTCTCCAAAGCCAGATCGATAGCTTCTTCCGGACGCATGTTCCAACCCTTCATCCAACTCGCGGCCGCCGAAGGACCTGCCTGGTTGCGGGCCGCGTCAATTTTTTGCTCGATCGCTACGTGATGGCTGGAACCGAAAGAACGCAACGTATATCTCTGCCTCATAGCGGCAGCCGCTCCCGCCAGCGTCAGTGCCCGCTCCGGGTCTTGGAATTGCAGCGCCAAACAGGCGAAAGCCTCCAGAACGCGTGGAAGGTCCGCCTTGCTTTGGGGCCCATACAACACGATGCACTCCCGGTACAGGCGTTGGGCCTCTGCCAGATCGCCGGCCGTTGCCGCGAGACCCGCCAGATCGTAAAGGCAGGAGGCGGTTCCGTGTGGAATCCCCAACGCGCGAAACCTGGCGAGGGCCTGCTGGTAATGCACACGAGCCTGGCCATCGTCGCCCTGCTGCCGGCAGAGGTCGGCCTGGTGGCTCAGAGACCATGCGGCATTCTCTTGATCTCCCGCATCCTCAAAAAGGCGCATGGTCTCCAGATACAGGGCACGCGCGTACTCATACTGGCCCAGATCTTTGACGACATCCGCCAGGTTGCTCAGAGTCCCGGCGAGAATGGAGGCATCTCCGGCCACACGCGCGAATTCCACAGCTCGCTCGCACCAATGCCGCGCCTCCGGAAGTTCAGCCGGCGTCCGGCGCAAATTGAAACCGGTACGGGTGGCACAAAACAGCATGCCCAGCGGATCTCGCGCCTCTTCAAAATTGACAAACGCAGCGCGATATAAATCCAAGGCCGGTGCGTGGTCGAGTTCGCTGAGGAAGTCGGCTCTCCAGTAGTTAGCCCAGTTGCTCAGTCTTGGAAAATTGGCGGCCGACGGAAGCGCCAGCAGCCCTGAGATCCGATCCAGCGTTTCCTGCATCAGGCGCAGGGAAAACAGGTACGGCCCCAGCGCGATCAACAGGCGCAATCCCCACTCCGCGTTACCAGCGGCTGCGAGCCAATCCATCGCCGCGCGAAAGTTTCCCAGTTCCAAATCAAAGCGGTGCTTCCCGTCACGTTCCCGGCGGAGCCGCGGTGCCTCTTCCTCTGCCAGCACCAGAAAGTAGGCTGCGTGAGCTTTGCGAGAATAGGCTTCGTCCCCGGCTTCTGCCAGGCGTTCGCGCCCGTACTGCCGCATGGTTTCGGGCAGGGTGAAGCGCGGCTCGGCGTCCTCAGATCCCGCTCGGCGGACCAGGCTGTTGTCGACTAGAACTTCAATGGCGTCCCACAGGTCCACATGCAGATCCTGGCGCGTATCACAAACGGCTTCGATGGCATCGATGGTGGCTCCGCCCACAAACGTCGCCATGCGCCGGAACAGCTTCTGATGTTCGGGGTCGAGCAGGTTGTAGCTCCAATCGAGCGTCGCCCGCATGGTCTGCTGGCGATGGGGCAAGTCACGGGCCCCGCCAACCAGCACGCGCAGAGGATCCTCCAACCGTTCCAGGAGGGCTTTCAGCGGCAGCAGCTTGGTGCGCGCCGCGGCCAGCTCGATAGCCAAGGGAAGGCCATCCAGCCGTCCGCAGATTTGGGCCACCAGACGCATTTGGTCCGCGTCGAGTGCTGCGCCGCCACGCAGGCCGGGAGCCCGTTCCATAAACAATCTCACGGCAGGCGATTGAACCCCGGCCGCTCCGGGGAGAATTTCGCTTGAAAGCAGCGACGGCACCGCGAATTCGCGTTCGCCGTAAATGTGCAGGGCGGCCCGGCTGGTGACCACAATCTTCAATGCGTCCGACTGCAAGCCCGCCACGAATCCAGCGGCATCCTGCACGTGTTCGAAATTGTCGAGGAGCAGCAGCAGCGGTCCGGCCAATCTCCGCAAGTGCTCCGCCACGGCCGCCTCCGCGGTTTGTTCGGGCATTGGCAGAACGCCGAGCGCGCGGGCCACTTCGGACGGCACCAGGCCCGCCTGGTTCACCTTTGTCAATTGGACGAAACAAACGCCTCCTGAGAAGGCGCCCTGAAGCTGCCGGCCAAGTTCGATCGCCAACCGGGTCTTGCCAATGCCGCCTGCTCCGGTAAGTGTCAGCACGCGCAGATGGAGGTCTTCGAGCAACTCTCGCAGGCAGGCCAGCTCATCCTCGCGTCCGATGAGTGTGGTCCGCGGCGCGGGCAGACTGTAGACCGGCGCCAGGGTTAGCCCACGCTCGTAGCCCCGCGTGCCCAGCGCAGCGAGGCTCTTTTGAAGTTCCCCGGTTGAGGCGAAGCGTTCCTCCGGGGTTTTGGCCAGGCACCGTTCAATCGTCCACTGCAGGGGGGCGGGCACCTGCGGATTCAAACGCCTGAGAGGTTCGGGTTGCTGAAACAGAATCGCGGCCTGCACGTCGGCCGCGCTCTTACCGGGGAACGCCCGGCGTCCCGCCGCCATCTCATAGACCAGCGCGCCAAAGGAAAACTGGTCGGAGCGGAAATCGAGCTTCTCTCCGCGGGCTTGTTCGGGCGACATGTAGCCGGGCGTGCCGATCACCGCGCCGGGAAGGGTCAAGGCCTCCAGCGTCTGGGTTGCGTCCGGGACTTGGGTGTACAGGCGCTTGGCAATGCCGAAATCCAGCACCTTTACACGGTCATCCGGGGTGATCATGATATTTTCGGGCTTGAGATCGCGATGCAGGATTCCCTGCTCATGTGCCGCCGTCAAGGCATCCGCGATCTGACACGCGATCGCCACAACCTCCGCTATCCCCAGAGGACCGGGATTGAGTTTCTGCCGGAGGGTCTGACCTTCAACCCATTCCATCACGATATATGGCACACCCTGCGACGCACCCACGTCGTAGATTGTGACGATGTTCGGGTGGTTCAGCGCAGAAGCGGCGCGGGCTTCCGCGAGCAGCCGGGTTTCCATGCTTTGGGCCCAAACCTTGGCTCGAACTGCTTTGACAGCCACCTTGCGATCGAGCCGCGTGTCTGTCGCGCGATAAACCTCGCCCATGCCCCCAGCGCCGATCGAGGCTTCCAATCGGTAATGACCGAGTTGGGTGCCCGGGCCGAAGGGCGCGTGTGTCGTTCTGCCGGCAGTCTCGTTCTCCCAAGCCGGCCGGTCCAGGATATTCTCTTCTGCCTGCCGTGCGAGCATCTCCATGACCTCGTCGCGGACTTCGGAGCTGGCCTGCGCAAACAGCACGGCCCGTTCCGCGGGCCCGCAGCCTATAGCGGCTTGGTACAACTCCTCGATTTGTTTCCAACGCTCCGGCGTCATACGAAGGGATACGCGAATTCCTCTATTATTACGCGGGGGCCGGTGGCCCTCTCATCTATAAAGGCGCAAACCGGCGTCAAAAGCTGGCGCGTCCGTCCAAGAATCTCCAAAAGGTAGTTTATACTTCTGAAAGCACACGCATGGCGGATCCATCGACCACAGACATCACGCAGCTTCTTCGCGCGTGGGCCGGCGGCGACCAACAGGCGCTTGCACGGTTGGCCCCGCACGTTTACCGGGAGTTGCGCCGGATCGCTGCCCACTTCCTGAGGAACGAGCGTCCAGGATACACGCTGCAGAGCGCCGAACTGGTTCACGAAGTGTACTTGCGTCTGCTCGGCGTCAATCGAGTGGATTGGCAGCATCGCGCACACTTCTTCGCGGTATCGGCCACACTGATGCGGAGGATTCTGCTGGATCGTGCCCGCAAGCGCTCGGCCGGGAAACGCGGCGGCAACTGGCGGTCCTTGGATCTGGACGCTGCATTGGAGGTCTCTTCCGGGCGTTCGCGCGAGCTGATTGCCCTGGACGACGCTCTAAACACGTTGGCCCAGGTGGACGCGCGCAAGGCTCAAATCGTGGAGCTGCGCTTCTTCGGTGGGCTGAGCGTGGAGGAGACCGCCGAGGTGGTCAAGGTGTCCTGCGACACGGTCATGCGCGATTGGAAGATCGCGCGGGCCTGGCTCTCGACGGAACTGAGCAAGGGCTGAGCTCGGCGCCAGTACCCCTCTCGTAAAACTTTTTCTTTGGGATCTGCCAGTTTCTCCGGCCGCATTGCGCCTATGGGAGTGCACGCAGCCGGATCCGCACATGGACCACCTGCGGCAGAAAGAGGATCATTCATGAAAACGACATCTCAAGCCATGACCACGGCCGTCGGCATAGCGGTTCTTGCAACGCTCTTCGGCTCCCATGCAAACGCGCAATGCGGCGTTCCACTCGGCTGGCCGGCCAGCTTTGACTCTCAGAACGCGCAGTTCGCGCCACTGCGGAATGGCCCCTCAATCCACTCAGCCCACCGCGAGTTCCGACCGCAATACCGGCGGTCCCTCCATTGTGGGGATGTAGGATATCAAATTTGTGTCCCAAGGCAATGCCACTCACAATCCGCCCATACCGGACGGCGCGGTGATCGATTTCGGATACAGCCAGTGGCACAGTGATGGAACCGAATTCCTGAACTCCGGCGGCCGCCCGCCGGCGACTCAGAATTTCTGTCTGGGGGTCTGGCAAAAAATCGGATACGCCACTTACATGCTCAATCACTTAGCGCTGAGTTACGATTCGAGCGGGACTTTGAACGGCCGGGCCAACATCCGTGAGGATATCACTTTAGACTGGAGCGGCAACACCTGTGCCGGCACCTTCACCATTGATCTGTACGATACCAGGGGCGCCGACGTCGACCGCCTGATGGGCCAAATCACGGGCACGCGCGTAACGGTGGACACGACGACTCAGTGATCTCGCGGCGGCAACACGGGGATCTGTCAAGAGCGAGGGGCATCAGTCCGTATTCGGATTCGCGGGCGAATCGGCGAGTACAGGTCTGGTGCCCAACGTCTCTCACTGGTTCTGCCGGCCTCGCCCCCGATATCGACACGCTGCCCGCAGCGGGAGCCTTGGATTGCATGTAGCTGAAGGCCTGCTTTCGCTCGAGTAGTTTCTGTTTGGTGGTGTTATATAGGGGAGGCTTGGCGGTGCCTCCGCCTTGCGCGGGCTGTTGCGCCGGCGCTACCAGGCAGAGAAACCCGGCCGTCGAGAGAGCACCGAGCGCGGTTGCAGTATATTTCATGGTTTGCATCCTTTCCCGTCCATAACGGTGAAAAAAGTATATCGCAACCCCTTTCTATGCGGCTGCCGCGGTACGCCCATCGCAAGGATGGGGCGGGACAGGGCGAAGTTCTTCTATCGGTTGAGAGTTAAGTTAAGTCGCTATACTCAAAGTGCGGAGGCCCAAGATGGACAGATCCGAGAAAACCGGGGACAGAAAACCGGGGACGGAACGTAACCCGGACAGAAAACCGGGGACAGACGGAACGTAACCCGGCGGCTACGATGCCGTTTTGGACGCCAACACGGCTTCGCGGATGCTAACGCAATATGCGCCGTGCGCCTTGGCTCGCCGCTGCTGAAGCGAAAAGAAGCGAAAAGGCGACAGACTCGTTTTTCTAGCGAGGCTGATCGTCAGCAAAACCGCGGCCAGACTGTCCCGAGCCGCTACTGGTAGTGGATGGTGATCTTGGTCCCGCTCACCGCGTCGGAATCAAAGACCTGCTGGTTGCCCTTGATGATGGTGACGTGCGAAATCTTGGCGTTGGCGTTGTTATGCGCCAGGAAGTTGGCGTTGCGGCCCTGGTGGAACGCGCTGAACGGGCGCATGATCAAGCCTTTGCCGTCGGTGCCGGTGTTAAAAACGATGTGAGCGCTGTCGTAAGTGATGTCCACGTTGCAGGATTCGCCCGCGAACTTGATGGTCTGGTTCTTGCCGCCCACCGTGAAGGCAACGCTGGTGACCGACTTGGTGGTGTGCGGATGGGACTTGATATCGCCCGTGCCCGTGTACTGCGACCACGGCACCGCGGATTGAATGTTCAGCGAGCCGTCCGCAATCACAATGGGCGTGTCGCCGCCCGCAGCCCAACCAAATACTGATAGGGCGAATGCCGCCGCCAGGAGCGCGGCCCCTGTTCCGGCCAGGCCCAGTATCTGCTGTCTTCGCATGTCCACAAGCTCCTCTTGCTCAATTTTGAAAATGTGCTTCGCGTCATTTCGCGGCCGCCAGCCGCTCCAACTGGCCGCGGTCAAACTGGATATCGGGACGCGCCGAGTACCCCGCGTAGCTCCCAGGGTCCCACTTTTGCTGGAGAGCCGCAAGTAGTTCCAGCGCGCGTCCGGCATCCGCGCGCGCATTTTCGGCTTGCTTCAGGGCAGCCTCCGCGCGTGCCGCGGCCAGGCGCGACCGCCATTCGGCTTCCTGGTTGCCCACACGCGCAAACCATTGCTGCGCGGCCTGCGCGCTCTCGAGCGCCTTGCGGGCGTCGCCCGCCGCCAGCAGCGCCTGGGCTTGCCCCAGCGCGGTTTCGGCGATCCGCGACGCCGAACCCGACTTGGCCGCCAGAGCTGCCGCTTCCGCTGTGGAGGCCGCCGCCTCGCGTCCCGCGCCCATGGCAACCTGCGCCAGGCCCACCACGTTCTTCACGCCGGCCGCCACGTCCGCGCTGAGATCGGTTTCGAGCAGCACGCGGCGGCCAGCCTCCACCGCCGCGGGAAACTGGCGCTGGCTGAGCGCCATGGCGGCCTGGATCTGGCCGGCCAGCGCCAGCGCTCCTCGTGAAGCGCTGGAGCCGGCTTGCGCGAGCAACTGCCGCGCTTCCTCATAATGACCCAACTGCCAGCTCACATCGGCGGCGTTCAACAAATCGTACTGGGTATTGAGCGGATCACCGGACTGGCGCGCCGTCTCGCCGGCTTCCCGGTAACGCGCCAGCGCTTCCGGCCATCGTCCCTGCGTCTCGAGGACGGTCCCGCTTCCCTGCTGCGCCAGGGCAATTTGCGTCAGGTCGCCGAGTTTGCGCCCAATCTCCAGTTGCTGGTCGAAGGAATTGAGCGCCGCAACCAAGTCACCTTTCTGCCGTTGCGCGCGCGCCACCAAGATCAACGCCTGCGCGGTCTCCTTCTGATACCCGCCGCGCCGGTAGAATTCGAGTGCCTGCTCCACGTTGTGCAGCCCGTCCTCGGATTGGCCGTAGGACATCTCCAGGCTGCCCAATGAAAACAGGGCGCGCGCCTCATTACGTTCCGAACGGTAGCGGCGCGCGTATTCCAGGCTCTGCATGAAGTATTTTTTGCCGTTTTCCGCATCGCCCTTCAGGAAGTAGGCGTTGCCCAGATCCACCAACCCGCGCGTGGTCAGGCTCTCCATGCCGCTGGCGCGCGCCAGGTCGATGGCTTCGGTGGCATCGGTCTGCGCCTCGGAGAAATGGCTCATGCGCTGCTCCGCGGCGCTCAGCGCCAGCAACACCACAATCTGCTGCGCCTGGCTGCCGATGTGCCGCGAGAGGTCCAGCGCCTGCTCCAGCGAGGCGCGCGCCTCGGCGGTTTTCCCCAGCCGGTTGGCCAGCACGGCCCGCTGGTAGAGCACTTCGGAGACACCTTCGAAATTGGAAAGGCCGCGGTAGATGGGCTCGGCCTTGGCGAAAGCTTCGGCGGCTTTGGCCTGATCCATCTGGCGCCCGTAGAGAATCCCGAGGCGCAGCCACGCCGCCGGATTCTGCGATTGGCGCCCGGCCGCTTCGCGATAGGAGTCCATCGCTTCCTTGAGTTTTTCGTTCTTCTCGAAGGCGCGGCCCAGATCCAGATAGGCGTCGGCCTTGCCGGAATCCGCGGTGCGCCGCACAATCTCGCGATACTGCACGACGGCGCCCGGGAAGTCGCCCGTGAGTGTCATCTGGAGCGCCTGCAAGTACGACTCCTCCACGCGCGTGAGACGCGGATGCGAGCCGGGCGGCGACGCGCGCAGCATTTCCTCCCTGGCCTTGTCGGCGAAGTCGAGTTCGAGCCACGCCTCCGCCAGGCGCGCGTGCGCCAGGGTGAATCGCGGGTCGCGGTCCGCGGCCTGCTCCAGCGCCTTGCTGGCTTTGTAATAGGTTCCGTCGCGCAGCGCCGCGAGGCCTTCCTGATACCAGCGAAGGGCTTCCGGCTGGGGCTGGGGCTGGCCCGATCCGGCCGGCCACAGCCAGAATCCCGCCAGGATGAGCGCGGCCACCAGCGCCATCACCACGATGGTGGTGGTGCGCGAGCGCCGCAGCGGCCCGGCCAGCGTCCGCAGACTTCTGAGTGCCGTGCTCAAGTGGCTCGGGCGCGCGCCCGGAGGCAGGGCCAGCAGTTCCGTTTCCTGGGTATCGCGTTGCGAGAGGGCCGCTTGGGCCGCCTGCAGATCGCCGATCATTTCGCCGGCCGATTGATAGCGCGTTTCCGGATTCTTCGCCAGCGCTTTCAACACAACGCGGTCCAATGACGGCGGAATCTGCGGGTTGAGTTGCGAAGGCGGCGGCGGCTCGACGTGCAGCACCGCCGCCAGAATGTCCACTGAATTCGTCCCCGAAAAAGGCGGCTGCCCGGTCAAACATTCGTAAAACACACTCCCCAGGGAAAACAGGTCGCTGCGTGGAGCGAGCGGCGCTTCCCGCGCCTGCTCCGGCGACATGTACGAAGGCGTGCCGAGCAGCATGCCCGCGGCCGTTTCCGCGGACGTTTCCCGCAGCGTCTGGCTGATGTCAGACCGGGCGGCTTCCCCGAACTGTTTGGCCAGCCCGAAATCCAGCACCTTTACCTGGCCGCGCTCGTTGATGACGATGTTGCCCGGCTTGATATCGCGGTGGATGATCCCGTGCCGGTGCGCCTCCGCCAGCGCCTCCGCCACTTCTTCGACGATCCGCAGCGCTTGCGCGACCGACATCCCGCCGCGGTACAGAAGCCGTGAGAGATCTTCGCCGGTGACCAGTTCCATCACGATAAACGGCTGTCCGCCAGCGGTTTCCCCGTAGTCGTAAATACGGGCGATGTGCGGATGATTCAGCGCGGAAGCCGCGCGCGCCTCGCGCAGGAAGCGGGCGCGATACTGCTCGTCCTCCGGCGGCGCCGTGGAGAATTTGATGGCCACCTGGCGCGCCAGGTGCGTATCTTCCGCCAGATACACCACGCCCATGCCGCCACGGCCAAGCCTGCTGACTATCCGGTAATGGGAAACGGTCTCGCCCAGCATGCAGTTTCCTCATTCTCCGCTAACGCTCGCGGCAACACAAGGTCTGTGATCCTTCCGTAAGCTGTTTTCACCGCAGAGACGCAGAGGCGCTGAGAAAACGGAGCAATTGAAGAGTTTCTCCAGGTCCTGCTCACCTTCCCCCCGGCTGCCAACTTCTCTCTCATTTTCTCCGCGTCTCCGCGTCTCAGCGATGAAGAATTCGGCGCCTTTGCATTTACAATGGTCCTATGAAAACTTCTGCCGTCGTGCTTGTCGCGGCCACCGCACTCATGGCCGGATCCACTGCCAACACTAATGGGAACACTTACGGGGAGCCGCATGCGCCGGTGCTGATCGAAATCTTCAGCGATTTCCAGTGCCCCGCCTGCAAGACGCTTCACGACGATACGTTTCAGCTCATCATGCACGATTATGTGGTGCCCGGAAAAGTCTACATCGTCTACCGCTATTTTCCGCTGCCGATGCACCCCTTCGGCCAGCCCTGCGCCGAGTTTGCCTGTGCCGCCTCGCGGATTGGCCGCTATCAAAAAGTGGCCGATGCCCTCTTCGCCCAGCAGTCGAATATTTCCATGTCCGGCAAAGTGGAGGACGTCGTCAACAGCGTCCTTACGCCCACCGAAGCAAGAAAAGTGAAGAGCCTTCTGCGCGATCCCGGCGTGCAGCGCGAAATCCAGACCGATCTCGACGAGGGCAAATTGGTCCCGGTAACCGGCACGCCCACACTTTGGATCACCCATGCCGGAAAAAGCCAGATG
>JBEKQS010000164.1:0-12181 GCA_049519475.1 Bryobacteraceae bacterium | reverse complement strand
AAATGCGCGGTCGGGCGTGACGATGAGGCGCGTGGAGGCGGTAGCGGTTCCCAGCGTCAGCGTGACCTGGTGATAGCCAAGCGGCAGGGTGAGCGGCAGGCGGGCCTGTTTGCGCACCCAGGTGCGGCCATCCATTTCGACGTGGGCGATCTGCGCGAGTTCCCAGAGGTTCAGTTCAAACTCGGCGGTGTGGCCATCCTCCCGTTGAACCAGCAGGCGGGCCCGATCTCCGAGCGATTCGGCGGGAACGTTAATGGGGAGTTCCGGGGCGGCCGATTCGGAGACGACCACGGCCGGGGGCAACAAACGGTCCCATTCCCGGCGAGTCAGCGCGGCGAGCGAACCACGCAACTCTTCGGCGTTGGCGGCAGGGACTCCCAGCGTCGCCAGGATGGACTGCCGGACCGCAACGGTGGTGGCATGATACTTGCCCCAGATATCCCAGTAGGCGGGCTCGATTCCACAGGCGGCAGCGGCGCGGTCGAGTAATTGCTCGAAGGTCTCATCGGCCATGAACAATTCAGGCTAACATCAGGGCGCGCAGCCGTGTCAGCAGGTTGGGGAAAGCGGCGGGCGCGCGTTTGAGGTCGTGGCCCGCGCCCGGGATTTCGAGCAGGCTGGTACGGGACGGGATGAGAGCGATGGCGGCGCGTAACTCAACCAGCGAGCCGAAGGGGTCGGCGGATCCGTGGACGAACAGGGCGGGCGCGCGGAGATCGGGGAAAAAGGCGGTGCGCGGCCGATCGGGTTGGTTGGGCGGATGAAGCGGATAAGAGAGCAACAGCAGGGCGTCGGCGAGTGCCGGGTGTTCCGCGGCGGCCATGGCGGTCTGGCGGCCGCCGTAGGAGTGGCCGCCGGCGCAAATGCGGTCCGCGTGCAATTCCCTAAGCGCGGAGACGGCGCAGGCGACGCCCTGGCGGTCGCGCGCCGCGACAGCGGGGAACGGCGGACCCTTGGGGCGCTGCCGGCGGAAAGGGAGATCGTACCGCAGCACCAGGAAACCGGCCTCGGCGAAGGCACGGGCCAGCAGGACCAGCAGCGGCGCATGGCAGTTTGACCCGGCGCCGTGGGTCAGAGCCAGGGCCTCTCCGGTGGGCTGGGCCGGATGGTGAAGCACGCCGCGGACCAGGTCTTGTTCGAAGGCGCTCTCCACGGTGGCCGGGCTATTCCTTTTTCTTGAGCAGGTGATCGTTCTCCTGAATGAACTGGCGGATGCCGTCGGCCAGTCCCAGCAGTTTTTCCCACTGTTCGCGATAGAGCGTGACGGGAAAACGGCCCAGGCCGTAGACGGAGAGGCCGCCTTTCTCGCTGACTTTCAGAGACATCTGCCCGCGCGCGGGCCGCTTCAGTGCTTCGTTTTCAGCGCGCAGACGTTCAACTTCCGCTTTCAATTCTTCTTCAGAGGACATGGCGTTAATTCAGTGATACCACACCGGGGCGTGCTAGGCTGAAATTCGCTTCTCCATGCCCTCGTTCGATTCCATCCTTTTCGATTTTGACGGCGTGCTGGCCGACACCGAACCGGTTCACTGCGCCTGCTGGGCGGAAGTGCTGGCCACTGTGGGAGTCACACTGACCTGGGAGTTTTACCGCCGCCAGTGCGTCGGCATCGACGACCGCGACATGTTGCGCGTGCTGGCCGCGCAGTCCGACCCGCCGCACAATTGGGACGACCTGTGGAAGCTCTATCCGGCGAAAAAGCGGTTGTTCCTGGCGCGCACGACCACGAATCCTCCGTTCGACCCCGCGCTCGCCGGTTTTCTCCAGAGCTTGCGCGGGCGCTACAGAATGGCGGTGGTGAGTTCCAGTTCCTCGACGGAGATCGAGCCCATTCTGGCAGCGGGTGGGCTGCGTCCCTACTTCGAAACCATCGTGGGCGCGGAGAGCGTGAAGCGCTACAAACCGGCGCCCGACCCTTACCTGCTGGCCGCGGAACGCCTGGGCTCGCGCGCGCCGCTGGTAGTGGAAGATTCCGAGGCCGGTATAGCCAGCGGGCGGGCCGCCGGCTTTGCCGTGCTGCAAATTCACCAACCGGCGGAGTTGCCCGAGATGGTGGGACGGAGGCTCTCCACATGCCCAAGCTGAGAGCGGAGCGGCCGGTTACTGGTAACCTAAGAACGGTGTCTCCCGCCACGCCCAAGAAAAAAGCCTCCGAGACATTTCGCAGTGTCCGCCCGCTCCTGATGGAGCTGGTGCGCCCGCGGCGCGGCAAACTGGCGCTGGGCTTCGGTCTGATGTTGATCAACATCGCCATGAGCGTGGTGCTGCCCGGCGCGCCCAAGTACCTGCTCGACAATATCATCGCGAAGGGCCAGCACTATCTGCTGACGCCGCTGGTGCTCATAGTCTTCGGGGCCACCATCATTCAAGGTGTCACTTCGTTTTCGCTCACGCAGTTGCTCTCCAAGGAAGGGCAGCGGCTGATTGCCCAGCTGCGGCGCAAAGTGCAGGAGCACGTGGGCCGGCTGCCGGTGGCTTATTACGACTCGAACAAGAGCGGCGCGCTGGTTTCTCGCATCATGAGCGACGTGGAAGGCGTTCGAAACCTGATTGGCACGGGCCTGGTGGATTTCGTCGGCGGAATCCTGAAGGCCCTGGTGTCCTTGGCCATCCTGCTGCGGATCAGCGCTTTAATGACGGGGCTGGCGTTGTTTTTCATCGCGGTTTTTTCGTTGACGCTGCAGACCGCCTTCAAGAAGATCCGGCCGATTTTTCGGGAGCGCGGCAAGATCAACGCCGAGGTGCAGGGGCGGCTCACCGAATCTCTCGCCGGCGTGCGGGTGGTGAAGGGATACCACGCCGAGGACGAAGAGGCCAGCGTATTCTCAGGCGGCGTGCAGCGGCTGCTCGACAACGTGCTGAAGTCGCTCACCGCCATCTCCCTGATGAGCCTCTCGGCAACTTCGCTGATGGGAATTGTGGGCGGCACCGTGATGTACGTGGGAGCGCGGCAGATGATGGCCCACACGCTGACCATCGGCGACTTCATGTCGTTCACCATGTTCCTGGCCATGCTGGTGGCGCCCATGTTCCAAGTGGTCGGCATCGGTACGCAGTTGACCGAGGCGCTGGCGGGGCTGGACCGCACTCAGGAAGTGCTGCACGAGAAGCCGGAAAACGAGGACCCGCACCGGACGCAACCAGTGGGCATAATCCACGGCGACATCGCTTTCGAGCACGTCAACTTCTCCTACGACCCCGGGAAGCCGGTGCTGTACGACGTCAGCTTTGAGTCGCAACCGGGCACGGTGACGGCGCTGGTGGGGCCGTCGGGATCGGGCAAATCGACCATCATCAGCCTCATCGCGGCGTTTCACGAGCCTACCGAGGGAGTGATCCGAGTGGATGGCACGGACCTTTCCAGCGCGCAGTTGTACCCCTACCGCACGCAACTGGGCGTAGTGCTGCAGGACACGTTCCTGTTCGACGGCACCATTCGCGAAAACGTCGGTTTCGCGCGGCCGCGGGCAACCGAAGCCGAGATTCTGGAAGCCTGCCGCATCGCGCGTGTGGATGAGTTCGCGGAGAAGTTCGAGAAGAAATACGAAACCGTGGTGGGGGAGCGCGGCGTGAAGCTTTCGGGCGGCCAGCGGCAGCGCGTTTCGATCGCGCGGGCGATTCTGGCGAACCCGCGCATCCTGATTCTTGACGAGGCCACTTCCAGCCTGGATTCGGAATCGGAAGCCGCGATTCAGGAAGGGCTGTCGTATTTGATGAAGGGCCGCACGACCTTTGTGATTGCGCACCGGCTCTCGACCATCCGGCGCGCCGACCAGATCCTGGTGGTAGAGGGCGGCCGGATTCTGGAGCGCGGCACGCACGAAACGCTGTACGCGGCGCAAGGCCGGTATTACGATTTGTACACGCGCCAGCACGGCATCGATGCCAACCTGTTTTTGGCTCCGGGAGAAGGCGACAGCGTGCCGGAAGATGCGGCGCGGCCTCGTCTGGCCGGCGCCGCGGCGCCTACGGCGGCCTCGCTGCTGCAGGGCGGAACAGCGTAGGGCGCTTTTGTTACCAGGCTTCGCCGCGAGACGTGTGGGGAGTTCTCGGGCGACCCCTGGTCGGTGCTCAGCGGAGCCGCTGGCGATTCGGCGGCGTTGGGAAATTGGGGCGGCGACATTCGGCCTTACCGGATGAGGCCTGGTATACCCCGGACGGAACCGTACGGAAACGAGTTATCGGCGCGGCACTTTCGTTCCGCAAGCAAATTGCAGAACAGGCTGCCGTTTCCGCGGATCGGGTCGCGGTGGGGCGCCGGCCGGCTTAGCGAAAAGGCGCGAGCAACCAGCGCTTGACCTGTTCCAGGCGCGCGCAGTCGGGGCACGCCGCAGGACAGGCTTCGACGGCGTGACCGGCCAGATAGTCGATTTGCTCGATCATCACATCGAGCAGCGTAGCCGGCTGGACCATGGGCTCCCAGAGTTTTGGCACGGCTGGACTCTGGGGGCAGGCTTTCTCAGGCGCCTCGCGGACCGGGCTGTCAGTTCTCATCCTGCTTTCCTCGGTTTACTTATCGGCAGTTTGCGGAGCGGCTTCCAGACCTCTTGCGAAAGAAGATCAACACGTGCCGGACCGATATGGTAAACCCGAGGTATGTTCAGGAAAAGCAAGCTTGTGCCGGCCGCTTTGTGCCTGCTGGCGGTGGGCGCGCTGGGCGCGCAAAGTAACCCGCCGGCCGTGCTCCAGATCAAGGCCGGCGAGGTAGCGGCCCACGTGAGCCCGATGCTCTACGGGCTGATGACCGAAGAAATCAACTACTCCTATGATGGCGGCTTGTATGGTGAACTGCTCCGCAACCGCAACTTCAAGGAAGACGCCCAAAACCCCGTACACTGGCAACTGGTCCAGGAAAGCGGCGGATCGGGATCGATGGCACTCGACGCGGGGCAGGGTTTGAATGAAGCCATCCCGGCCAGCCTGAAGCTGACTATCGTTTCGGCCGGCGGAAGGCAGCAGGTGGGCGTCGCCAACGAGGGTTTCTGGGGCATCCCGGTGCGGCCGACCAGCCGCTACCGGGCGTCGTTCTACGCTAAGGCCGCGCCCGGGTTCAACGGACCGCTCACGGTGGCAGTCACCAGCAACGACGGGGCCACCACTCAGGCCAGCGCGCGGGTTGCCGGGCTGACGGGCGATTGGAAGAAGTACCAGGTCACATTGTCCACGGGCAAGGTGGCGGCGTCGGCCGAGCGCCGGCTGGTGATTTCCACCAACCACGCGGCACCCTGTGGCTGGGCTTCGTGTCGCTGTTTCCGGAGACATACGCCAACCGGCCCAACGGCAACCGCAAGGACATCATGCAACTGCTGGCCGCATTTCTCTTCGTAGTTTCCGACCTGTTGTATTCTATTGTGTGGGTGCTGTGTCCCGCAACGCTGGCGAATGCCAATTCGCCCCGAACTTAGGAACTTCCGCCATGAGTGCTGCTGTAATGAATCCCGTCAGCCAGGCCGCGCGCTTTTACGAAGCGCCTATCGGCAAGAAAGCCGTGATGGCCATCACGGGGGCCATGCTGGTGGGGTACGTCTTGGCCCACATGCTGGGCAATCTCCAGATTTATTCCGCGAATCCAAACCAGATCAATACCTACGCGGCCTTCCTGCACAATCCGGCCAGTGCCGGTCTGCTGTGGGGAGCGCGCACGGTGCTGCTCGCGGCGGTGATTCTGCACATTACGGCCGCGGTGCAACTGTTCTTTCAGAACCGCGCCGCGCGGCCCGTCGGGTATGTGAAGAAGGACGACGTGCCGGCCTCTTATGCCGCCCGCACGATGGTGTGGAGCGGGCCGATTATAGCGGCATTCGTCATTTTCCACGTGCTGCATTTGACGGTGGGAGCGGTGATGACGACGCGCGACGTGGGTGGCAACCCCATTACGCCGGATGTGCGCTACAACGTGATCACGGGGTTCCAGAATTACGGGGTTTCGGCGTTTTACATTTTCGCCATGATCCTGCTGTGCATGCACCTGTACCACGGCATTTGGAGCATGTGCCAATCGCTGGGCATCAGCCACCCACGGTACACGCGCTGGCTGAAGAAGGCATCGGCCGCGCTGGCCATCCTGATCGCGATCGGCAACTGCTCGATTCCGATCGCGGTGATGACCGGCTTGTTGACAATTAATTAAGGACACGGCATGGAACTGGATTCGAAGTGCCCCACGGGGCCGATCGAGACGCGATGGGAACGGCATTGCTTTAATCTCAAGCTGGTGAATCCGGCCAACAAGCGCAAGTACACGGTGATCGTGGTGGGAACCGGCCTGGCAGGCGGAGCCACGGCGGCCAGCCTGGCGGAGTTGGGTTACAACGTCGAGTGCTTCTGCTTCCAGGATTCGCCGCGCCGCGCGCATAGCATTGCGGCCCAGGGCGGCATCAATGCCGCCAAGAATTATCACAACGACGGCGACAGCGTCTACCGCCTCTTCTACGACACCGTAAAGGGCGGGGATTTCCGCGCGCGCGAATCGAATGTCTACCGGCTGGCCGCCATCAGCCTCAACATTATCGATCAGTGCGTGGCGCAGGGCGTGCCGTTTGCGCGCGAGTACTCCGGCTACCTGGACAATCGATCCTTCGGCGGGGCGCAGGTATCGCGCACGTTCTACGCCCGCGGGCAGACGGGGCAGCAGTTGCTGCTGGGAGCCTACCAGGCGCTGGAGCGGCAGATCGCGGCCGGCATGGTGAAGATGCACCGGCGCTCGGAGATGCTGGATCTGATCGTGATCGACGGCCGGGCGCGTGGAATTGTCACGCGCAACCTGCTGACCGGCAAGGTTGAATCGCACATCGCCGACGCCGTGGTGCTGGGCACGGGCGGATATGGCAACGTCTTTTATCTTTCCACCAACGCCAAGGGCTGCAATGCAACGGCCATCTGGCGGGCCCACAAGCGCGGCGCCTTGTTCGCCAACCCGTGCTTCACGCAGATTCATCCGACGTGCATTCCGGTGTCCGGCGAGTATCAATCCAAGCTGACGCTGATGAGCGAATCGCTGCGCAACGACGGCCGCGTGTGGGTGAGCGCCAAAAAGGGCGACAAGCGGAAGGCCAGCGAGATTCCGGAAGCCGAGCGCGACTATTTCCTGGAGCGCAAATACCCGAGCTTCGGCAACCTGGTGCCGCGCGACGTGGCCTCGCGCAACGCCAAGCAGGTTTGCGACGAAGGCCGCGGCGTGGGCGAAAGCGGCCTGGCCGTGTATCTCGATTTCCACGATTCCATCGAGCGCCTGGGCCAGCCTCTCATCAAGGAGCGCTACGGCAACCTGTTCGACATGTACAACCGGATCACCGGCGAAGATCCTTATCAGGCGCCCATGCGCATCTTCCCGGCCATCCACTACACCATGGGCGGGCTGTGGGTGGACTACAACCTGATGTCCAACATCCCCGGGCTGTACGTGATCGGCGAGGCCAATTTCTCCGATCACGGCGCCAACCGGCTGGGTGCGAGCGCTCTGATGCAGGGTCTGGCGGACGGCTACTTCGTCCTGCCCAACACCATCGGCGATTACCTGGCGTCCAACAAGTTCCCCAAAGTGGAAGAGTCCAACGCGGCCGTGCGCCAGGCCGAGGCGGAGGTGGCCGCGATCACCGTGCGGCTGCTGGGGGCCAAGGGCACGCGTACGGTGGATGCCTGCCACCGGGAATTGGGCAAACTCCTGTGGGAGGATTGCGGGATGGGCCGCACGGCCCAGGGATTGAAGCGCGCGCTCTCGCAGATTCCCGAGATGCGCGAGCGCTTCTGGAAGGATGTGAAGGTGCTGGGCACCGGCGAGGAACTCAACCAGTCGCTCGAAAAGGCCGGCCGCGTGGCGGATTTCTTCGAGCTGGCCGAATTGATGTGCCTGGACGCGCTGGAGCGCAATGAAAGCTGCGGCGGCCACTTCCGCGAGGAGTACCAGACGCCGGAAGGGGAAGCCGCCCGCGACGACGAGCACTACTCCTACGCGGCCGCCTGGGAGTTCCGCGGTGTGGGCAACGCGCCCGTGCTGCACAAAGAGCCGCTCACCTTTGAATACGTGCACCCCACGCAACGGAGCTACAAGTAATGCGAATCACACTCCATATCTGGCGGCAGCGCAATGCGAGCGAGAAGGGCCGCATGGTCCGTTACGAATTGCCGGACGTGAGCGAGCATATGTCGTTCCTGGAGATGCTCGACGTCCTGAACGAGGACCTCATCACCAAGGGCGAAGAGCCGGTGGCGTTCGACCACGATTGCCGCGAGGGCATCTGCGGCATGTGCGGCTGCATGGTGAACGGGGTGGCGCACGGTCCGCTGCCCGAGACCACGCTGTGCCAGCTCCACATGCGCCATTTTAAGGATGGCGACGAATTGTACCTGGAGCCGTGGCGGGCCAAGGCCTTCCCGGTGGTCAAGGACCTGGTGGTGGACCGCGCCGCGTTCGACCGCATCATCGCCGCGGGAGGCTTCATTTCGGTGGCCACCGGCAGCGCGCCGGACGGCAACGCCGTGCTGGTTCCCAAGGACAACGCGGAGCGCTCCATGGATGCGGCGGCGTGCATCGGCTGCGGCGCGTGCGTGGCCATGTGTCCGAACGCTTCGGCGTCGCTGTTCGTCTCGGCGAAGATTGCGCACCTGGGCCTGCTGCCGCAGGGCCAGCCCGAGCGCGAGCGGCGGGTCACCGCCATGGTGGCGCAGGCCAACCGGGAAATCTTCGGAAGCTGCACCAACATGGGCGAATGCGAAGCCGTGTGCCCGAAAGGCATCAAGCTGGAAAACATCGCGCTCATGAATCGCCACTTCCTGGGCGCCAACTTTGCGGGCCGCGAAGGGGTAGAAGCGGATTAAGTTCCGCGGTGCTAGAGTGAGAAGCATGAAGTACCCAGTTGCTTTGATGCCAACCGAAGAGGGCTACAGTGTCTCTTGCCCCGGTCTTCCCGGGTGCTGGTCTCAAGGCGCCACTGAGGAAGGAGCTCTGGCAAACATCCGGGACGCGATTCGCGAATACCTCGAAGTCGCCAGACAACTGGCCGGCCGGCAGAATTTGCGGGAAGTGGAGATCCCCGTTTAGCACATGTCGAAGATACCCACCTTCGGGCTGTGAGGGCGCTCGAAAGGGCCGGGTTTCAAGTCGTCAGACAAGGCAAGCACATCGTCATGACCGACGGCAGCCGGATCTTGACTATTCCAAGGCATGACCCCGTGGACGCTCACACAATGGGTGGAATTGTCCACGATGCCGGCCTTACGCCGGGGCGATTCAGGGATCTCCTGTGAGAAGCCAGAGGTGCATCGTGATCGGGTTGATCTGGCGCCGTCGAGTAAAATCGGGTTGACCCGATTGCGGACAGTGCTGTCGAATATAATCTCTACAGATGTCTATCCCTTCTGTTCTAGTTACTGGCTCGTGTGGCTTGATCGGGTCCGAGGTATCGGTCTTCTTCGCGCGCCAGGGGTTCCGCGTCATCGGAATTGACGATAATCATCGAGCCGTCTTCTTCGGTCCCGAGGGCGATACCAGCTGGGTGCTCGACCGGTTGCGCCGCGAAATCCCCGGCTACCGGCATGAAGCGCTCGATATCCGCGACCGCGCGGGCGTTTTGGCGCTGGTGGAAGAGTTGCGGCCCAACCTGATCATCCACACCGCGGCACAGCCCTCGCACGATAAGGCGGCGGCCATTCCCTTTCTGGATTTTGAAGTGAACGCGCTGGGTACGCTGCATCTGCTCGAAGCGGCGCGGCGTTCGTGCCCGGAATCCCCGTTTATCCACATGTCCACCAATAAGGTGTACGGCGATCGCCCTAATACTATTCCATTAGTTGAGCTGGAGACGCGCTGGGATTACGCCGATAAGGCATTTGAGAATGGGATCCCGGAAGAGTTCTCGATCGATCAATCGAAGCACTCGCTGTTCGGGGCCTCAAAAGCGGCCGGCGACATTATGGTGCAGGAATACGGGCTCTACTTCAACATGCCGACGTGCTGCCTGCGCGGCGGCTGCCTGACCGGTCCCAACCACTCGGGTGTGGAATTGCATGGCTTCCTCAGTTACTTGATTAAGTGCAACCTGGAAGAGCGCGAATACAAGGTATACGGATATAAGGGCAAGCAGGTGCGCGACAACATTCATTCCGAGGACGTGGCTCGCTTCATGTTCGAGTTCTGGAAGGCGCCGCGCGTGGCCCAGGTGTATAACCTGGGAGGCGGAAAGGGCAATGCCTGTTCCATTCTGGAAGCCTTTGGCAAAGCCGCAGCGGTTTCGGGGCGGCCGATGAAATGGCGCTACGTGGAAGAGAACCGCGTGGGCGACCATATTTGCTATTACAGCGACTTGCGCAAAATGAGAGCGCACTACCCGGGGTGGCGAATCACGCGGCCGCTGGACGGAATTTTCGAAGAAATTGCCGGCGCCTGGACGGAACGGCTGGCGCACAAAGGAATCGGATGAGAATCCTGATCACGGGAGTCTGCGGATTCGCGGGGAGCGCGATTGCGCGTGCGCTGCTGGAGCGGCGCGAGGGTCTGACCATCTCCGGCATCGACAATCTGCACCGTCCCGGTTCGGAGACCAACCGCGTGCGGTTGCGCCAACTGGGCGTGAAGTTCATCCAGGGCGATATCCGCGCGGCCAGCGACGTGGAAGCCCTGCCGGCCGCGGATTGGGTGATCGATGCCGCCGCCAACCCGAGCGTGCTGGCCGGTCTGCAGAGCGGTTTCAGCAGCCGGCAACTGTTCGAGCACAACCTGGGCAGCCTGGTGAATGTGCTGGAGTACTGCAAGACGCACAAGGCCGGGTTGCTGCTGCTCAGCAGCAGCCGGGTCTACTCGATCGCGGCGCTGGTCGGCCTGCCGCTCAAACCCGGGAAGGACGCGTTTCAACTGGACACGGACGGCGATTTGCCGGTGGGCGTATCGGCGCGCGGGATCGGCGTGGATTTTTCGACGCGCGCCCCGGTATCGCTCTACGGCAGCACCAAGCTGGCGTCGGAAGCGGTGGCGCTCGAATATGGCGAAGCCTTCGGCTTCCCGGTGTGGATCAATCGGTGCGGCGTGCTGGCGGGGCCGGGGCAATTCGGCACGCCGGAGCAGGGGATTGTCGCCTATTGGATCAACGCCCACCTGCGGCGCAGGCCGATGCGCTACCTGGGATTCAACGGCCGCGGCCAGCAGGTGCGCGACGCGCTGCACCCGCGCGACCTGGCGGCGCTGCTGGACGTGCAGATGCGCCAGGCGCGCGTCGGCGGCCAGCGCATCTACACGGCCGGAGGCGGTCTGCAAAACAGCATGTCTCTGGCGCAATTGACGGCCTGGTGCGATGCCCGGTTCGGAGCGCACCCGGTGGAGGCCGATGCGCGCGAACGGGCTTACGATATTCCCTGGGTGGTGATGGACAACACCCCCTTGGAGCGCCACTTCGGATGGCAGCCGGATACGCCGGCCTCGACCGTGCTGGAAGAGATTGCGGTGCACGCCGAAAGCAACCCCGACTGGCTCGAACGGAGCGGAATGTGAAGGCCGGGCCGGGGCCGGCCGGCCCGGATCCGATCCAGCTCCTCTCCGTCGTCATTCCCTGCCGCAACGAGGAAGGGGCCATCGCATCCACGGTGGAGCACCTCTACGTGGAGTTACGGCTGCATGAGGTGGAGCATGAAATCGTTCCGGTGGACGACGGCAGCACCGACTCCACTTGGGCGGTCCTTGAGGAACTGGCGACGCGCGTTCCCTCGCTACAGCCGGTTCGGAATACCGGCGAGCACGGCTTTGGCCGCGCCGTGACCTGCGGGATCGATCACAGCCGCGGCGATGCCGTCGTGGTCATGATGGCCGACGAATCCGACGATTGCCGCGACGTGGTGCGCTATTGGGAATTGCTCAACCAGGGATGGGACGCGGTGTTCGGCTCCCGGTTCGTGCGGGGCGGCGGGGTGATCGACTACCCGGCGCACAAGCTGTTGCTCAGCCGCATGGCCAACCTTTTTCTGCGGCTCATCTTCCACGCGCCGCTGAACGACTTCACCAACGCCTTCAAAGCCTACCGGCGGCGCGCGCTGGACGGGTGCCGGCCGTTTCTCTCGCCGCACTTCAACCTCACCGTGGAACTGCCGCTTAAGGTCATCGTGCGCGGCTACTCCTGGACGGTGATGCCCATCACCTGGCGCAACCGGCGCAGCGGCATCTCGAAACTCAAGATCCGGGAGATGGGCAGCCGCT
>JBEKQS010000163.1:0-12248 GCA_049519475.1 Bryobacteraceae bacterium | reverse complement strand
CACCATGAACGGCTATGCCAGCGTGTTATTCTTTTTATTCTGGGCCGCCGATATTTTCCTGTTCAAGCCAAGCGTGTGAAACATGACAGTTGTCGATGATGCTCGCCTGATTCCCATCCGCGCAAAAGTGGAAGCCGGCCAGCGGCTTACCTTCGACGATGCCGTAACGCTCTACCGCACCAGCGATATCCTGGCGTTGGGCTATCTGGCCAATCTGGTTCGCGAGCGGATGCACGGCGATGCGACTTACTTCAACGTCAACCGGCACATAAATCCCACCGACGTTTGCGTGGCGAGTTGCCGGCTGTGCGCTTTCGGCAAGCGCGTGCGCGATCCCAAGGCATACACCATGTCGCTCGACGAGGTGTGGCAGCGCGCGGGCGAAGGCTGGAGCGAAGCGGTCACCGAATTTCATATCGTGGGCGGCCTCCATCCGGAGCTGACGCTGGACTGGTATTGCGAGATGCTGCGCGGCCTCAAGCAGCGCTTTCCCCAAGTGCATCTGAAGGCTTTCACAATGGTGGAGATCGCGTATCTGGCGCGGCGCGGCGGCATTTCCATCCGCCAGACGCTCGAGCGGCTGCGCGACGCCGGCATGGATTCGATGCCGGGCGGTGGCGCCGAGATCTTCAACGAACGCGTGCGCCGCATCATTTGCGATCACAAGATCGACGGCAACGAATGGCTTGAGACCGCTCGCACGGCCCACCAGTTGGGCCTGCGGTCGAACTGCACCATGCTCTACGGCCACATCGAAAACGATGAGGACCGCGCCGACCACCTGGTGAAGTTGCGCGCCCTGCAGGACGAAACGCACGGCTTCGTCACCTTCATTCCCCTGGCGTTTCACCCGGACAATACCGCGCTCGAGCACATTTCCAAAACCACCGGTTTCGCCGACATCAAGAACATCGCGGTGGCGCGTCTGATGCTCGATAACATCCCGCACATCAAAGCCTACTGGGTGATGATGACGCCGCGGATGGCGCAGATTGCTCTGCGCTTCGGCGCCGACGATATCGACGGCACCATCGTGGAAGAGCGCATCTACCACGATGCCGGCGCCACCACCATGCAGGGCCTGCGCCGCGCCGAGTTGTTGCAGTTGATCCGCAAAGCCGGCCGCAAGCCCGTGGAGCGCGATACGCTTTACCGCCCGGTGGAACGTTCGGAAGCCACGTTTACGGTGTTGGTATAGCAGCGGCCTGCTCGGGTCCTGAGGCACAATCTACTACAACGGCGGCACCGTCGGGAATCGGGACGACATTGCCGAACCGGCCACCTTACTAACGAAACGCGGGAGCCGAACTGGGGCAACCGTAATTTGCGGGTTCAGAGCGCTTCCCATTCCTCGCGGTCGATCCCGCCTTGGCGAAGGATGCGCACGAGCAGACCCCTGCCAATATCCTCCGTGTGAGGATTCGGGAGTCGCAGTTTTCGGCCGCGACCCTTCATATATTGGTGATCGCCGCCGGACACAGGCGGCTCAAAACCAATAGCGCGCAGGTATGCAATCAACTCCCTACGCTTGATGGGACCGATAGCTGGCATTCAAGCGACTTCGCGGATTTCAATGCGGTTACCGTCAATGTCCGGAATCGGGGAATGATCGGCGATGCTCAGCAGCACCCATCCTTCGAGCACGCTCTCCAATTCTTCCCGGCAGCCCTCCAGAGTCTTGGCATTGGCCCAGACGCCCGGAATGGAAGGTATTTCGCCATAGAACGAACCATCGTCCTCGACGATTTCGTACCGAGCCTGGCGCATGGCCGCCCGAATATACGAAGTGAGCATTCTCCAATTATCTCACTGCGGCCGATTGGAAGGGTCGCCTCGCCTCGGCGTTCAGTGGTATTCCCAAGCCAGCGGCAACCTCGGCATCGGCACAACCGCTCCCCAGTACCTGCTATCCGTCAAGGGCACCATTGGCGCGCCCAGTACTCACCTGGAGCGACCAGCCCCACAAAACTGGACAGGGGTGTTGACGCCGCCAATGGTGCAGGTCACCGTGTGCCAACATTCCCCTATCATACTGGCCGGCAGGGCTTTGTGGGCTGGGCCAGGAGAATCTGAACCAGGTGCAACTTCCTGAATGACCGGATCCGGTTTCGGGAGGGACAATTGAAACTGTTATTTGCTAATTCCACAGGAGTTATTTCTCTTAATACCCGCATATAGGGGTGATAGTTAACCCGCATCATTGCATAGGGTACCTCCTGAATTTCCCATTGAAGTAGATTAGTAGTTCTGGTACATCTATACTATGCTCGCGAAAAGGTCCTCCTTCAGCACTTCCATTACGTCGGCTCACTCGCGTACGCTGGCTTGCTCGCGCGGCCTGCGTAAGGAGCTGGAGCGGTTACACGCCCGTCGCATGGCGATTACCACCCTCATCGAGTCGTTGGAGGACTACGACCGGTTCCGGATGAGGCGTTTCGCGGACAGCCGGCTGAGAACAGCTTGAGGGATCGTCACTTTTTCAAGATCGTCCGAATCCTGGCGGAGAGATCGGATTCGGATAAGGCGCCGGGGTGATAGAAGCGAACAATTCCCGCGAGGTCAATGAGGACCAAGGTGGGAGTTGTGCTGGAGCCGTAGGCCACAAAGTTCGCAGCCGACAGCGGCGCCGCAACACCGGCAAGTTCCGAATAGTATTGACGGCGCACCTGGTCGATGTATTCCCTCTCGACCTCGGGTGTGGCGTCGGCGCCTTTGGCAATATATCCGTAGTATCGAGTGGGCGCGACGATCACCAGTCCTTGCGGTTCGAACGTCTTGCGAATGCGCGCGAGGATGGCGACTTCGGCCTTGCAATCACCGCACCAGTGAGCCCAAAAGAAAAGCAGAACGGGCCGGCCGTGGAGTGACGCGAGGGGCACTGGCCGGGCGCCCACCCACTCGGCGACCTCGAGGGGCGGCGCGGGCTTGCCTTCCAGGCTCAGCAGATTCACATTCTTGCGGATGCGCTCGGTGAGCGACGTGCCCGAGAAGAGCTTGAGCTGCAAGCGCAGGAATTCGAGGGCTTCAGGCCGCTCGCCGCGTGCGGCGAGTACCTGGGCATGAACTTCGATGGAGGCACCGACGGCGGTGGGCAGCCAGGAATCGGCATCGAGCTTGCGGGTTTCGAGGAGCTGGTCGGCCAAGCCGCGGGTTTCGGTAGCGTAAGAATCGGCGCGGTCGAATTGCCGGGCATCGAGCGAGCCGCGCGCCAGCCAGGAAAGCGCCGCGGCCAATTCCGGAGTGGCACCCTGGCGCGCCTGATACTCGCGAACTTCACGATCGGCGGCGGCGAAATCGTGGGCCGCGACGAGAGTCCGAATGTCGTTGACCACCGACGCGAACAGAAAGAGGGCCGGCATCATGGTTGAAACTCAGCGGGATGTTAGAAAACCAATACTAGCCGCCGATGAACACAGATGAACGCAGATAGCCTATTTGTTCTCCATCCGCGTTCATCGGCGTTCATCGGCGGCCAATCCTTTTCATCAGGTTGTCAGAGCAGCGAATTGACGTACTGGGTCAACTTGGGGTCGGTCCAGTCGGCAGGTTCGGCGATTTTCAGCAGCACCTTTCCCTTGGAATCGATGATGTAGGTTTCGGGGTACATGAACGTGCCGTAGTCTTCGTGGACCTTCTGGTCCCGTGCGGTCAGGAAGCCGGGCGAGTACTTCTGGAGAAACGCGCGATAGGCCTTGTCGTTCTGGTCGACGCTGATACCCAGCACCACCACGCCCTTTTGCGCGTAGTTCTGCGCGAACTGGCTAAGCGACGGAGTTTCTTCGACGCAGGGAGGGCACCAGGTGGCCCAGAAATTCAAGACCAGAAGCTTGCCTCCGAAATTGGGGACCGACACCGCCCGGCCGTTATCGGCAGTGACGGTGAATGGCGGCGCCTGATCTCCGGCTACGACGACGTGTTCGTGGATGGCCAGGTATATGACGTAAACAAAAGCAACCAGGAGCACGCCGGCGGTAACTCTGAGAAGCCGATCAGTTTTGACGGTCTGCATGGGGGAAACTATAATCTTATTGTATCTCCACCGGGGCCTGTAGCGTCCAAGAAGGGGCCACACAGACGATGCTGATCACCCGCAAGGTCGAATTTTCCGCATCGCACGTTTGCCGGCTTCCGCAATTGTCGGAGCAGGAAAACCGCGAATTGTTCGGTTTGGCGGCCAATCCGCACGGCCACGGGCACAACTATGTGCTGGAAGTGAGCCTTCAGGGCGAACCCCACGCGGTGACTGGCATGGTGATGGATCTCAAGGAGTTGAAGGAGATCCTGATTCACCAGGTGGTGGAACCCTACGACCACCGGTTTCTGAATTACGAGGTGCCGCCCTTCGACCATGTGGTGCCCACCACCGAGAACATCGCGCGCGACATCTGGCAGCGCCTCGAGCCCCACTTGACGGACAGCCGGCGCCGGTTGCATACCGTGCGGGTGTACGAAACGCCGGACCTCTACGTGGATTATTGCGGGGATGAGCCATGTTCCGCGTAACCCGGCGTTACCGGTTCGCGGCGTCTCACCGCCTGCATTCCGCGCGGTTGAGCGACGAGGAGAACCAGCGGCTGTACGGGAAGTGCAACAACCCCTATGGGCACGGCCACAACTACGAGGTGGAAGTGAGCGCGCGGGGACCGCTGGACGCTTCCGGCCGGGCCCTAGACCCGGAGCGGTTGGACGAGTTGGTGCAGCGGCAGGTGCTGGACCCATTCGGGCATCGCAACCTGAACGCGGATGTAAACTTTTTCGAGCGGGTGGTGCCCACGTCGGAGAACCTGGCGGTGGAGATCTGCCGTAGATTGAAAGAGAATTGGAGCGGCGCGTTCCCGGGCGAGTGGCCGAAGCTGGACCGCGTTCGCATCTCTGAAACGGCGCGGAACGTCTTTGAAGTGAGAGCTGTTTGAAGTGAAGGCCCATGAAATCGAATAAAGCGAACGTGAAAGTGATTCATCCGAGGCAGGAGGAGCCGAACCTGGCTCCGCTGGTGAAGGAAATGCTGGCGCTGCTGGTGGAAGATTCGCAGCGCGAAGGCCTGGAGAAAACTCCGGAACGCGTGGACAAGGCGCTCAAATTCCTGACCAGCGGCTACAAGGTGGACATCCGCAAGCTGGTGAACGGCGCGTTGTACGACGTGAAGTACGACGAGATGGTGATTGTGCGGGACATCGAGTTCTTCAGCATGTGCGAGCACCACATGCTGCCGTTCTTCGGCAAGATGCACGTGGCGTACCTGCCCAAGGCGAAAGTGATCGGGCTGAGCAAGATTCCGCGGATTGTGGACGCCTTTGCGCGGCGGCTGCAGATACAGGAGCGGCTGACGCAGGAAGTGGCGCAGACCATCCAGGAGATCATCGATCCGGTGGGCGTGGGAGTGATCTGCGAGGCGCGGCATTTCTGCATGATGATGCGCGGAGTGGAGAAGCAGCACTCGGGCGCTATGACCAGCGCGATGCTGGGCGCGTTCCGCGACAGAAAGAAGACGCGGGACGAGTTTTTGTCGCTGGTGAATCATCGGGGTGTCGGGCTTTAGGCAAGGCGCGTTCATTGAGACGGGGGCATCCGGACAGGCTTCCCGAGGCCGCCGTTTCTGTAGCGCGGGCGACGCATAGGCGGACAGTGTTGGGCTCACCCTCAGTCCTTGGTTTCCGCCCCGTCCGGTTTCACGGCGAACTCGTGCTTCTTGCCGCCTTTGTCGGTGTAGGTGGCTTCGTAGAGGGTGGCGCTGCCCCGGGTGACGGTTTCGACCATGGCGATCTTTCCTCCGGCCGCTTTCTTCTCGATGGCGGCTTGGGCGGCGGCCGGGATGCTTTCAATGGCGGTTTCCTCTTCCACCTCGGTGACGGCGCCCTTGGCATCCACCAGGATGTCGCGGTGCTTGCCGTTGACCATGGTCTCGACTTCGTAGATGAGCTTGCCCTTCTCGGTTTCGCTCGAGATGCCGCGGATTTCGGCGCCCTTGGTCTGATCCTGAACGGTCTTTTGCACCGCCGGGGGCAGGTCCTTCATTTGTACCTTTTTCTCAGCCGCGGCCGCGACGCCGAGCAGGGCGCCGATGGCGATCCAGATGGGGAACGTTCGCATAGTTGGAATCCTCCTATTCACGATAGACCATGCCGTCTGAATAGACCGTGAATCGGCGGAGGTAGGACCCGAATCAGAGCCGCGACCGTAAGGGAGCGTTTGCCGTCACGGACTGTCACACCGATTCTAACGCTCCCTAACGGTCGCGGCTCTGTCGGAGCGGGGTTGGGCTGGCTGGGTGAAATCAACCATTTCAGACCGAATTTGCCCATAATTCCCGGTCGAATGTGTTGATTCTCAACGGTCGGATTCATGGCAGGTTGATTGCTATCATAGATCCTTCGGCAATATTGCGTCCGGTGTGCGTGAATCCCCCCATACACCGGAGAAAGAGTGGTGTGCCTTGACACAAGCCGCTATCGAGAAGCAATCCGAGTCTTTGCGAGCCCTTCCGGGAGATGACGTCAGGCAGATCCTATGGCGGTTCGCGGATCGCTTTGACCTGCAGATGCTGGTGCAATCGGTGCGGGCGGTGGCCCGCGGGCCAGTGGCGCGGCTGGTGGCAGCGGGCGCCCGGAATACCCACGACTGGACGCCGGAGAAGCAGTCCCTGCTGCAGGCGTTCGACGAATCGGGGATTACCGGCGTGTTCATGGATCCCGCGCAGGGCGGATTCATCGAAGGGCCGAAGAACCTGGCGCTGGCGCTGGTGGCGTTTGAACTGGCCTGGGTGGACGCCGGCGCGGCCACGGGCAGCCTGGCCGGATGCCTGGCGCTTTCGCCGATCCACGAGCGCGGCACGCCGGAACAGCGCGATTATTACATGGCGCGGTGTGCGCCGCCGCAACCGGGCGAGGACCGCAAGCCGTGGCGCGGCGCCTTCTGCCTGACGGAACCGATTCCCTATGTGGGGGTCGAGACCGGGATGCTGGGCGGGAAAGTGCGCGTGGCCGAGTGGAAGGAAGGCGAAGAGCCTATGCTGCACGTGGAGAAGCGCGGCCGCTTCATCACCAACATGGGATTCGCCAACTTCGTGACGGCGGCGGTGGAATCGGACGACCCCCGCATCAAGGGCACCTGCATGGTGATCCTGGAAGAGACCGACCCGGGCACGTTCGACCGCGGCACGCCCACGCGCAAACTGGTGCACCAGCTCTCCTCGACGCGCGATCCGATTTTCAACTTGCAGGTGCCGGCCAGCCGCATCATCGGCGGCTACAGCGTGAAGGATGGGGTCATCGTGCCGCGCTACAGCCACGGCGAGATCATCGAAGCGGTCTTCCGGCGGACGCGCGTGACGGTGGCCATCATGACCTCGGCCAAGCTGCTCTCGGCCGTGGAGCCGGTGATCCGCTACGGGCGCGGGCGGTTCCGCGGCGGCTCCATCGCGACACCGGGCTCGCCGCGCTATGAACTGGGCTTGCAGCTCAAACAGGACGTAGTGCACCGGCTGGTGGATGTGTGGGCCACCGGCGAAGCCAGCGCGGCATTGGGCTTTGAAGCCGCGCGCGTGTTCGACCTGCTGGACCCGCTGGAGCGGAAGAAGGACGAGATCTTCGCGGCAAAGGGCATCGGCGGCGGATCGGCCACGATGAAGGCCATGCGGCCGGTGCAGAAGGACGCCATCGAATTTCTCCACGGCAAGCGGAGCGACCTGCGGGACGACGTGCTGGTGCAATACGCGCTGCTCGAATCGGTGGCCAACGTGCTGTGCCCGGCCTGCAAGCTGTGGAATACGGGGCACGGTGCCAGCACCATGCGGGAGGCTGTCAGCCTGATGGGCGGCTACGGCATCACGGAAGACTGCCCCGGATTCCTGGGACACAAGTGGATGGATGCGCAGCTTGAGGCCACCTACGAAGGGCCCGAGGCGGTACAGCGCAGGCAACTCACCATCACCATGACCGACGAGCTGTTCCTGGCGCAATTCCGCGAATGGATCCGCGAGATGCGAACGATTGCCAACGACCGGCCGGGCACCGGCGCCTGCGCCCTGGCGACGGCCATGCAGATGTGGTTGTGGACGCTCACCCACATGCTGAAATCCAGGGATGCCGATGGCTCGAAGCTCTATCAAAGCGCGCGCCAGGGCGCTACGTTCCCGCTGGCGGATGCGCTGTGCTGGCTGCTGGCATCGCGATCCCAGATCATGGACCTGCTGGAGCTGGAGAAACACGGGCCGGCCAACGCGGCGCTGGCCGAGGCTTTGCCGGGCCTGGTCGGGTTCCTTAGCAATCTGTGCCACGTCCAGGCGGCGCACGCGGCGGGTGAAGTGGGCCGCGTGTGCGCGGAGCTGGTGTTCGGCTACAACCGGCATCCGGCGTGGGACACGGAAGGCTGCGCCACCTGCTACCACAACGAAGATCTGGAAAGCATCGAAGGCCTGATTCCCGGAATTGCGAGCCTGGCGCGCGGGTATACCGACGTGATCGAGGCAGACGGTTCGCACGCACCCAAGGCCGGGCCGTGCGTGCGCTTCGAGGGGCTCGACCAGTTCTCGCGGATGCGGGTACGGATGGACGGCTGCCTGACCGGTTCCCAACTGGCCAAGGATCGCGCCGCGGAAGCGCTGACCAAAGTCATGATTCCGGAAGCCTTGGATTACCCGGTATGAGCGAGCCCGCGATTGAGCGCCAGCGGATGGACGTGGACGTGGTGTGCGTGGGGTTTGGTCCGGCCACGGCCGGCTTCCTGACGGCGCTTTCGCGGCACCTGGTGAATCCCGACGGCTCGCCGGCGGTGGAAAGTCGCGTGGCGCCGGGCCTGCCTTTGCAGGTGATGTGCTACGAGCGGAGTGACGACATCAGCTTCGGGGTCTCCGGTGTGGTGACCAGGGCGCGGGGAATCCGCGCGGCGCTGCCGGATTTCGATCCCAGCCGGATTCCCATGGCCGCCGCGGTTTCGCAGGAGAAAGTGGTGTACCTGCTGGACCCCATTGGCGCCAGCCGGCGTTCGCCGGCGCTGCGCTTGGGCGACCGGGCGGTGCGGGCGCTGCGGCTGGCCCGGCATTCCGGCGTGGAGTTGCCCTACGTCCCGCCATTCCTGCACAAGCAGGGGGGCCTGGTGATGTCGCTCGGGCAGTTCCTGCAACACGTGGGGACGGAGCTGATGAGCTCGGGCACGGTGCAGATCTGGCCGGGCATGCCGGTGGCCGAGGCGCTGCTCGATGAGAATTCGGGTGGTGTCCACGGTGTGCGCCTGTGCGACCAGGGCGTGGACCGCAACGGCAAGCCGGAAGCCAACTTCCTGCCGGGGATGGACATTCACGCAGCCCTCACGGTGGTAGCCGATGGACCAGTTGGCGCGGTGGGGCGGCAACTCGATCAGGAGATCGGGCTGCCGCAGGGGCACCATCAGCGCGAGTGGGCGCTGGGCATGAAAATGGTGATCGACCTGCCGGAGAGCACCGAGCTGGAACCTGGCACCGTCTTCCACACCTTCGGCTACCCGGAGCCCGAGATCTTCGGTTTCTTCTATGTGCATCCGGACCGCGTGGCCACGGTGGGGATTTTCGTGCCGTCGTGGTTCCACAGCCCCATGCGCACGTCGTACCGCTACTTGCAGCACTACTTGTTGCATCCTTATCTGTGGCGCTACCTGAAAGGCGGCAAGCTGCGGAGCTGGGGCGCGAAATCGTTGCAGGAATCGGGGCGGCGCGGCGAGCCGTTCCTGGCGGGTAACGGGTACGCCCGCATCGGCGAGGGTTCGGGCAGCACCAACGTGCTCACCGGGTCCGGCGTGGATGAAGCCTGGACCACCGGCACGCAACTGGCCGAGGGCGTGCTCGAGTTGCTGCGGGAAGCCAGGCCGCTCACGCGTGAGAATCTGGAGAAAGCTTACGTGGCGCGCCGCCGCGCCAGTTGGGTGGAACAGGAAGGCCGCGTGGCCGAGAAAGCGCGCGACGGATTCCACAAGGGCCTAGTGACGGGGTTGATGGGGATGGCGCTGGCCGGCCTCACCGATGGCAAACATTGGCTGGGCGGCGAGCCGCAACTGCTGCCAAGCCTGAAGGAATACTACCAGCGCAAGATTCCGGCGGAAGAAGTGGACCGGATCGTGGAAGGCTGCCACAACCGCGGCGTCTCCTGCCACGGCGCGCTGATGGAGCGGTGCGGATGGCCCGCCATTCCGTACGATGGCCAGTTGCTGATCACGCACCAGGACGCGCTGTTGGTGGGCGGCAAGGTGCAGGCGCCGGCGGGCATGGCCGACCACGTGCGGTTCATCTATCCGGATTTCTGCGAGCGCTGCGCGACGAAGATGTGCATCGAGATGTGCTCCGGGCAGGCGATCACGCCGGGTCCGGGCGGCGTCCCGGTATTCGACCGCGAGAAATGCGTGCACTGCGGCGCGTGCGTGTGGAACTGCATGACGCCGCTCGAAGACGACCCGCAGCGCGGCAACATTTCCTTCCGCGCCGGCGCCGGCGGGCTGCATTCGCCGGAGAATTAGGTCTCCCATCGCCTAAGAGGTCCATCTTAATAGTGGATGGATCGGCGGATCGGGCACCCGGCGGTAGATCTATACTGGAAACGCACGGCGGCCGATCTAAAGGGTGTGCTGAAAGAGTCCGAAAAAGCCATGCTTTGGTTCTTTTCAGCAGCCTCCTCAAGGATGCATGGATAGCGCGAGGACCCTATGCTGATGACGTCACGCCGTGAAGGCGAGGCTTTTCTCATCGGCGAAGAGATCGAGATCCTGATCGTGCGCGTCGGCCGTTCGCGGGTCCGGGTGGGGATTCGGGCGCCACGCGAATGCCGCATACTTCCCGGAGAAGATCTCGCTCAGCCGCTGGCCGTCTCCGAGAGCGGCCGCCAAGATTCCGTCACGCGCTAAAATTTTGTCACTTCGAGTCGAAGAGGGAAGTGTCTGGCAAGATGCCCGAACTCAAAACCCGAAGGACTTCACATGCTTTCCATTCAAACCAACGTAGACTCCCTGGTCGCCCAGGAAAACCTCAACGTCAATAACGAATTTCAAAGCAAGACCATCCAGCAGTTGACATCCGGCTACCGGATCAACTCTTCCGGCGACGATGCCGCCGGCCTGGCTATCGCCAACCAGTACCGCAATTCCGTCTCGGAGTTGACTCAGGGCGTTGCCAACGGCAACGACGGCGTCGCCCAGCTCCAGATCATGGACGGCGGCATCAGCAACATATCCCAGATCCTCGACCGGCTAAAGACCCTGGCGACGACGTCGTCCTCAGGCACCTTCACCGGCGACCGGGGTGTGTTGAACGGCGAGTTCCAGACGGATATTACCGAAATCGACCGTCAGGCCCAGGCCATCGGCCTGAACACCGGCGGCACTTTCGCCCAAAGCCTGGGCGTGTACCTGGGCGGCGGCGGCGGCACTACGGCCGCGAGCACCCTGAAGAACGGGATGGTGACGGTCAATCTGGCCAATTCCACCGTGGATTCGCAAAGCCTGGGGTTGACCGGCGTGCAGTCCGGCAACAGCTCCTATGACCTCTCGACCAGCAACATTGCGGCCATCCTGGCCAACGTCAGCAACACCACGGTCTCTCCGGGCAATACCCAGTTCCAGATCTACGGGCCGGGATTCGGCCAAGGCGTGGACGTCAACGTGGCCACTTCCGCCATCATCGACGGCGCCAGCCTGGTGTCGGCCATCAATGCGGCCATCGTCTCCGCGGGCGTTTCCAACACCGCCTTCGCCAACGCCGGCATCACCGCTTCCATGACCACCGACCCCACCACCCAACACCAGGTGCTCAGCTTCTCTTCGGCTGGCTCCGCGTTCCAGGTGCGGGCCGGAGACCGCATGGCCAACGCCTTCCTGGGCAACACCGGCGCGAACGGTCTGGGCAACGCGCTCTCCAGCACCCTGACCGGCAGTGCCTATAACAGCACGTTCGCTACCGCCGACGCGCTGACCGTCACACTGCAAGGGGCCGGCTTGGAGGGGCCCGTGAACTTGAACCTCACCGCCACCGTGGGGGCGGCTAGTTTGACCGCGCAAGCGATCCAGACCGCCGTGGCGGGGAACGCGCAGTTAGCCGCCGCCGGCATCACCGTCTCCAACACCGCTGGCCACCTGGACTTCAGCAGCGCCACGGGCGGGGCGGTGCAGGCTTCGATCAGCGGAGACAGCCAGAATGTGTTGGGCTACGGCAGTTTCGTCGGGACCGCGGCCGCATCGGTCACCGCCGGCAGCGTCTTCGCGGCGCCGGCGGCCGATGGCAACGTGTATCT
>JBEKQS010000162.1:0-12298 GCA_049519475.1 Bryobacteraceae bacterium | reverse complement strand
TGTGCTGGCATCGCTGCCAGTCCGGGAGAGGCGATACGATTATGCCGCTTCAGGAACAGTCAAAAACCATGCTGGCTGCGCCAGAAGTGGGAGCACACGGCATAATCCGGGAGGCGGCATAATCTTCGCGAGCGCGCTCTCAAGCGGCGGTGCTGCACCGCAAGAATGCGTTGTTCTATAGGACGCTGCACGGGGCCGAGGTGGGCGACCTGTTTATGACGCTGATCCACACCTGCCAGTTATGTGGCGCCAACTCGTGCGATTATCTGACGGAGTTGCAGCGCCATGCCCGGGAACTGACGGCCAACCCCGCGAAGGGGATGCCCAGGAACTACCGCCAGACGCTGGACCGTGTCGGAGTATGATGAATCCTGCGCAGGGCCGAAAAGGATCGACTGCGGCCAGGTGGGGTGACGCTCCGAAATGGCCGAAAAACGGGCCTCTCCAAGAGTAAAACCCAATAAAGTTCTGGGCACCAGCCACGAAGACCAGCGAAAATGTTGTGGGCGGGGTCGTGGCACGATGGCTCCTCACTTCGGACTCGGCGCCTTCCGTTCCTTCCGCCCGTTCGCAAACGCGCACAGCCCCTCAACCGGACATACGTGGCACAGCGGTCCATTATTCTTGCAGATCTTCTTTCCGTGCTCGCGCAGAAGCAGGTGCGCCCGCGAAACGACCGCGGCGCCGCGCGGAAACTCCGGCGCAATCGCCTCCTGCACCGACTTGTACATCGCCCCGTAATTCTTCCCGCTCCGGCCGTAGCCCACTCGCGTCAACACCCGGAGACCGTTCCATTCCAGTGGCAATCCGGGCGCCATCCCGCAGAACATCAGGATCTTCTCGGCGCCAGGAGCGCCGATGTTCGGAAACTGGAGGAGCGCTTTCTTGGCAGCGGCGAATGGTCCTTTCAAAATGTCGTCCAGGTTGCCCGAGAACTGATCCTGTGTAATTCGTGCGATCTCGCGCCAGCGGAACACGCGCGTCTCCGGACGCATCCCACCCATCTTGGCCAGCGGAAGCAGCACTGCTTTATCCGCCTTCCAGATGGCCGCCGCGTCTAAGCCTACCTGCTCCCGTAGCCCTTCGAACACCGCCGCGCGCCGTTCGTCGGAGAGCAGGTAGCAGGCATTCTCCCACAGGACCAGCTCAAACGGCCCCTTCGCGGCAGGCAGATTCGATTCGCCGTAGCGCCCCTTGAGACTGGCGATTAGTTTCCGCAAATTGGTCATAGTCGGGATTATATGCGCAGACACCGCCGTATGACAAAACTCCCACCTGATGGGGTCGGTTCTCCGTCGGCGTCTTTTAAAATGGTCGATAACGATCACCTAATAGACTCTGCCGCAGCCGGTCATGAAATGTTTGGCGCCGGTGGCAAGCCAAGGCCCTGGAAGAGTGCAAACGGCGGCGATCACTCTTTCCAAGCCAAAGGCCTGAGTGCTTCCGGGTGATCGGAAGGCCATGACTCTTAACGGTTACTCAGCCCTGCCGAAAGGACACGTTGAGGCTGAAGGGTGGCAGCTAGACCAGAGGGCGTGTTAATCCCGGAGGAAAAACTGCAAGTCGCAGATCACAAGGATGGCGGCTGGGAGTATACTCAGGTGGATCGGCAGTCCAAAATGGAAATTCCGGCTGAATACGACCTGTGAGTCCAAAATAGAAAATCCAGGGCCCGCATGGAGCCTCTTGAAAATGCGACACGCGATGGGGGCTATCCCCTTCTTATTGGCCATCGGCGCCCTGCCGGCACTGGCGCAGACGTTGCCAGCCTCTTGCGGCGCGGTTGGCGCGAGCAGCTATACCCCTCCCGCGGTGACCATTCCCGCTGTGGTTCTCAACCGCGGCACGGTGATCACGGTCACGAATGCCACGATGGCGATTAATGGCGACACGTCCTCCGTGGCGGCGCTGGTCGCCAATCCCGGCCCGGACGGAATTTCTCTCCAGGAAGCGGTCATCGCGACGAACAACGACCCTGGAACATGGAACATCCAGTTCGCCCCTGCCCTGAAGGGCTCCACCATCGTCGTCGATTCCGGACCCAATATCAAATCATTGTCCGCCTTATCCGGGGGCAACGTCACCATCAACGGCGACATCGATGGCGACGGACTGCCAGATATCACGCTCACCAGCCAGTCTGTCGCGGGCACGGGTATTTTAGTTTTTTCGGGAGGCAACACTCTGTACGGGCTGGCTCTCCAGAACTGTGGAATCTGTGTTCTGATCAAGCGTCCGGCTGCGGCCACCGGGACGACTTTCTCCAACATTACCCTCAGCAATCTGGTGATGACGAACATCCAAACTGAGGCAATCGTGCTGTCTCCGGTCCTCGGCGAGGCCGGCGTCTCAGGTTCCAACCCCGCCGCGGTTACGTACAACACCTGGGATCATATTCTGATTACCAACAACACCATCTCCGGCAGCGCCTCCGGCCCGCCGCTGGGTATCGATGTCGGACTCGGCGGCACGGTCGGCGACACCTTGCAGCACGTCATCATCGCCAATAACAACATCGTGCTTCCGATGGCTGCCGGGGCAGCCTCGAACGGCATCGTGATGACCGTCGGAGGCGGGATCGCGTCGACGAACAACCAGGCGCTCGATAGCTTGATCGCCAGCAATGCCATTTCAACCGCTCCTAATTCAAATGGGATTCGCATTGCGGCAGGCGTTGGAAGCGCATCGGACAATTTGATTGACGGCATGCAGGTTATTGCCAACCAGATCCAGGTCACTGGCCAGCTCCTGCCATCATCCGAACAGCCAGTTGGCATTGACGTGGCGGTCGGGGACGGCGCCAGCGACGATAAGAACCCGTCCCTGCTGCCGATCCAGTATTCGGAGAACAACATCGCTCGGAATATCAGTATCCTCTCGAATACCATCGAAAGAGCCGCCGGTTTCGGAATCTTCGCTGCAGCGGCATGTTGCGGGAACAGCAACAACACAATCGACAATCTCTCCATACTGGGCAACACGATGACGGGCAACGTGCAACTCGAGGGCGGCGCCAGCGGAGGGTTTCTCAGCAGGCCCTCCACCGGGAATTCGCTATCCAACGTGCTCGTCCAGGCTAACAGCATCCGGAGCTTGACTCCTCCCGGGAACCCCAACTTCACCTTGGAGGGGTCGATCGCCGGCGCGGGAATTGGGGTATGGGCAGGATCGGGGGGGGTGGGAAACAGCTTCAACGGTCTCTCGATTGCCAATAATGACGTGAATACGGCGTTCATTGGAATCAGCATTGTCGCAGGATGTGGCTTCCCAGGGCAAACCCTTTCCCTCCCTACCACCAATAATGTCGTGGCTCATCCCCAGATCTTTTGTAACCAGTTGGACCAGGTTGCGACCCTTGGTATCGCGCCCTCTTCAGGGGTCCAGGGCATCAACGTGGCAGCCGGGGTGGATGTCGCGACCGGAAACCGGGTGCTGGGGGTGCGCGTGGAAAACAATCTGATCGCGGGGGTGCTTAACGATGCCTCCTTTTTCGCCAACCTGGGCGATGGCGCGTCGGGAAATTCGATATCGGTTTCAAGAATCCTTGCTCCTGGTAGCTGTGACCCGCGAATCTCGCTTATGCTGGGGACTACCTGCAGACCTACTCCACCGGGCCGGGGGCGGTGAACAGCACGACACAACGCGAGGCGTTGCGTTAGTTGCGGTTAAGGCAGGTATCGGGGCGGGCGCACTTGATTGGGGTGGAGGGAAGGATGCCATCGTCACCAATATGAAGCATCGCGACTGACCGGGCTGGACAACGCCAGCCGTGCGTCGGCACAACCGGGCGTTATCTGGGGATTAGGAGCCAATTGGGCTTCGATACCCGGAATCGAGATGAAGCGGCCGACGCGGATGTTGAGTCCCTCGGCGACCTGGGGGATATACAGGTCCACGTATTCGAGCACGGGATCAAACCCGTACTCGCGGTGGTCGTCGAGCAATTGCCCGCTGAGATAGCCCAGGTTGGTGGTGAAACGATAACTGGTGCCAAACAATCCGCTGAGGTGGAATCCCCAATCGACGTGATCGGTTTGAACCGTGTCAGGAAGGCGTTCGACATGCAGCACCGCCTGGTCGAACTCGACCCGATTCGGGAAGATGTCATAGGCCGACGGATAATTCGAATCGTGTGAGGTGCTGAGGTTGAAGCTGCCTTCAAGCCAGCCGTAGACCTTGACTCTGCTTTGCTCCCAGGCTTTGCCATTCGAGCCGCCGTAGAC
This sequence comes from Bryobacteraceae bacterium, assembly GCA_049519475.1. Taxonomy (GTDB): domain Bacteria; phylum Acidobacteriota; class Terriglobia; order Bryobacterales; family Bryobacteraceae; genus PALSA-129. Next base: position 8,075 of record JBEKQS010000162.1, on the reverse strand, counting down.
AGCTTCCATAAGCGGGGGCACATTCGTATCTGGCGCGCCGATTTCGGGCGATCCGCCGTAGGACCAGTCGGAGTTGGGGAAAGGCGGTGAGTTCAGGGGCGAGGGCAAGGTGCGGCGGGGAGGTTCAGGGCCGCTGTCGCCGGTACCCTGCCAGTCTTTGGCATAAGCTTGAGAAAGTCTCTTCAGAAATCTTTGGTTCGCGCTCAGGGTGAGATTCAGGGTCAGATCCTCGCCAGCGGTCAGGTCCCCTTCCGCCACCGGTGAATCGGCAAACCCGCGCTTCGTCGCTTTGAACTGGTAATGACCCGGATTCAGGTCATCCATTGTGAAAGATCCGTCCGCGGCGCTCACGAATGTCCGATCGGTGTTTTCCCTGGAGTTGTGGGCGACGACTTGAGCACTCGCGACCGGAGATCCGCCGGCGCCCTGAATCAAGCCATGCACCCGTCCCGGAACCTGACCGGGAGCGCGAATGGCGAGCCAAAGGACCAAGGCAACCACCGCGCTCGGCCGCGCGCGGACGAAGGTGAAAAGGATCAATGCCGATTTTCTCACAGCGTAGCCTGCCGGCCGAAGTCGTTCCGGTTGGTTGAGGCCACTCGGAAGGATGTCCCATGGCGCTCCGGAGAGGCCCGCGTAAGGAACGACGGCGTTGTTTCGTATTATCGGGTAGTCGTCGCCCTCGTCCGAATCGCCGGGCGGCTATGTCGTAAACACGAAAATGCACCAGCCGGCATTTCTGCAGGCGCGAAACTGGAGGTCCGGCGGTATCGGGGCTGGCGCAAGGCGCGGCCTTACCGCTGCAAAGGGCAGTTCGGATTCAGCCCAAGTCTGTGGGACGCCGTGTTTCAGGTACGAATCAGAACTTCGGCAGTTCGACGACTGCTTCAGTTTCCGCCACTTTGTGACCTGAGGAAGTCTGATAGCGCCTCCTGCCATGGGCGCAGCGGCGGCAGTTTCGTATTCAGTAGGATCGCCCGCGCCGGGCGCTTCGCCTTGCGCGGAAAGCGGGTCGACGGCACCGGCAGCACCGTCGTGCTCTTCCCTGCGATGCGATAGATCTCCCGCGCGAAATCGTACCAACTGGCGCTGCCGCGGTTGGTCACATGATAAATGCCTGCCGGCGGCGCTGCCTCCAGCAGGCCGCGCGTGCTTGCCGCCAGGTCCGCCGCGTACGTCACACTGTTGACCTCGTCCGCCACCGCCTCGATCGTATCCCGCTTCGCCACCAGGTCCACCATGATGTCGACAAAGCTCTTCTTTGAGAGCTCGCTCGTCCCTTTGGGCCCGAAAATCACCGCAGTGCGCACCACGTACCATCGGCCGCCGTTCTCCGCTACCAGTTGCTCTCCGCGCCACTTCGATCGCCCATATGCAGACAGCGGCGCCGGCGCATCAGACTCACGATACTCCCCTCGGGCTCCGTCGAACACGTAATTCGTGCTGTAGTGAACCAGCGGGATGCCCTTCTCCTTCGTCCAGTGCGCCAGCCGGCCCGGGAATTCGGCGTTCAGCGCGAAAGCCTGCTCCGGGCGATCTTCCGCGCCGTCCACGTCGTTGAACGCGACGCAATTCACCACCGCGTCGGGCACCGACCCGAGCCCGTCCAGCCGCGCTCCCAGCGCGGCGGCGTCCAGCACATCCACGTCTTCGCGGTCCCAGCCGGTCGCCTCGGGAAACAGCCGCATGAGTTGTCCGCCCAGCGTCCCCTTCGCACCCAGCACCAGCGCTTTCCTGATTTCCGCCATGCTCCCCTAATTGTAGTTGACTGCCACATCCGGTAGTCCACGGAGCAAATAAGCCTTTAGGTTACCTCCGGGGGGGAGAGTTTTCCGCTGGCATGTGGAGCCTGGTCTGGATTACGGTCTCCCAGACAATTCGCCGTGCGGATCGCTTCGGAATTTCAAGCCACCCTGCGGCTCAGGCCTGATTTCGGCTCGCGCGGCAGGCCATCGGGCAATTGCGCGGCGCGCCGCGGTGACGTGCCGCGATTCGCGCGTTGTTATGATCCTCGTATGGTCAAGAAGCGCCCCCCCGGTGGTGGACCATCCGCGAAAATCCCTCCCGCGGCCAAGAGTGGCGGCCTTCCCGGCGCCGTAGGCTGGACGGCGCTTCTCTGCGCCACCCTGGCCGCCTATTGGCCGGCGCTCCGCGGCGGCATGCTCTGGGACGACGCCAGGCACGTCACCAAAGCCGATCTGCAATCGTGGCACGGCCTCTGGCGCATCTGGTCCGACCTAGGGGCCACGCAGCAGTATTATCCGTTTCTCCACAGCGCCTTCTGGGTGGAGCACCGCATTTGGGGCGACGCCGTACTGGGCTACCACCTGACCAACCTGGCGCTGCACGCCGCGTGCGCCTGCCTGGTGGTGCTGCTGGCGCGGCGTCTCGCATTGCCGGGCGCCTGGCTTGCGGGCTTCGCGTTCGCGCTGCACCCGGTGTGCGTGGAAAGCGTGGCGTGGATCTCGGAACAAAAGAGCACGCTCTCCGGCCTCTTCTACCTCGCCGCGGCGCTGGCTTACCTGCATTACGACCAGTCGCGGCGCGTTTCCCGTTACTGGGTGGCGCTGGGACTCTTCGTCCTCGCGTTGGCGAGCAAGACCGTTACCGCTACCTTGCCCGCCGCCCTCCTGGTGGTCTTCTGGTGGCAGCGCGGCCGGATCGAATGGAAGCGGGATCTGCGGCCCCTCGCCCTGTGGCTGGCGCTGGGCGCTTGCGTGGGGCTTTTCACGGCCTGGGTCGAAAAGACATACATCGGCGCGGCGGGCGCGGAGTTCACGCTGACCCCGCTCGAACGTTGTTTGCTGGCCGGCCGGGCGATCTGGTTCTATGCGGGCAAGCTGCTATGGCCCGCAAACCTGATGTTCTTCTATCCGCGCTGGACTATCGACCCCGGCGAGTGGTGGCAATATCTGTTCCCCGCCGGAGTGCTGGCGGCGGCCCTTGGGCTGGCCCTGGCGGCGCGCCGTCGGCGCGGTCCTCTGGCGGGCTTCCTGATCTTCTGCGGCACGCTGTTTCCGGCGCTCGGCTTTTTCAATGTCTACCCGTTCCGCTATTCCTACGTGGCGGACCATTTTCAATACCTGGCCAGCCTCGGTCTGATTGTCCCGGCGGCGTCCGCGCTGGCCGTCGCGGCGCGCCGGTTTTTTCCAAACCGGCCGACCCTGATTGCGCCCGCCGCCGCGCTGCTGGCGCTGCTCGGCGTCCTGACCTGGCGTGAGAGCGGTATCTACGCCGACTCGGAAACGCTGTACCGGGAAACTCTGGCGCGCAATTCCGCCAGTTGGCTGGCGCACAACAACCTAGGGAACCAACTGCTGGAGACGCCGGGCCACCGCGACGAAGCGACCGCCCATTTCGAGGAAGCTCTGCGCCTGAATTCCGGCTATTGGCCCGCGCACAACAATTTGGGCAGCGCTTTGGCCCAAGCGCCGGGCCGGCTGGCGGACGCGATTTCCGAATTCCAGGCGGCCATCGGGATCTCGCCCAACTCCGCCGAGCCGCACTGCAACCTGGCCAACGCCCTCCGGCGGATCCCCGGCCGGCTATCGGACGCGATCGCCGAATACCAGACGGCTTTGCGCCTCGATCCCACCTCCATCCAGGCCCGCGCCAATTTGGGAGTTGCGCTGGCGATGGCCGGGCGCCGGGCGGAGGCGATAGAGCAACTGGAAGCCGTGGTGCGCATGAACCCCGGATCGGCCGACGCGCACAGCAACCTGGCAAACGCGCTGTGGCTCACTCCCGGAGGGTTGCCCCAGGCCATCGTCGAGTACCAGGCCGCGCTCCGGGCGGACCCCGGTCTGGCGGAGGCGCACAACAACCTGGGAAGCGCCCTGGCGCAGATGCCCGGCCGGCTTTCCGAGGCGATTGCCGAATTTGAAGCGGCCATCCGCATCAAGCCGAACTACTGGAACACGCACAACAATCTGGGGAAAGCCCTGTTACAGACACCCGGCCGCCTGCCGGACGCCATTGCCGAGTTTCAGGCCGCCGTCCGGCTCGCTCCCGATTCCCCCGACTCGCATTACAACCTGGGATACGCCCTGTCGCAGGTTCCCGGCCGCCTGCCGGATGCCGTGGCCGAATATGAAACCGCGCTCCGCGTCCGGCCCGATTTCGAACCCGCCCGCGAGGCATTACGGCAACTGCGCGAACTCCGCCAGTAACTTCCGGGTGAGCTCTTTGATTGGCGTTTGATGATCCGTGCGGTGAGCGCAGACGACGAATCCAGAACTCAGACCATCGATACAGCGACAGCGGGAGCCGGTGATGACGACTTCGGCCGATATCACATCCTTCGACCTTTAGGCGAAAGGGGGTATGGGCACCGTGTACCTGGCCGATCCGATCGGACCCATGGCGCGCCTCCAACTGGCCAGAGCGTTGTACGCTTCCGGAGATCGCGTGAAATCAGCCGCCGTCTACAAGGATCTCCTGGCTCTCTGGAAGGATGCCGATCCCGACATTCCGGTTGTGCAGGAAGCTAGGGCTGAGTCCGCCAGACTATAGCGGCGGTGTAACTTTGCGCTCCGCCTTTCCTTATCCTGTTTAGCGGAACGCCTGGGAAAATAAGACCATGACGAACAGCCGGACCATGCACACGCTGCCGGGACCATCCCAGTTTCCGACGACGCGGTGGAGCCTGGTGGTCGCTGCCGGTGATCCACGTCGAAAGGAGGCTCGGTCCGCTCTGGTCTCCCTGTGTGAGAACTACTGGTACCCCTTATATGCCTATCTGCGCCGGCGCGGTTATCCGACAGACCAGGCGCAGGATCTCACGCAGGAGTTCTTCATGCGCGTGCTGGAAGGGCGATATCTCGACCGTGCTGATCCGGAAAAGGGCCGGTTCCGTTCCTTTCTTTTGACTTCCTTGAAATTCTTTGCGGCCGACGAAGAAGATCGACATCGCGCGGGCAAACGCGGCGGCGGGGCGCTTGTGCCGCTTGAATTCTCGTCAGGCGAAGAGCGGTACCAACGCGAGCCTGCGCACGATGAGACGCCGGAGCGGATCTTCGAACGGCGCTGGGTGCTTTCGATGCTCGACCGAGTCGTTGAGAGATTGCGGAACGAGTTCATGAATCGTGGCCGCCCGGAGCATTTCGAGCGGTTGAAGGTGTTCCTTCTCGGACAGTCCGACGCGCCGTACGCTGCCCTTGCTAGAGAAATGAACACCTCAGAGGGAGCGATCAAGGTGGCCATTCATAGGCTTCGCAAGCGGTATCGGGACCTCTTTCGCCAGGAAATCGCAGATACTATCGCGGATCCCGCAGAAGTGGAATCCGAGACTCCGGTATCTGGCGGCCGTGCTCACGAGGAAGTAGCGGCCCACAGGCTGCGAAAAGGGGGCATCCATGATAAGAACTTGTCAAGGGAAAACAGAACTTCCCCTGCACTCAGAAGAGCGTCCTGAATCGCGGTAGCGGTCTCGACAAGTTGCGCGCCGGCTTGCCTGTTGCGATCCGTTACGGATTGGGCCAACGCGTCAGCGTGACCAGACATCCATTTGCGGGAACAGCACGGGGCCGTCCACGAAGATTGAGTTTGAGTGAACCGGCCGGCCTCGAAACAGACGGTGTGGCACATAAGGAGGCAAACCTCCCTGTTGCAGTCCCCTTTTAGGCGAGGAACGGCCGGGCTGTGACCCACGAATTTCGCCCATGCTGCTCCGTGCCGAAGACAAATGAGCTTACGGCATCATACGGGTTTACTCCTTATGATCCTGCCAGATTTTAGCCGTCGTTCCGCGGTGGAACGGCGGACTGACGGACGATCAGGTTGGTGCCGAGCGAAAACTCGCGGCCTCCGGAAGAAGGGTCGTTGAGCATTGCCCAGAGAGCCTGAAAGGCCACCTTGCCGATTTCAGTGCGTGGCACGGCCACGGTGGTGAGAGCCGGTTGGGTGTATTCCGCCAGCAGGACGTCGTCAAAGCCGACCACGGAAAGGTCCTCGGGAACGCGCAATCCGCCGTCGAACGCGCGATGCAGGACGCCGATTGCGATCAAATCGTTGGCGGCCACGATGGCAGTGGGAGCAGGTCCGTGCATCAACTTGGAAAAGGCGAAGTACCCACCCTTCACAGTGAAATCGGCGTCAATGGCGACGCTGGGGTCGATGCCCGCGCGGGTGGCGCTGTCGATGAATGCCTGTTTGCGGCGGCGCGCCGAATGGAGGTGAGCCGGGCCGCCAATAAAGCCGATGCGCTGATGGCCCAGCTTGGTGAGAAATTCGAGCGCCTCGGTGATGCCTTTTTCGTACTCCAGCACAATATTGCTGATCCAGCGGTCGACGCGGCCGAGATCGAGATATACGGCTGCGATCTCGCGCGCCGCCAGCATGTCGATGATATCGGGATCGATTTGCGAAGTGAGCATGGCCACCGCAGGGGCGCCCAAGCCGATCAGCCGTTTCACGGTGTTCAAAGTGCGCTGCGCATCGTAGTTGGTGTTGAAAACCATGGCGTCCATTTCGTGGAGCAGCGCCTGGTCCTGAAACGCCGCGGTGACTTCCGGAAAGAAGGGATTCCGGATGTCCGAAATCACCATACCCAAGAGAGAACTTCGGCCGGTGACCAGGTTGCGGGCCGCCTGGTTTTGGGAATATCCGAGGTGCTGTACTGCCGCTAGCACCTTCTGCCGGGTCTGAGGCCTCGTGCTTCGCGTTCCGTTCAACACGTGAGATACGGTCGCGATCGACACACCTGCCCGGGACGCTACATCTTTGATGCTGGAACCCAAGTTCACCTCCCAGTACTCTCTTCGATATAAACGTCTAGGCGCCGATCCCCAACCGGCCCGATCTACACACTGTTAGAATATCATTTATTTGCTTGACACGTAAATGGTAAACGTTTATATTTATTGCCAGCACACTCCCAGTGGGAGGTAAGGTCATAGGGTAGAAACCGCGTAGTCTGTTTGTTTTCTTTGTCTACGCCGCGCTATCTGCAACTCGGGTTCGAGTTTATTTTCTAAGGGTGAAGAAGTTCGCACCGTGGGCAGAGACGGACCAGGAAATCCGGCGCGGGCGAGGGTGCCCGCCCCACATGAACGTGGCAAGCCGTCAGATTCGATTGGAGAGAGACATGAACAGACTGGCACAGGGGCTGGCGGGCATCATCGCGTGTTCACTTCTGTTGTGCGCCCAGACGCCCTTCACGGGGCGGTGGGTGGCTCAGACCGCGGGTCCTGGCGGGGAAACGCAGGGAATCACGTATTTTCTCACGCAGACAGGTAGTTCGCTCACCGGTGCGATTCTGAACGGCTATCGTACGCAGCGGTTCAGCGAAGGGAAAGTGGACGGCAATCAGGCCACCTGGGCCGTGACTACGCGGTTTGGCGACCAGGAGCGCCGCGTGGAATACCACGCGCGGTTGGACGGCGATGCTCTCATCATCGCCATGCCGGCCGGGGGGCGGGGTGGTCCGGGAGGCCAGCCCGGAGCGGGCGCAGGGCCGCCACGTGAAGTGACAGCCAAGAGAGTCTCTAACGATGGCACGGTGATCGGGCCTTTTGCAAATCTGCCCAAAGTCACGTTGCCGGCGCTGCACACGGTGAAAGACAACGGCCTCGGGCGTACGCCGCCGATGGGGTGGAACAGTTGGAACCGCTTCCGGCGCGAGGTTGACGACAAGACCGTGCGGCAAATCGCCGACTCCGTAGCCGCCAACGGCATGCGGGATGCCGGATACATTTATATAAATATAGACGACACGTGGGAGGGCGAGCGAGACAAGGAAGGCAACATACAAGGTAACAGTAAGTTCCCCGACATGAAAGCTCTGGCAGATTATGTCCACAGCAAAGGGCTCAAGCTGGGGATCTACTCGTCGCCGGGACCTAAGACCTGTGCGGGCTATGAGGGTAGCTACGGGCATGAACTACAAGATGCCCGAACCTGGGCCAAATGGGGGATCGATTACCTGAAGTACGACTGGTGCAGCGCTTCGGAGATGTACCAGCCCACAGACATGCAGGCTGTCTACCAGATCATGGGCGATGCCCTACGGGCCTCCGGCCGCCCGATTGTGTTCAGCCTGTGCCAATACGGTCAACAGCACGTGGAAACATGGGGAG
>JBEKQS010000161.1:0-12423 GCA_049519475.1 Bryobacteraceae bacterium | reverse complement strand
CGCGGCCCACTTCGCCATGTGGGGCAGGACGCCGCTCCTGGAACGCAGCCTGGCGTGGTACCGGCGGATTCTGCCGGTGGCGCGCGAGAAGGCGCGCAAGCAAGGCTACCCGGGCGCGCGCTGGCCCAAGATGACGTCGCCCAGCGGGCGCGACAGCCCCTCGAACGTGGGGGAACTGTTGATCTGGCAACAGCCGCACGCCGTCGCGATGGCGGAGCTGTGCTACCGCGCGCATCCGAAGCGCGAGACCTTGGAGCGGTATCGCGACGTGGTCATGGCGACAGCCGAATTCATGGCCGGCTACGCGGTGCTGCGCGGCGGGCGATACGTGTTGGGGCCGCCGGTGATCCCGGCGCAGGAAAACCACGACGCGCGCACCACCTGGAACCCGGCTTTCGAGTTGCAGTACTGGCGCGAGGCGCTGGGGACGGCGCAAGAGTGGCGGGCGCGGCTGGGCCTCGCGCGTGAGAGCCAATGGGATGATGTGCGCGAGAGGCTCTCGGCGCTGCCCGTGAAGGACGGCGTGTACCTGTCGGACGAAAATTGTCCGGCCACGTTCACGGAGAAGAATCGGGACCATCCGTCGATGCTGATGGCGCTGGGCGTCTTGCAAGGCGAAGGCGTGGACCGCGATACCATGCGGCGCACGCTCGGTCGCGTGATGAAGGAGTGGCAATGGCCGGACACCTGGGGCTGGGATTATCCGATGGTGGCGATGACCGCGGCGCGCCTGGGCGACCCGGATACGGCGCTGCGTGCGCTGTTCCTGGATTCGCCGAAAAATGAGTGGCTGCCCAACGGACACAACCGGCAGCGCGCCAACCTGCCGGTTTACCTGCCGGGGAACGGCGCTTTGCTGGCCGCCATGGCGGTGATGGCCGCGCAGAAAGCCTTTCCGGCCGCGTGGAAGGCGCGCTGGGAAGGCTTGCGTGCGCCGGGCTAGCCGCGGAGCGGGTTCACGGCGCGGATGCCGGTGAAGCGGCTGAAGTCGCGATCGACGGTCCACAATTCGCGGACGCCGTGCGCGGCGCAGATGGCGGCGATGCGAGCGTCGTGTATCGCCCCGCCTTTGACCTTCGCGGCGGTTAGAATGCCCGCAAGCAGCCGCCAGTGATCCTCCAGTTCCCCGATCAAGTGGAGCGTAGGCGACTCCATCCAGAACTCCACCTGGCGGATGGCGGCGGAGAGCGGAGTGGGCGGCTTGTAGATGCGGGGATTGGTCACAATCGCCAGGAATTCGTGAATCGACGGCCAGGAGATCGACCATGGCGCCGCGCCCTCAGCCAGGCCGCGGATCGCCGCAGAAGCGGGCTGGAACCATTCCGAATCGCGGCGGTGGGCGTAGACCAGTATGTTGGTATCGACGGTGATCATTCGCCGCGGCCTTCGTAAATCCTCCGCCGGATCTTCGGCCAGGAGAGCGGCTCCTGCAAACCTTTGCCGTCCACGGAACCGTCCTGGAGGTGGAACCGGACGGGCCGCTTGTGGGTTTTGCGGAGGCTTTCGCGCAGGCCATCCTCAATCAACTGGCGCAGGGTGGTGCCGCGGTTTCCAGCCAGGTTCCTGGCTTCCGCCAGCAGCGAATCGGAGATTTCGACCGTGGTCTTCACAGAGCCATATTACCATATTAATAAATATGGGTATATGGGTAGGTGAACGTCGGGTGTGCGACATGGAAGTGAGGAGATTCGTGTGAATGCCGGCCAATTGAGAGAATCCTAACGTAGCAGTACACTAATCCGCTTTTCTCACAGCAATTCGGTAGTGACGATGTAGCGCACGCACTCGTAGATCACACGCTCCCTTACGGTCGCGGCTCTGAGGTTCCTTGCGCTATTGCGGCTGGGGCATCTTGTGCGTCAGGGCGGCAACCAGGCCGGCTGGCGGTTCGCTGCCCAGGGCGCGGGATTGTTTCACTTCGCCCCAGGCGGCGGCGTAATCGCCGAGCTGGTAATAGATGGCGGCTGACTCGGCGTGGGCAGGGCCGTAGCTGGGGCGCAGCTCGATGGATTTCTGGAGTTCGCGCAGGCCGGCCTGAAAATCGCCGGAGCGGGCGATGGCCGCGCCCAGGCGATAATGTGCGTCGGAGTCGTCGGGCGCCTGCTGCACCCGCGGCCTCCACTTGGCAATCTCGTCTTCAACCGCCTGTTTGTTGCGGGCGAGCTGCTCCAGGTCGTGAGCGGCGATGGCGGACCTGGGGTCCAGGCGGAGGGCTTCCTGCAGCGCGGCGGCGGTTGCGTCGAAGCGTCCCATCTGCTGGGAGAGCGCGGTTGCCAGCACGACCTGCGTCGTGGCGTTTTTCGGATCGAGGCTGGCGGCAATGTTGATCTCTTCAGTGGCCTCTTCGGGCCGGCGCATTTTCACCAGCAGCGCGCCCAGCGACTGATGCAGGATGGCGTTGGTGGGCCCGAGACGAACCGCTTCGGTTAGTTCGGGGAGGGCGTCGGCATCCTGCCCGTTGCGTGAGAGGGCCAGGGCGGTTTCGAGGTGAAGGGTAAGGCTTTTCGGATCGAGGCGGCTGGCCTCGCGCAAGTGCGCCACGGCGGCTTCGCGGCGGCGGTCGTTGAGCAGCGCGATACCGACCACCTGCTGGGCGTGTGCGGTGGGGTTGGAGTTGGGCGTGGTATCGGCCTGGGCGATGGCGTCGGCGGCGCGCTGGGCCCACGAGCCCCGGAGCAGGCCGTCCACGCCGGCCGCGAAATTGTAGCGGCGCAACTGCCGAATCAGGGTGACCACGCGGGGCGCGAAGCGGACGCTTTGCGGAGCGGCCGCGGAGGCGGACTGCACCCAGGCGGAGTCGACGGGGGCGGCGAACATATGGGCCAGGTTCGCGGCCAGGATGATGGTGTTGGCCGATTCCGAGCGGTCCGGAAAATCGACCACGATGGCCGCGCGCGAGAAGGGGTTGGTGCTCCCGATGCGGTCGGCTTCGTGGAGCCCGGTGAAGGAGACCAGGACGTCAGCCTTGTTGTCGCCCTGCTGGGGCAAGACGCCGCGGCGGCCGTCGAGGGTCGCCATGTCGGAGGTGGGGTCGGTCGAGTTGGAGTCGAGGACCTTCCACCGGACGCCCGTGCCGCTCTGTTGAAAGATCAGCGCGGCATCGCGGAAGCGCGATGCGAGCAGATCGGGCCAATTGGAATGTTGCAGCCGGAAGGCGTAATCGCTGTAGACGCTAACCGTGATGACTCGCGGCCGCAAGAGCATGAACGCATAGCCCGCAGCGGCCACCACGGCCGCCGCAGCGAGTCCGGCGTACCACCTCTGTTTCACTTTCATCACAGGCTAGTTTGGCAGATTTGTTTACGAAATGCAGCTTAGCGGGGAATTTGGGACGGCAACATAGCGCCGCCGGAGCGGGAGCCCGGCCGGACGGGCGAAATTTATGCCGCGCCGCAGAATTCCGGTTCGGGAAGGCCGGCGGATTCGGCAAGGTGCGCCGGCACCTGGCGGAGGTACACCGGATCGAGGCCCCGGGCCGCTTGGCGCGACTCCCAGCCGTTCTCCCGGGCCGGAAACATCACCCAGCCGGAACCCTCGACGTATGCAATCCACTGTTTCGGATGCATGGCGCTGCGATAGAGCTTGATCATTTGGTTACCTCCTTGATGGCCCGAGTCTGGATTTTCACCGGTCCAGGCCGCTGGAACTGGCAACGGGCCACGCAACCTTTGTTCTTGCAAGTGAGACAGACAGTCTTGCGATTCATCCCGAAATTAAAGTAAGCGAATTTGAGGAACTTCTCAACGAAAACTATGCGGGGATTCCCAGCGTACCCCCGGAAGGGGGTAACAATACCACGCGGAAGAGGGACGGCTGAGGGAAGCGACTTACTTCGCGTCGTGACTTCCCGGAAACGATTCCGCCGCCGGTCTTACGTCTACCGCACCGGGAGCGTCACCGTGTTGCTGGTGTACTAATTGGACTCAAAATATTCAACTTCCACGCAGCCGTAGTCGGCGATTTGGAGCTCGATACCACCGGAGGTCAGAGTCTGACTCATCAATACATTTAGTTGGTAGAGCGCCGCCGGGCGGCCCCAGGTTAGTGATCGAAAGAACGGGAGCCGGCACGCCATCCACGACGATGGTAACGCCACCGAGTTCCGTGGGAAGTTGTGAAGTAGTTGGCGCCAGATTCTGCGGCAGATTCAGCCCTTGGAGAAAGAGGCTGGCCAACCCGCCGGATCGGGGCAGGCCGGCGTAGAACGATGCCGCATTCGTAAGGCTGTCCCAGAAAAACTGGAGCGGCGTGCCCTGGGGCGCTATTTTCACCACGCCCACCCCGTACGTCTGTGAGGAAGCGCTGGACACTGGGGTGCGGTAGCGTTGCGAGGATCCCCGGCGCGACAAGTTACACCGCCGCCGCGGCACGCACCGGCGGATCCCTACGCGCGGCCGGCGGACACAGGACAGCCGCCGGCAAAATTCAAAGATTGATTCGCCGCGGCGCTGACGCACTGGCGCAGCGCATCGGCGGTTCCGTAGCTGACTCGTTTACGACGCGATCTTCCGCTTCCGGATATGTCCTAGTCCCAAGCCAAGCAGGGCCGAACCCAGCAGGAGCAGGGTCGAAGGCTCCGGGGCAGTTTCAGTCTCACGCTGGCTGGTAACAAACTCGCCGTCTTCAAACTGGTTGATCGCGTTCCCGGTAAAAGTGAACGGTGTGACCGTGAAGCTGGTGCCGCCGTTGTAATGCACATCCCACATAGTACTACCGCCGGTTTCGTCGGTAATGACGGCATCTCCCAACAAGCTTGTGAAGTTGCTCGCCGCAGCGAATTGGACATTATAGGGATAATTGGCCACATAAAAGCCCTGCAGGGGGTCGGATGCGTTGAGATTCAGCGGCACAAAGCTGACCGTCTCCGCCTCGGTGAACTCGCCCGTCGACCCGAGGACCGTGACGACGCCGCCCGGGGTGATCAGGCGAATCGTGCCGCTCCCTTCGGAACTGACCAACAAATCGCCGGCGTAACCTCCCCACGCGCTGGTGGCAATGTCCATTCCTTCGGCGTCCTCGCCGACGGATGCAATCAGGGTTGGAGTGCCGCTGGAGTTGATCTCATAGATGTCGCCCGTAGTGGTGGTCACCAGCATGTTGCCGCCAAAGGAGGACCCGGGGTCAAAAAATATTTGACGCACCTGCCCGGACCCGCCCGGGAGCGTCGCGAACAGAGTCTGTGAACTGCCGTTGTTGGAGTAGTGAAAGATATCGCCGTTTTCTCCCGAGCCCGCGTAGATGTCGCCGGCGGCGAAGCCGGCTTGGCCCAGCGATGCGCCTACTACCACCTCAGCGACCGAACCCGACGCTTGCACGCCTGCGGAGGTACCTGTACCGAGCGGTGTGCCGAATGCCGTGACAGCGCCACCGCTAAGGTTGGTTGAATAAAGCTGGTTATCGTAATACACCGATCCCACAAACTCGTTCCCGGCATAAGTGAAACCGATGGTGGCGGAAGTGCCGGTAGCCGTGTTGATGGCGGAGCCATTGACGAATGTGGTGAAGTCGACCGTGCCGGCACGGGCGCCAATTGAAACCGCGGAAACCAAAACCGCAGCCCACAACAAATGGTTTTTCATTTTGGAAGCGCCCCCTCAAGCGCTTGAGCCGAAAATTTTCAGTCGGAATCCGACTTGTTGGGAGTATACACCAAATCGCCCCGGGCGCAACCAAATTTTCCCGTTGTATGCAGTCGCCAGGTACTAGGACCCATCACATTTCCGGATGGTGCGGACGCATTCCGCCGTCTCTGGCTCGGCCCTTCCTGCCAGCGCGCCCAAGGGGGAGCGGTGCTCCGCCATGCGCCGCGCCGGAGTTCCCCGCGGGTCATGCCAAGATAAAGGACGGTGCGGCTGCCCATCGATTCGCTGGTTCCGGAGATCCTCGAGCACTTGCGCACGGGCAATAACCTGGTGCTGGAAGCGCCGCCGGGGGCGGGGAAGACCACGCGCGTCCCGGCCGCGTTGCTGGGCCTGGACGCCCGCGACGTGCTGGTGCTGGAACCACGGCGGATTGCCGCGCGCCTGGCCGCGCGGTTCGTGGCGAGTGAGCGTGGCGAGCCGGTGGGCGCCACGGTGGGCTACCAGGTGCGCTTCGAAGAAGTGGCCGGACCGGCCACCCGCCTGCGTTTTCTGACTGAAGGCGTGCTGACGCGCCGGCTGCTTTCCGATCCGCATCTGGAGCGTGTCGGAACGGTGGTGCTGGACGAATTCCACGAGCGGCACCTGGAAGGCGATCTGGCGCTGGCGCTCTTGCGGCGCTTGCAGGCGGGGCGGCGGAAAGATCTGCGGCTGGTGGTGATGTCGGCCACGCTCGATACGGGTCCGGTGGCGGACTATCTGGGCGGGGCGCGGGTGATGCGGTCGCAGGGCCGGCAGTATCCGCTCGAAATCGAATACACGCCGCACTCGGCGGCGCCGCTGGAGGAGCAGGTGAGAGCAGCCCTGGAGCGAGTGGCCGCGCGGGCGGACAGAGGCCACGTGCTGGTGTTTCTGCCGGGCGCGGCGGAGATCCGGCGGGCACAGACGGCTTGCGGGGCGCTGGCGGCGCGGCACGGGTGGTTGCTGGCGCCGCTGCACGGGGATCAATCGGTAGAGGAACAGGATCGCGCGGTGGGGTTCTCGGAGCGGCGCAAGATCATCCTCTCGACGAACGTGGCGGAGAGCTCCATCACGATTGAAGGGGTGAGCGCGGTGATCGATTGCGGCCTCGCGCGGGTGGCGGGGCATTCGCCGTGGTCGGGCTTGCCGGTGCTGGAAGTGGCGCGGGTGAGCCAGGCGTCCGCCAACCAGCGGGCGGGACGCGCCGGCCGGACGGGGCCGGGCTGCGCCGTCCGGCTGTATCCGCTGGAGGATTTTGTGCGGCGGCCGGCGCAGGACGTGCCGGAAGTGATGCGGACGGACCTGGCGCCGGCAGCGCTCTTGCTGGATGCGATGGGCGCGGGGCCGCTCGAAGGGCTCCGCTGGCTGGATGCACCGCCGGCGGCGGCGGTGGAGCAGGCGGCGGATCTGTTGCGGCAACTGGGCGCGCAGGGGGCGGTGGCGCGCGAGATGGCGCGGTACCCGGTGCATCCCCGTCTGGCGCGGCTGATTGTGGAGGCGCGCAAACGCGGCGTGGCGGAAGACGGGTGCACGGTAGCGGCGCTGCTGAGCGCGGGCGAACGGCTGCCGGCGCAGGCGAAGCAGCGGACCAGGTCGGACGTGCTGGCGCTGATGGAGGGGCAGTGGGAGCCGCGCACCGCGCAGACGGTGCGGCAGGTGCGGCGGGTGGTGAATCCGCCACGGCAGAAGGGGCCGGACGAAGACGCGCTGTTGATGGCCGTGCTGGCGGCGTTCCCGGACCGCGTGGCGCGGCGGCGGCAGGGCGCGGAGCTGCAACTGGCTTCGGGCGGCCCGGCGCAACTGGCTCCATCCAGCACCGTGACGCGCGAAGAGTTCCTGGTCGCGGTGGAGGCGGAAGACCGGCGCGATCAGAAAGCGGCGCTGGTGCGGATGGCGAGCGGCATCGAGCCGGGCTGGCTGCTGGACCTGTTTCCGGAACGTGTGCGGGAAACCGCGCGGCTGGAGTGGAATCGCGGCGCGGAGCGGGTGGAAAGCGTTACCGCGTTGCTGTTCGACCAGATCGCCATCGCCGAGAGCCGCGGCGCCCCGGAAGCGGAATCGGCCGCTGCCATGTTAGCGGCGAAGGCGCTCGAAGCCGGCCTGGCGCGGTTCGCGGACGTCGAGGAGTTGGATGCGTTTCTCGAGCGCGCGCGGTTCGCCGCGCGGCACGGTGGAGCGCCCGCGCCGGATGCGGAAGCTGCGTTGCGGAGCCTGGCCTGCGGCTTAAAGAGCTTTGCGGAGCTGGAAGCCGCGGCGCGCGATGGCGGGCTGGTGCGCGTGCTCGAGCGGCGGATGCCGACGGCGGCACGGCGCCTGCTGGACGAGATTGCGCCGGAACGCATCAAGCTGCCCCGCGGCCGGGCCGTGCGGGTGCACTATGAAGCCGGCCAGCCGCCGTGGATGGCGTCGCGCCTGCAAGATTTTTTCGGCATGCGAACGACGCCAGCGGTGGCGCGCGGCGTGGCCCCGGTGGTGGTGCGGTTGCTCGCGCCCAATCAGCGCCCGGTGCAGATGACCGGCGATCTGGCCGGTTTCTGGGAGCGGCTGTACCCGCAGGTGCGCCGGGAGCTGGCGCGGCGCTATCCGAAACATGCGTGGCCGGAAGACCCCATGGCTTGATCGCAAGCCGTGATGTATAGTGAGCTTACTTAAGGCTATGGGCCATTCTTGGGGAAGATTGCACGCCAGCCGCACGCACCCGCCGATTCCGCCGGCTGAGGACGTGCGCCAGCCGGGGCACGACGAAATCGCCAGGCTGGCGTACTCCTATTGGGAAGCGCGCGGGCGCCAGGGCGGCGAGGCGTGGGAAGACTGGTTGCGCGCGGAACACGAACTTCGCGAGAGAGACAGCCATTGGAGTTGAGGTGGACGGCCTTGGCCGCCCGAAGAATGACCCCCACCGGCACGATCGCAATTCACTGCCATGACACCTGAAGAATTTCGCCGTTTTGGCCACCAGGCCATCGATTGGATCGCCGGGTTTTTGGAGCACGTGGAGCAGTACCCCGTACTCCCGCCGGTGAAGCCGGGGGAACTGACGGATGCGCTGCCGCGGCATGGTCCGGAGCGCGGCGAGCCCATGCAGACGATCGTTGCGGATTTCGAGCGGCTCATCGTGCCGGCCTCCACGCAGTGGAACCATCCGGGCTTCCTGGCGTACTTCGCCAACTCGTCGACACCCGAAGGAATTCTGGGGGAACTGTACACAGCGGCGCTGAACGGCAACGGGATGTTGTGGAAGACGTCGCCCGCGGTGACGGAACTGGAGCAGGTCACGTTGCGCTGGCTGCGCCAGTGGAGCGGGCTGCCGGAAGACTGGTTCGGATTGATTTACGACACGGCTTCGACTTCCAGCATGCACGCGATTGCCGCCGCGCGCCAGGCGGCCGACCCGGAATCGCGCACCAAGGGAACGGCGCGGGGCCTCGTGGTGTACACGTCGGAGCAATCGCACTCTTCCATCGAGAAGGGCGCCATCGCAGTGGGGATCGGACAGGACTATGTGCGGAAGGTGCCGGTGGACGCGGAGTTCCGCATGCGGCCGGAGGCGCTTGAGGAACTTATCGAACGGGACCTCGGGGCGGGCCTGCGGCCGTGCTGCGTGACGGCGACCGTGGGGACCACCTCGACCACCAGCGTGGACCCGGTGCCGGAGATCGCGAAGATCGCGCGGCGGCACCAGCTCTGGCTGCACGTGGATGCGGCCTACGCCGGCTCGGCCGGGCTGCTGCCGGAGTTCCGCTGGGCCTTCGAAGGCTGCGACCAGGCCGATTCGTTCGTCACCAATCCGCACAAGTGGCTGCTGGTGCCGATGGATTGCAGCATCTTTTACACGCGGCGGCCGGAGGTGCTGCGGCGGGCGTTTTCGCTGATCCCGGAGTATCTCGAGACCCGGGCAGACCCGCGCGCGGTCAACCTGATGGATTACGGCGTGCCTTTGGGCCGGCGGTTCCGCGCGCTCAAGCTGTGGTTCGTGTTGCGGTCGTACGGCCGGGAAGGACTGGCCGCGATGCTTCGCGAACACGTGCGGCTGGCGCACTGGTTCGCGCGCGAAGTGGAAGCCGATGGCCGTTTTGAACTCGCCGCGCCGGCACGGTTTTCGGTGGTGAACTTCCGCTATAAAGGAAGCGATGACGACAACCGGCGGATTCTGGATGAGGTGAACGCCTCGGGCGACGTCTTTCTCTCGAGCACCGTGCTCAATGGCAAATACACCATCCACCTGGCGGTAGGGAATCAATTCACCGAAGAGCGCCACCTGCAGCGGGCATGGGACCTGTTGCGCAGTGGGACAGGCCTCCTGGCCTGTCATTCTGATCCACCGGGCGCGCCTTTGCACTAAGCGCCTCACGTAGACCAGTTACTATAGAAGCATCATGTTCTCACGCATACTGTGCTTCCTTTCGGCCGGCGTGCTGATGGCGCAGGTGGCGCCCACGGATGCCGGCGGTATCGCACGGGCGGCCCTGGACCGGCTGCTGGCGCAAAAGTATTCGGAATTACCGGCGATGCTGTCGCCACAAGCCAAGGCGGCGTACCCCGACGCGGCCCTGGCCAGGATGGGCGCCGAGATTCAATCGTGGGGCGCGGTCCAGAGCGTCGGCGCGCCGATGGTGCGCAAGATCGCGACGGCCAGCATCGTCGCATTCCAGGTAAAGTTCGCGACCCAGACCATCACGTTCCAGTTCTCGGTGACCGAAGAGGGCGCGGTGGCGGTGATTTTGCATTCGCCCGCCGCTGTGCCGTGGCTCCATCCGCCCTATAGCAAGCCGGATTCGTTTAAAGAACGCGAAGTGACGGTGGGCGAGGGCTCATGGAAACTTCCGGGCACGCTGACGGTCCCAGTGGGACAGGGGCCGTTCCCGGGCGTCGTGCTGGTACACGATTCCGGTCCGGGCGATCGGGACGAATCGATCAGCGCCCTGAAAGTTTTCCGCGATCTGGCCGAAGGCCTGGCCTCGCGCGGCGTGGTGGTGCTGCGGTACGAGAAGCGGACGAAGCAATATCCGCAGGCGGCCCAGGCGAAGGATTACACCGTCGAGAACGAGACTTTGGAGGATGCTGGCCTGGCTCTGGCGCTGCTGCGCGCGCAGCCGGAAGTGAAACCCGGCCGCGTCTTCCTGCTGGGTTACGGACTGGGCGGATACGTGGCGCCGCGCATCGCGGAGGCCGACGGCAAACTCGCGGGAGTGGTGATTGTGAACGCCAACGCGCGCCCGCTCGAAGACGTGACGCTGGACGAGGCCAGGTTCCGGAAAGTGACCGGGGCGCAAATGCAGCTCCTGATCGAGCAGGCCGCCAAGATCAAGAAGCTGTCCCAGGGGGATGAAGACACCGTGCCGCTGATGGGCATGTCGGGTCCATACCTGCTCGATCTGCAAGGCTATAGCCCGGCGGGACTGGCCAAGTTGCTGGGCGTTCCCATGCTGATCCTGCAGGGCGAACGCGATTACCTGCTCACCACCAAAGATTTCGCCATCTGGAAGAGTTCGCTCGCGGGCCAGAAGAACGTCACGCTGAAAAGCTATCCGGCGCTCGATCGCGTGCTGGTGGCGGGGCAAGGCCCCAGCACCGAAGCCGACGAACGCAAACCCGGACAACACGTGGCGCAGGACGTGATCGACGACGTGGCCAAGTGGGTGAACCAGTAGGCGAGCCGGGTGTATGCGAGTGGGGCAGGCGCTGCCCCGGGGGGCCCTCCCCGTTTCGGCTCTCGGCTGGAAGCAGATCCGGCCGTAGATCGAGGGAAGCCCCGGGATGGAACCCAAATCGCTGTCTGACAACCTGCACCGCAGTATCCGGCGATTCGAGTTCAGAAGGCCCTTGAACTGACGGGGCGCCTCACATCAGCTCACCTATTTGCCAACCAAACGAAACCCCGCGTCCATGGGCCGGATCCACTCGGTTGTCTGAATCTCAGTTCGCGGTTGGCGTTCGCTCCACGTGATCGACCACCAACACGTTGCAGCGCACGGGACGCCGCTCCAACTTGAGTCCAAGCAATTTCACCGCCGTGAACAAATCGCCGGCTGCGAGGTCTTCCTGGCCGGGCGACGCAGTCGCCGTGAGGGCCTGCGAGAAGTTCAGCCTCACTTTAAATCTTCCTCGCAGACCGGTCTGGTCTTCTACGGGAGCCCCCAGATACGAGGACAGAAGTTGGGCCAGCACGGGTATCGGCAGCTTTTCGAATTCCATGTGCATTTCGCCGTTCGCCGACGCACTTATACTGCTTCGGCCAAACGGCTCCTTGTCGGTACCCGATCCCCAGAGCAGGTCGAATGTATCCGCCTCTTCCTCCTTGGCTGCCAGTTCCGTATTGGCCGCGGGATCGGGAGGAGCCGCGTCCATCTTCACTCCCCCCTTTCCGACCTCCAGCGCGAAGCCGTTCAGTTCCTTCGTGTCAAAGTGCGCCTTCAGGCCAAACCTGTCGGCAAGCAGCCATTGCAGCATTTCGGGAAGCTGTTTTCGGGTCGATCCTTGCGGTAGGTTGGCCTGGACATCGAAACGGTGCAATCCCATCCAGTCCGGCCCGATTAATTGAAATGGCTGAAGCCGGTAGGCTCTGACAATCAACTGAAGAATGGACCAATAGCCAATGTCGACCCGCGCGGCGTCAAGCGTGATACCCGTGTGCCACTTTCCGGTTTCGGCCATTTCCTGCAAACTGCGCGACGGGCGGATCGATGCCACGTCGAACTTGGGGCCGGAAGGCTTCGCGCTGGGGAACGCGTTGGTTTGCCCGGGCGTGCGGGAAGTGCCGACCACGAAAAACAGCGCCGCGGCAGCCGCGGCGATCGCCGTCGACCGTCGTTTCTTCCCAGTC
>JBEKQS010000160.1:0-12467 GCA_049519475.1 Bryobacteraceae bacterium | reverse complement strand
AGTGCCGCGACTGCTCCTGCTGCTGGGTTTCGTTTCCTGCTTGCGTGCCCAAACCGGGGAGAATGTCCTGCTGGTGGTGAACCGGAAAGACGCGGTGTCGGTTCAGATCGGCGAGTATTACCGGTTGAAACGCGCCATTCCCGCGCGCAATGTCTGCACGCTCGATACCAGCCCCCAGGAAGAGATCGAGTGGCGGACCTACGTGGAACAGATCGAAGCTCCGGTGGGCGCCTGCCTGAAGAAGGCCGGGTTACTGGAGAGCGTGCTCTACATTGCCACGACGCTGGGAGTGCCGCTCAAGATCGCTGGTTCGGCGGGAGAGATCGACGACGCCGAACGGGGTTCGGTGGATTCGGAACTGGCGTTGCTCTACGCCAAGCTCAAGGGCGTGAAGTACCAGCGCAAGGGAGCGGTGCCGAATCCGCTCTTCGGGAAGCGCGACGTGCCGTTCCGGCACCCGCAGTTTCCGATTTACCTGGTGACCCGGCTGGCCGGATACAGCTTCAACGACGTAAAGGGCATGATCGACCGGTCGCTCCAGGCAGCCAATCGCGGCAAGTTCGTGATCGATCTGCGCTCCGGCACCGACGAGGAGGGAGACGACTGGCTGCGCAACGCGGCGATTTTTCTCCCCGCCAGCCGCGTGATCCTGGACGAGACCAAGAATGTGCTGTACGGCCAGAAGGATGTGATCGGCTATGCGTCGTGGGGATCCAACGACAAGAATCGCAAGCAGCGCTGGTTGGGCTTCCAATGGCTGCCGGGCGCGATTGCGACCGAGTTTGTTTCGACCAACGGGCGCACCATGAAGCAGCCGCCCGATGACTGGACCTACAGCATGTGGCAGGACAGAGCGCATTTGTGGGCGGGCTCGCCGCAGGGAATGGCAGCCGATCTGATCCACGAGGGCGCCACCGGGGCATCCGGCAACGTTTACGAGCCCTATCTGGTGGGCTGTGCGCGGCCGGACCACTTGTTACCGGCGTATTATGAAGGCCGCACGCTGGCGGAGAGCTACTACCTGGCGCTGCAGTTTCTGAGCTGGCAGGGAATCGTGCTGGGAGATCCGCTGTGTTCGCTGGGGAAGCCGGGGAAGCAATAACGCGGGCTAGGTCAGGGCTAGGTCTGGGCTAACTGTCTGCTCTGCCACTGTCCGCCTTGCCGCTAGTGCCGAATAATGGTGCCGGGGGTTGAGAAGGGTTGAATGGCCCAAACGACCTGCGCCAGCGACTGGGTGGGCGTATTGCCTGCGCTATCGCTGGCCTGCACGGTGAAACTGCAGTTCTGCGGAGCGGAGGGCGTGCCGGAAAGGATCCCCGTCCCACTGTCGAGCGCGAGTCCGTTGCATAGAGTCCCGCCCGTCACACTCCAGGAAACCGGCGCGGTGCAACTGACCGTCTGGAGGGTCGTCGAATAGGGCATTCCGACCACTCCGGGGGGCAACGTTGTCGTCGAGATCGAGCACGCCTGAGAGCCTGAAGTAATCACCACGGCGCCCGCCGTCGACTCGAAGTACAGCGTGTTATCTCCATCCGAAACGGTAGTGCCGCCCAGAACCGGGTTGCGGCCGACCGTGACTTGATAGGTCCCCGCAGCCAACCCCGCAATTAGGTATTGCGCCGTCCCGCTGTGGCTAGTGGTGAAGCCTGTCATGGTGCTTTGGGGGATGCCTGCGCGGGCTCCAACGTAGACCATACAACTGGTCGAGCCGCACGCTTGGACACCGCTCCAGTTGGAATCTGGAGTGATTGCCGTCGTGGTCAACGCAGTGTCGCTGATTGATTGTGCAACCTTGTGAACCACCAGATCCTCAAAGGTAGAAACGCTACTCCCGCAGGATGCACCACCGCAAATGTCCACCCGGTCGGTGTGGCCTTCTCCACCGCTATACGTGCTGGTGGTCTGACATTCATCGCTCCCTCCAGGCCCTCCACCCAGCGGACAAGCCCACGCGACCGTGCCCGAGATCGGTGTCAGGATGCGGGTGACCAGACCATAAGTCCGGGCCGGGTCGTCATTGGCCCCCCCATCCGCTGTTACTATCGCCGTGCCACTGCACGTGGCCGTCCCACTGCTGACCGATGCGCTTGTAGGAGCGAATGCGTAGTGGCTGCCACCATTTGTAATCGTCAGGGCCGTGCCGGTCAAAATCGCGTTGGTTCCCGTCAGCGCCACGGTCGCCGTGGCATCGTCGCCGCTTCCGTAAGCGCTCCCCAGGATCGTCAGGTTGCAGGTTTGGCCCAGCGTGCCGACCGGTGAGATCCCGCTGACGTAGGTTCCCGAAGTGAGGACGTTGACGGCAGTTCCGCCGTCCTCCAACTCCTGAATCCAGCGCGTCGCATTTAGTAAGCCACACCCACCCGATCCAGGGCAAGTCGTATTTCCTTCCGGGTATGTGCTGACGAACTCTTCGCCGTTCTGCGGGTAATGGATATGGGCAGTGACCGATTGAGCGGACAGCAAGCTCACCGCGTCGTGCTGGATAATGAACTCGTCTCCGCCGGACGGTTTCGAGTGGCACATGGTTCGCTGCGCGTAGTTGAAAGTGGAAGTCGGATACGCTCCCGTCAAGTCCGAAGTGGCACAGGCATAATTGCTATGCTGATCTCCATAATAAGCTCCCAGGCTCCCGGCGTTGGCGGAGGACCAGCGAATGATTGGCGCAGCCCCGCTCGCTGGGATCGTGGGCTGGTAAGCTGGATACGTGGTCGCAGCCCCGCTCAGCGATCCGATTTGGAGCATGGACCCCGTGACCCACTCCAATGCCTGTGGATCATAATACGATGGTCCGAACCCTGGCGGGCTCTGGTCGCCGTTCAGCAATGGGCCTACCTTGTAGTACCGGATCGTGCCTTGGTGCGGAGAGTCATGGTCAGTAACAAAGTAAGTGGCGCTGATGTATTGGAGTAGGCCGTCCGCCTTTGAGGTCCATCCCGTGCGGCTGTAGACGTAAGCGTTGGTCTGGTTCGCCGGGCACAGCCACCCGGTCAAGGCCGCACACACCGTCGAGCTGGACTGCTTAAACAGATATTGGTGAGGCAGAGTAGCAAAGGTCGTTGAGCCTATGCGGGGATCGGTATAAAGTAAAGAACTTGGAGCGCCCCACCATCCCCCGCTGTTTGTGCCGCTATAGAAGTTTACGCTGCTCAGTCCACCCGAACCTTGCAGCCAATACTTCAGCATCTGGGCTTGGGTTAATGTCGGATTAGTGAGAAAGATTGGGTCGTTCAGGTACGGCCACGCCTGCGCTATCTTCGGCTCTGACTGGACCTCCGCCCCCCAAGGTGCAATGAACGCCTCATGCGTGACGCCGTTGTACGCCATGTTATCAGGAGATCCCCAGAATGAGTAGTCCGGGTAGCTGGAAAAGATCTTGTAGATGCTATCCTGCATCACCCAAGGGCCGCTGAGATCCTGCGACGGGTAGGATGGAATCGAGTTCGCAATAATGGCGGCGTACTGGGGCAGGGAAGCCCCATCGGTCACGTAGCTGTAGTAAGATCCGTGGCCACCCAGTCCTGTCCAAGAATGCATATCCTGCTGCAAAGAGTAGTCAAATGCAAAACTCTGCATCATCGCCAACAATCGCACTGCGCGGGAATCGTCGGGAGCCAGCGCAATTCCGAGGGCGGTGTAGGATGCTCCAGTGCTTGCCAACAGATTGTCGCCGACGAGCGTACCACCGTTCACGCCGGCAAGATCCACCCCCGCGTCGGGCGGATACAAAGTTGGCTCCGAATTAGGGAATACCGTGTAGTGCTTGTCGTACCACACGAACCCGCAGTCGCCCGCTTTCCATGCAGGCATGTAGTAGACTCCAGAGGCTCCCGTGAAGTTGTAGCCCACCACCGTCGCTGACGTGTCGCTGGCGATGTTGGAAACGTAAAGGGCTGAAGTCTCCACGGTCTGCGATTGCGGGAATGCCAGGCCAGCCACCATCTGATCCCCGACGTGCAGCATTGTCGTGAAATGCGTGTTGTACCCCGTCACGGTCCCGGTGTTGCCTTCACTCGAACCCCCTCCGGTCATCGTGATACCGGAAGAGATGGTATAAGAAGTTCCGCTTGCCGGCTGGACTGGACCAGACGAAACATTCTGCCAGCCGCCGCCGATGGTCGCTACCTTCGTCGCAGACACATAGGCCGTTACCAGACCGAAGCAAGCACCGCTGTAGCAGTTGGTGCTGGCCCACTCGACCACGTTGTTGACGTAATAGCTATCTACGTGCGAGTCGCCCGCGTTGAGAGTGATGCTGGTTGTGCTCCCGGCTCGGGCGGTGGCCGGCCCCGCTACGATATCCCGATGCCCCGCCGCCGTCGCGTTGGCGTCGGTGTTGTTGCAAGCTGTCTGCGTCGGGTCGTCCAGGTCGTTCAATAACTGGCTGCGAAAGGTTGCGCTAACGCTCGATGACTCGTATGGGCTATCGACCTGATAAATCAGGCCGAAGTTTAACATGTCGCCCGGCAGGTAGTTGCCACCAGCGCCTGTAGCGCCCCCGGACTGTGTTTCGTCCAGAAAGAAGTTGACACCCAAGATGTCCGTGGCATGGGTCATGGCGTAACTCAGAACAGACTTAGCCATCGTGTTTGACTGGTCAACGAGAAACTGGTACACGGACCCAATCCAATATTGCGTCGTACTTTGTAAATTGTAGAAGTTGGGCAGGATCGTTCCGCCGCCATCCCACAGCATTCTGTACCAGTTTGCATTTCCCCCACCGGCCTGCGTCGTAACAATCTGACTCCAGAACGGGTTAGTGGTCAAGGCGATGAAAGAGAGCCGCACGCAGTTCTGAGTGCCACCGATGGTTCCATCCGGCGTTGCCTTAGGCCCACAAGCGTTATTGGTCGTATACGCCTGGTTTGTGGCCCCGCCGACGGCCACCGGGCTGCTCACCCAGCCGGTGCTCGACACTGAAGCCACGGTCCAGGGCGTTCCCGTAGTGCCGGTCCCCGCCGTGTTGATCCCAGTGCTGGTTGTGTTCCAGACCGAGAAGCCCTGTCCCGCCGCCACGGGGATCTGCATGGCGGTCGGATCAAAGGAAGTTGCCACCGTCAGCACGCAAGCGGAAGGGCAGCCGGTCGCGGTTATGCTGGTCAAGCCATTCGATGTTCCCAGGGAAAACTTCTGCATGATCGAACTGTTGAAATTCAGCGTGGGGAGCGTCGTGCTCAGAGTCTCCGACGTGAGCAGCCCGGTCCATTTCCAGTTCTCGGGATTGCTCCCGGTAGCACAACTCGCCCAGGGTCCGTTGGTCGCAATCGGAGTGCCGGATAAGCTGTAGATCGTGAAGTGAGTCGTATCCGTGACTGAATGAACCACCATGATCCCATTCACCGGCGAGGCTGTCGAGCCAGTACAGACACCCCCAATCACGATGACGTTGCCAGCGCTGTAACCGTGCGCCGTCGCCGTCTGAATAGTTTCGGGTGTTGTGTTGCCTGTGCCGGTCACTTGCACCGCCGCTGGGCCGGATGCTCGGACATAAACGGTCG
Source organism: Bryobacteraceae bacterium (assembly GCA_049519475.1). GTDB lineage: Bacteria > Acidobacteriota > Terriglobia > Bryobacterales > Bryobacteraceae > PALSA-129. The sequence continues at coordinate 6,972 of JBEKQS010000160.1, read as the reverse complement.
TTTGAGCCGCAAGCGAAACCGCAAGCAATAGTAATAGAAAGAATAGTTTCATGTTCAACCTAGACAACGCAATCCGCGAGTTAGTAACGCGACACCAAGACCTAAGCCTGTGAGAAACAAGGCCGTTCCACCAATAGCCTCAAGTAGTAATCTTATAAGCAAGTCTTGTCATTGCTTGATCGACACCGCATCGACCTGCCAGCTGTCGCTGTAACTGAGAGCGCAGCTTGGTGTGAAGCTACCGGGGGCTGCCGTGCCGAATAATATAGCCGGGATTGTCAATTGAAGCTTGTTCGTCAACCCCGTGCATGTCGTACCCGATGGCGTAGCACCAGTCACCATCACAAGAATTGCGTCGTTGACCACCGAGAGCGTGAGTGCTCCGGCGGTCGGAGACGACCCGCTCCCTGTGTTATAGGTCACCGTGCCGTCTACAGCGCCCGCCAATTTACCAACTTCCGCCGCCCTGGCATCACCCCACAACCCTGACCCATTAATCGTGACCGTGCAGCTTCCAGACGTAGTAACATTCGCCATCCACATCTGAGGACCCGCTGCTGTAAACACCTGCGTGGCCGCAACCCCGCAAGCCGTAACACTACTGGCGCTGTAATTGACGCCCCAAAACACGAAGATCTTGTCTCCGGCGGTCACGTTGCTGGAAAAAGAAGGCAACGTACATGCGGAAGCACCCGCACAACCATAATCAGCAGTGCTCTGTATCCAGGTTGGCGGAGAAGACGCTGAAAGCGTATACACGCTTGAACCCACCGGGCTTGGATTCCAGCCACTTGCGCAACTAATGTACTTCAATGTGAAAGTTGAGCCGGGTGACGTGAAGCCACCGCTATAAGTTATTCCAGTCGAGGGGCAGGCTGGCGTGGAACCGTCCACGGTGTAGAGGATCGAGGTCGAGTTCGTGGCCGTGATCGTGATGGTCTGTGCGCCTGAGTAGGTCCCAGCGCCAGGGGAGTCAACCGGAGTTGAAACAGTGCCGCTTTGACCTGCTCCAACAATTCCCACCGGAGTCTGTGCCCAACAGGAAGCGGCAGCAATAAGAATAAGTAGATGCTTCATGCTTTGGCTCCTTTAGTTTGCGGTCCATACTCCCACGAACGACTTGACATGCCAGTGGGTCGTGTCCCTCGCCACCATACAAACGCTGTTTCCCGCCGCAGCGGTCGCCGTGAAACTACCGGCAGAATTACCATAAGCGCTCAGAGCGGTATTCGAGAAGTACACTCCGGTGTGACCGGAGATCGTAATCGCCGTGCTCACTCCAACGTCGTTCCAAAGGCAGAAATCATCCCCGGCAGCGGTTGGAGCAGGTACCGTTACCGTGCAGGTCCCGGTGCAGACGCCGTAGCCATGGGGAACGGATATCGCAAACGAGGCTCCTGGTGCCGCCATTGGAGTTGCGGGGAGATCTGTCGCCGCGATTACTCTAGCGCCCAACGCGCCGCCATTGTTGTAGAGGTAGTTTCCAGACGAGCCCGGAAGAGATGCCACCCCTGTTCCGCCATTGGCTACGGCCACGGTCCCCGTTACGTTGGCGGCGGTCCCGGTGATATTCGAAGCTGTCGTCGCAATTGTCCCGCTGGTGGGCAGAGTTACACTGGTTGTGTTGGTCAGTGTAAAGGTCAAGCCATAAGCCCCGCTGAACGTGAGTGTGTTGGCGCCATTGTTTGCCACGCCTGTGCCCCCGTAAGCCGGGCCGATTACCGAACCATTCCACGTGCCCCCTGTAATCGTTCCCATAGAGGAGAGCGGCAGGAATGATGAAGTGAGCGATGAGCAGGTCGGCGCGGCAATGCCGCTGATGGCCGTCAGCACTTGATTGCCGCAAGTGGTGGTCACGCCCGTTCCCGTTGCCGCAGCCGCCCCCACCAGCGTGTTCCCGTTCGACCCCCAGACGTGCGTATGGTTCGTCGTGTTCATCGCCTGGAAGGAGTCCGCCGTGGGAGCCGCGCCAGCCGCCGAGGGCATCTTGAATCCCGCCGTCACCGAGGCGGCGCTGAGATCCAGAATGCCGGAAGATCCCAAGCTCCCCGTATGGCTTGATACCGTGAAGTCGGCCCATCCGGTTAAAGCGGCTCCTGATCCGCCGCTCACCGCCATTTGGCCGGAGGTCGCCGATTCTACCGCGCACGTTGAACCCAACGCGCAGCTTTGGCCGTTGACTGTGGTGGCGGCCCCGGAGGCGGCTTTTCCGTTCAACTGCGTCTGAATGGACGATGTAGCATCCACGTAGCCCATCGTGGTTGGGGATGCGCCGTCGATAGTCTTGTTCGTCAATGTCTGCGCATCGGTAGTCCCGACCACTATTCCCGCCGGGGACGCAACGCTCGATATCGCGCCAGTCGAAGTCGTGACTGTAACAAGCCCAGTGGACAGCGCACCTGGCAGCAGGAACCCACTGCCGGCAGCAGAGTGGAGATCCAGGATCGCCGATGCGCCGCCAGTCAGTGTGTGCGTGGCGAACGTGAAATCCGACCCCATGTCCGAAATCGCAGTTCCGGCGCTCCCGTAGTATCCCAAGTGTCCAGCGGTTCCAGAGGAAACAGTGCCGCCGCCCCCACCAGTCGTACAGGCTCCCCCCGAATCGGCGAGAGTGACTTTGCCCGCCGACACGGAAGCCTGGACACAATGCCCGGTTGTGGGAGCCGATGCAAATGGAGCCAGGAGCGCATCCGATCCGTTGTACACATGGAAGTTCAGACTGGTCGAGTCGTAACCTACCGTATTGCTTGCAGTGGCCGTGAACCCCGCTGCGGACGGGGCTTTGAAGTTCACTGCGCTGAAGTCCTGCAGGCCAATGGAGTAGGTATTGGCTTGGTTGGTTTGAACAGCGGTCGCCGGAAGGTCGGCTGGCGCAATCGCCTTCGCCCCAATTGTCCCCGCGCTGTTGTAGAGGTAGTTCCCGCTGGAGCCCGGCACGTTGGTCTGCGCCGTCCCACCTTGCGCAATAGGCAGCGCCGATGCCAGGTGCGTGGCCGTCACTTGCGGCGAAGCCGCCGTGTTCCCCAGATCCCCGGCAGATTGAACATAAGCCGTGCATCCCTGCGCCGCCCCACTGGCGTTGATTCCTGTTGCGCCCTGGCCGGGGCTGCATGTGCCCGGAGCCGAAGCCAGAGCGGTGGCCGTAGCTGCGTTGCCTGTAGTATTTTGATTCAGCGTCGGAACGTCCGCTGCGGCAATCGCCGCCGTGTGCTGCACGCCACTGGCGTCCAGGTAAGTTACAAACTGATTGGCAGTTCGCGCGCTCACCGTTTTCGTCGCAGCGTAGACATTTCCGCTGGGATCCTTGCATTTAAAATTAGTGCCCGTGGAAGCAAACCAGCAGGTCAATCCGGAAGAAGGAGTGGCTGGATCGGAGCGGGTCGGTCCGGCAATCAGTGTCGCCAAATCGCTGGTCGTACAACCGATGGCGTTGGCATTCGTGCCGTCAAAAACCGCGGTGACCGCCGTGGATGTATAGGCCGCGGGATTGACGGCGCAAACCGACAACAGGTTGGTTGGCCAGATGAAGGAGCGGCCGCCGGTCGCATCCTGGACGATGGTGAACGTGAGGCTCTGGCCCGCTTTGGCGTTGAGCAGCGTTGAGCCTGTCACCGTGGTGCTGCCGAGCGCCAGGCTGAAGGCGTTGCATTGGGAAGCGTCGAAAGCCGGCGTGGCGGACAAAGTGACCGTGCAGAGAGGCGGATTGAATGCCTTATTCGCCGAGAGGGAGCCATCGGCGTTCTGCGAGAGGTTGCTGCCGGCGGCCGTACCATTATTGTTGTAAGGAATCTGGCCGTTGGCGCCGCCCAGTGGTCCCGCCAGCCCTTGCAGCCCTTGCGACCCTTGCGACCCTTGCGGCCCTTGCGGACCCTGCGGACCTTGCGGACCTTGCGGCCCGTTCGCGCCCGCCGCACCCTGTGGTCCCGCCGGACCCGCCAGCGTGGAACTCCATGTTCCCGGGCTCCCGGTTGCTGAGCAGTAGGTCATGGCCCCCGTATCCGTGGCCAGCCATGTCTGGCCGAGCAGACAGTTGGCCGGACGTCCCGACGCTGTGCCCGCCTGTATGCTTGCCATGGTCCACACGTTGGTATTGGAGCAGACATAGAGTTGGTGGAAGTTGTTGGCCGTGTCGTTCCGCAGGTACAACCCGCCCGTCGAGCAGGTGGCTGAGGGAGTGGCGGACCCGACGCCGATCACCGCTTGCGGTGCCCAAAGCCCGGACGCGGCGTTCCAGCGCAGGGCATCCTGATCCGACGGGTTTGCGGAACTCACCGGGCGGCCCTGCAAACCGGTCACGGTGGCAGCCGGCGCGGTCCCGCTCATGTCGCCGCCCAATGGGATCAAGCCCACCACGCCCCACACGTTCGCGGACGTGCACGAATAGAGGTTGGCGCCTGCCGGGGCGCCCGTCTTTAAAAATACCTGGCCCACGGCGCACTGTGACGGAACGGTTGCGCCCGTCCCCAGTTTGCCTTGCCTGGTAAGATCAACGGTGGTCTGCGCGTTGAGGCGCCACACGCCACCCGCCAGGAGAACCACTGCTATCGCCGCACAACGAGATGTCTTCATATCCTACCCAACTCGAAAGTAACCGGCTGGCGGGGCGGAGTCTGAAATCGGAGATTGCTAAATAATTGAAAATAGGTAGAATATAGTTACAAAATAGCTGTGACTGGACAAAGTCGTCACGCCGGTCTTCCTCTAGCAGGTCACATGCGGATCGTGCAACTCATTGAATCCCTTGATGTGGGCGGTTTGGAGCGAATGGCCGTGGATCTGGCGCTCGCTCAGCATGCCGCGGGCAATTGGGTGGGAGTGTATTGTTTTTTCGGAGCTGGCCCGTTGCGGGCGCAACTGGACGCGGCCGGCATACCCGTCACGGAATTCCATAAGGAGCGGCACTCCAATCCGGCCCTGGTCTGGCGGATGGCGAGTCAACTGCGGCGCGATCGGGTGGAAATCCTCCACGGCCACAATCCCGGCGTGCATCATGCCGCCGCGCTGGCCAAAGCCATCTCCGGAGTGCGCGTGTGCCTCAATTCGCGGCACAGCGCAACCACCTCGCGCGGCGATCCCTACCAGGAAAAATACTTTCGGCTGGCCGGTCCGATGACGGACCACGTGGTTTTTGTTTGCGAGTACGTGCGCAAACAACTCGAACCGCGTTTGCGGTACCCGTCCGCGAAATGCTCGGTGATCCTCAATGGCATTGCCACGGAAAAATTCCTGGCGCGGCCCGCTGCGCCAGGCAGTGCCCGGCCAACGCTGCGGTTTGGCACCGTGGGCCGCTTGGTGCCGGCCAAAGCACATACCGTGCTGATCGACGCGTTTGCCAGGATTGCCGGCCGGCTGCCGGAAGCTGAATTGCAGATTTACGGCTACGGCCCGCTGCACGGCGAGTTGCAGTCGCAGGTCCGCAGTCTGGGGATGGAGGGCCGCATTCGTTTGGAAGGTCCCACCGAAGATACCGCGCGAGTCTTGGCGTCTCTGGACGTCTTTGTGTTTTCCTCCGTCCAGGAAGGCCTGCCGCTGGTGATTCTGGAGGCCATGGCGGCGGGATTGCCGATTGTCAGCACGCGCGTCGGTGGAGTTCCCGAGGTCGCGCCGGAAGGCTTGGTCGCGCGGTATTGCGAGCCCGGCAACGTGGACGCACTGGCCGATGCCATGATGGCGAGCACGCAAGATGGCCGCCTCGCCGAGATGGGCCGCGCCGGGCGCGACCTGGCGGCGGAGCATTACGGAATCTCGCGCATGAGCGATCGTTACTCGGCGCTCTATCGAAGACTGCTGGGGAATGGAAGTTAGGGTGGGGCAGGAGTGGTGGCGGAAGAAGTTCCACCGTCAGGCGGTAAGCTAGCAGGCCGGCGGGCTGGCGAACCATTGCCCTCTAACAACGGGTTAGCAATCAATGTCCGGAGTAAGTACGAGTTAGACGGGCCGCGCTTCCACGCAATAGAGCTTACCCACGGTCTCGCAGGAGACGATCCGAAACCCCGCGTCCCGCAGCATCTTGTAGACCTGCGGCTTGCGGAAGAAGTAGACCGGGCAGCCCTCCAGAGTAAGACGCACTTTGCGAATGGGCATGCGCCACGTCCAGAACCGGGGCCACGCGGAAAGAAACTTTTCGCCCGTGAACTCCCTGATGATCCGCAGGCGTTCCGGCGGATCGGCGATGTAATCCCACAGCCCGATGGCGATCGAGATGTCGAACTTCTGGTCCGTTTTCCAATTCAGGACGTCCGCCAGGTGGAAGTCGCACAAATCCGCAACGCCATCGGCCGCGACCAGTTTCTGCGCCAGGCTGAGCATCTCCGGCGCGACGTCCACTCCAGTCGCCCGCGCCGCTCCGTTTTTGGCGAAGGTGGTGACAAAACGGCCCGATCCGCAGCCGATATCCACAATCGACTTGCCGTGCACGTCTCCCGATTTCCGCATCACCCAGTCGAAGCGCTGGTAGATATCCTTGCGCAGCCAGCGGTCCAGCATTCGCCCGACCGGGCCCTTTTTACCTGTGTAGATAGCGTCAAAGTCGTGCGCGATGTTATTCCAGAATCGCGCCACTTGAGGCATGTTGTCCTTCATCCGATGGTCCCCGTGGTCAAATTGAATTCTTGCGCGGCCGGCGAGCCGGAGGTGTCGCGGAAACAGGTAAACGGCATCTCGTCGAGCAACCGCCGCAACCGTAGACCCATCTTCCCCAAATTCGTGTAATGGCGCAAACGGGACTTCAGCTTGGCGGCGATCCGGGGCTGCGCGGGGTCGATTTCCCAGGGGTGCAGATACACGATCAGCGGCAATCCTTCCCGCTTGGCGCGCCCGATTCCCATTTGTGTATACCAGAAGGGGAAAATCCGCAGATAGCCGCCACCGCCCACGGGCATGTTCTGCCTTCCCATGCGAAAGGTGGTGAGGGGATACTCCACCAGAGGACCGCCCGCCGCAGTCTTGGCCCGGAACGGCATCCGCGGGGCG
>JBEKQS010000159.1:0-12476 GCA_049519475.1 Bryobacteraceae bacterium | reverse complement strand
ACGCCGCCCTTATTTTTACAGGCTTCTGACGATGATCACGTGTTCGGGAGTACCGGCTTTAGAAACAATCGCTAATGATTGAGATCCGATCCGGTGAGACTAGTTATTTTTGCGTCGGTCCTAAGCGCCCCCAGAGACAGCGGTTCCGGGCGATATAAGGGCTTGGGATCTGTAATGTTTAACCGTTACGCCGCGTCCTCGAATCTGACAACGATCCGCTTGCCGAGCGCTGCCAGTGCGGCTTGAATCCTCTCGGGCTTTGTGTTGTGCTTGGGGTCAAGCATCCGGCGGACAACGGTTTCGCTGACGCAGCGCCTCGGGTAGATCCGGAAAACGGACGTGAAAGCCTTTGCCGTTTTTCTCGGGTAGAAAATTGGCGGGATAAGCGGCGGTGAACATTACAGGCCCCCCTTACTTCGATTCGCAATGCCCGCCCTAATCCAGCGTCTTATGGAATCTTGCCGCGCTCAGCCCCAGCACCGTCACTCCGTACACCAACAGGCACAGCATCCGCGGCCACAGCACTTCCACGCCCACGCCCTTGAGAAACACGCCGCGCACGATTTCCATGAAATAGCGCAGCGGGTTCAGGTACGAGAGATATTGCACCGCGACCGGCATGTTGCGGATGGGAAACATGAAGCCACTCAACATGAACGCCGGCGTGGTGAAGAAGAAGGAACCCATGTTGGCCTGCTGCTGGGTGCGCGACACGGTGGATAAGAACAGGCCCGCGCCCAGGCTGGTCATCAGGAACAACAGGGCGCAGAGGAGCAGCAGAAAGAAGTTGCCGCGGAAGGGGACGTGAAAAATCAGCAGCGCTCCGGCGGTGATGATCATCATGTTCATCAGTCCCACCAGGGCGAACGGCAGGGTCTTGCCGAGCATCAGCTCGATGGGGCGTATGGGCGTCACCATCAGTTGTTCCATGGTGCCGATTTCCTTTTCGCGGATGATCGCCTGGGAGGTCAGCATCAGCGTCACCATGAAGAGGATGTTGGCAATGACGCCGGGCACGAAATAGTTGCGGCTGCGCAGATCCGGGTTGAACCACACGCGGCTGCCGGGCGCCGCCGGCGTCAGCATGGCGCTGCGCGCCAACCCCGGCCCGCGAATCTCCACCTTGATGGTTTGATCGTTCTTGGTCTGGCCGGCCATCACATCGTTGGCGAAATCGGCGATCACACTCGAGGCGTACGCCGAAACCAGCGACGCGGTGTTCGAGTTGGTGCCGTCCAGCAGTACCTGCACTTCGGTGGCGCGTCCGCGCGCCAGGTCGCGCGCAAATTCCGGCAGCACCCGCACCACCGCATGCGCCTGCCCGCGGTCCAGCACGCTTTGGGCCTGCGCCTCGTTTTGCGGCGTCGCGACCACGTCGAACCTTCCCGATCCTTCAAACCGCGCCAGCAGCGCCCGGCTCTCCGGCGTCCGGTCCATGTCCATCCAGGCAATCTTGGCGTGGTCCACATCCAGCGTCACGGCGTATCCGAAAATCAACAGTTGCAGGAAAGGAGGCAGAAACAGCAGGACCCGCATGCGGGGCTCGCGCAGCGCCTGAATGAATTCCTTCCGCAGAATCACGCGCAATCGTTCCCACATGCTTACGCCACCTTCTGGTTCATTTTTCGCACCGCCAGGCGGAAGATCAGAAGCCCGTACAGCAACAGGAATCCCAGTTGCGCCCATAGCAGTCGGAATCCAATCCCCTTGAGGAACACGCCTTTCACAATGGTCACGAAGTAGCGCGCCGGGAAAAAGTAGCTAATGGCTTGAATCACCACCGGCATGGTGTCGATGGAGAACGTGAAACCCGAGAGCAGGAAGCCCGGCAGGAATGTGATCAGCAAGCCAAACTGGTACGCCTGCACCTGCGAACGCGAGCCCGCCGAAACCCAGATTCCCGAACATAGCGCGCACAAAAGAAACAGGCACGTGGAAACTGCCAGCACGAAGAAGCTCCCGCGGAACGGCACCGTGAAGACTGTAATCGCCACCGTGACCGAGATCACCGAGTCCACCAGCCCCACCACGAAATACGCCAGCATTTTGCCGAGGACAATCTCCGCCGGCCGCAGCGGAGTGGAGAGCACCTGCTCCATGGTCCCCATTTCCCATTCCCGCGCGATGGTCAGCGACGTCAGTTGCCCCGCCAGAATCGTCAGAATCACGGCGATCAGCCCCGGCACCACGAAGTTCTTGGATTCGAGCGAGCTGTTGTACCAGACGCGCAGCCGCGCATCCACCATGCCCGGCGGGCGCACGCCGCGCCGGTTCAACACGTCGGCCCGCACCCCCGCCGAATAGTTTTGCACCACGCTTTCCGCATACCCCATGGCGATCGAGGCCGTGTTCGAATCGCTGCCATCCACCAGCAACTGCACGGTCCCTTTCCCCGACGCCAGTTCCCCGCCGAACCCGCGCGGGATCACCACCCCGATCAGGACGCTGCTGCTGTCGATGCCCCGCTCGATGGTCCGGTAGTCGTGCGCGAACCCGGTGACGTCGAAATAGCGCGAGCCCTGAAACTGCCGTATCAGTTCGCGGCTGGCCGAGGTCCCGTCCTCGTCGTAGACCAGTGTCAGAATGTGGTCGACATCCAGGCTCAGCGCATATCCGTAGAGCAGCAGCATCATCATGGGCATCAACAGCGCCATGGCCAGGCTGCGCCCGTCGCGCGTAATGTGGTGCAGCTCTTTGACGAACATGGCCCGCAGCCGCCGGTAACTCATGCCGCCTTCCTCTCTTCGGTTTCGATCATGGCCACGAACACGTCCTCCATGGAGGGCTCGATTTCTTCGAGGCGCCGCACCACGATTCCCTTGCCTTCGAGCGCGGTCCGGATCCTCTGGCTGCCCGCTTCCGCGTTGTCCACCGTGACGTGCAACCCTCCACCGAATACCGCGACGTCGCGCACGCCTTCCAGTCCCTCGAGCGCCCGCATGGTCTCCAGCGGTTCAGTGGCCTCCAGGTCGAGCAGCGTGTGCGCCGTCAGCCCGCGCTTCAGCTCCGCGGGCGTCCCTAGCGCAATCACTTTCCCGCGGTACATCAGGGCGAGGCGGTGGCAGTATTCCGCTTCATCCATGTAGTGGGTGCTCACGAAAATGGTGTGGCCGGTCTCCGCCAGGTCGCGGATCAAATGCCAGAAGGCTCCGCGCGCAATCGGATCCACTCCCGAGGTGGGCTCGTCCAGAAACAGCACCGGCGGATCGTGCAGGATGGCGCAGCCCAGCGCCAGCCGCTGCTTCCAGCCGCCCGAGAGCGTGCGCGTCATGGCCCGCCGCCGTTCCGCCAGGTTGGCCATCTCCAGCACATAGTTCTTTCGTTCGGCGCGCAAGGCCTTCGGCACGCCGTAAATCCCCGTGAAGAAGTCGATGTTCTCTTCCACCGTCAGATCGTCGTACAGCGAAAACTTCTGCGACATGTACCCGATGCTCCGGCGGATCTCCTCCGGCTGCGACGCCACATCGAATCCATTCACCGATCCGCGCCCCGATGTCGGCGTCAGCAGGCCGCACAGCATGCGAATGGTGGTCGATTTGCCCGCTCCGTTCGGCCCCAGGAAGCCGAAGATCTCGCCCTTCGCAATCTTCAGTGAAACGTGGTCCACCGCAACGAAGTCGCCGAACGTCTTGACCATGTCGTCGATCTCGACCGCCCATCCGTTGCCGTTCACGGCCGCGCCAACCCTTCCACTGCGTGGATGGTTTTCACAAAGGCGCCTTCCATGTTCTTCGAATCGGTCTCGCGCTTCATCTGCTCCGGCGCCTGGCAGCGGATCAGTTTCCCCTTGTACATCAACCCCACGCGGTTGCACCGCTCGGCTTCGTCCAGGTACGCGGTGGTCATGAAAACCGTGATTCCGTCTTTCAACAACTGGTAAAGGATCGCCCAGAAGTCCCGCCGCGAGACCGGGTCCACGCCGTTGGTCGGCTCATCCAGGAAGAGAATCTGCGGCCGGTGCAGCAGCGTGCACATCAGCGCCAGCTTCTGCTTCATGCCTCCGGAAAGCTTCCCCGCCTGGCGCCCGCGGAACGGCTCCATGCGCGTCATGCGCAGCAATTCCGCCGTCAGCTTGTCGCGTTCGGCGCCCCTGATCCCGAACAGGTCCGAGTAGAAGACCATGTTCTCTTCCACCGTGAGATCCCCATAGAGTCCAAATCGCTGCGCCATGTATCCGATCTGGTCCTTCACCGCCTGCGGTTCGCGCGCCACGTCATGGCCCGCCACGCGCGCGCTGCCTTCGGTGGGATCTATCAGCCCGCACAACAGGCGCAGGGTGGTCGTTTTGCCCGCGCCATCCGGCCCCACCAGGCCGAAGATTTCGCCCGGCGCCACCGTCAGGTTCAAGTGATCCACCGCCGTCAGCTCGCCGAAGCGCCGCGTCAGATTGCGCGTTTCAATGATCGGCTGCATCGTCAATCCAGCACGATCTCGGCATCCGCCGGCATATTCGATTTCAATTCGTGCCGGGGATTGTCCATCTCGATCTTTACGCGGTACACCAGCTTTACGCGCTCCTCCGCGGTCTGGATTTGCTTGGGCGTGAACTCCGCTTCGGAGGCAATGAACGTGACGCGGCCGGGGTACACTTTCCCCGGGTACGAGTCCGTGGTCACGTTCACCTTGGATCCCAGCCTCACACGCCCGAGATCGGTTTCATTCACATACCCGCGCAGCCACGGGTGGTCGATGTCGCCCACCGTCACTACGGTGGTCCCCGAAGCCAGCACCTCGCCGACGTCCGCCGATTTCACTAGCACTACGCCATCCACCGGCGAAGTCTGCACGGTATCGGCAAGCTGCGAGTCGATCACGGCGATGCTGGCTCTGGATTCGGCTATGTCAGCTCTCCGCGCGGCCAGTTCCTGTTCCCGGCGTTTCATTTCGAGGGTGTTCGCCTCCCCCATCTTGAGCGCCCCGCGCGACCGTTCGAGGGCCGCCTGCTGGGCCTGAATCACTTCGGCCCTTGGCCCCAACAGGACCAGCGCCTGGCGCTCTTTGGCCGATTTCAGCGCGGCCGTGGCGCTCTCCCAGCGGTTGCGATATTGATCGAATTGCTCCGCCGAGATGTCGTCGTCCTTGAAAAGCTGCTGCGCGCGGTCCCAATCTTTTTTCGAACGGTCCACTTCCGATTGGGCCGAGTCCACCGCCGCCTGCGCGTCCAGCTTCTCCTGCGGCCGGGCGCCGTTCTGCAACTCCGCCAGCCGCGCCTCGTTGGCCGCCACATCCCCGCGCTTCTGCTCCACGTCGCCGGCCAATGTAGCCTTCTCCCATTCGAGCGCGGTCTCCGCCTGCGCCAGTTGCGATTCAGCCGATTCCAGGGCCGCGACGTCGCGCTGGCGTTGAGCCACCAGTTGGTCGCGGTCCAGCCGCGCAATCTCCTGCCCCTTTTTCACGGCGTCGCCTTCGTCCACGGTGCGCTCAATCAGCTTGCCCGCCGTCTTGAACGCGATGTTGACTTCGGTCAGCTCGATATTCCCCGAGACCACAATCCGGTTGTCGGGCTTCTTTCCTCTTTCGTGATAGATCCACGCCGCCGCTCCCAACGCCGCCAGCGCCAGAATGATGATGATTGGCTTCTTCATTGCACCAAGCTCCTGATTTTTCCCATGGCCTGCGCCAGATCCAGCCGCGCCAGGTTATACAAGTACAGCGCCTCCGTCTGGTTGTCGCGCGCGCGCTCCAGGCGCGTCTGTGCGTCGGTGACTTCCACGCCGATGGCCACACCGGCGTCATACCGCCGCCGCGCCTGCGTCAGCTCGTCTTCCGACAGCGAGAGGCCATCCTTAGCCACTTTCACTTCGTCGTCGGCCGACTTCAATTCATCCAGCGCCAGGCGCACGTCCAGCTCGATCTGCTCCCGCAAATCGTTGGTCCGCACTTTTTCCGCCCGGTATTGCGAGGCCGATTCCTCGCGCCGCGCATCCCGCCTCCCACCGTCGAACAGCGGCACCCGCACCTGAATGCCCACCGTTCGCGTCGGCAGCGAATGGTCGAGTCCCGTCCCGTTCGCTCCGTAATCGCCGAATGCCGCCAGCGTGGGCAGCCGCTCGAGTTTGGTCGCGCTGGCCGAGAGCCGCGCGGTGGTTTCCCGTTCCTGCTGGGCCTTCAGCTCGGGCCTCTGCTCCAGCGCCTGCGCCCGCGCCTGCTCCAGCGTGACCGCGTCCACCGGCGTGTATTGCATCTGGTCGGTCAGTTCTATTTCCGTATCCAGGCGCAGTCCGATCGCGCGCAGAAGCTGTAAGTGCCCGGTGCGACCCGCGTTCCTGGCCACCAGCAGCCGCTGCCGGTCGTTGGCCAGTTGCACTTTCGCCCGCGTGATCTCGATCCCCGTGCCCGTTCCCGCGGCCTTCTGGTTCTCCGCCTGCTTCAGCACCGCCTCGGAAAGTGTGACGTTGGCCTGCGCCATCTCGACGTCCGTATCGGCCTTCAGCGCCGCCAGGTAAGCGCGTGCCACCTGCCCGGCCACCTGCTCGCCGGCGGTGTCCAGGTCCGATTTTGCCGCCGAGATTCCCACTTTGGATGCCTGGAACATGCGCCACGCGCTGAAGTCGAAAATGTTCTGCGTCCCGCTCACCCGCGCATCCACCGTGGAGAACGGCCCCACCAGGTCCGGGAATTGGAAGCCCGGGATGGGCACCTTGATGTCGGTGAGTCCCTGCGCCGCCAGGTTCACCGTCCGGCTTTGATCGCTGAACGCCGCTTCCACGTCCGGCAGCAGCGCCGCGCGGGATTGCGCCGATTTCGATTGCGCCTGCTTGAGCGCTTCTCCGGTGAGCTGTATCCGCGTATTGCCTTCCGGCGAGACCGCCATTTCCACCGCCCGTTTCATGCTCAAGGCCAGCGGCCCTTGCGCCAGCCCGAGCGGCGCCGCCCACAATATCAGCCAGGCTATTTTCATTTGTGAATCCTCCGTCTTCCCTTGCGCGCCGCCGGCGCCCGCAACCCGCCGCTGAGGAACGCCACCAACTCCCGCAGCACGACTTGCGAGCCCTTGGGCGGAGACGCCCCGGTCATGGCCGTGGTGTCGGGCGCCGTGCCCATCAGGATGTGCGCCATGGCGCCGGTCATGAATTGCACCCGCAGCGCGAGTTCGCCCGGCGTCAGGTCCGGCAGCGCCAGTGCCAGCGCCGCGAAGGACCGCTTCACTACCGTCTGGAAGTGGCGCTCCACAATTCCGGGCATCAGGCCCTCGCCATACATGCGTCCCATCAGCCGGGCGAACTCGGGGTTCTTCGCTACTCTCATCATGGGTGGCCCCAGAAAGGCTTCCAGCAGCTTTTCGAGCGGCACCGCCTTGCCGCGCGCTTTGGCTTCCAGCGCATCCAGCAGCGCCAGGCGTTCCGCATTGACGGGACCGCCTTTGCGCATGATGAGTTGGTCCAGCAGTTCTTCCTTGGTTCCGAAATGGTAGTGGATGGCCGCCAGGTTCACGCCCGCTTCGGCGATGATGTGCCGCAGCGAGGTGGCCCCGTAGCCCTGTTCGCCGAACAGCCGCTCAGCCGCGTCCAGGATTTTCTGCCGCGTGTCAATCATTCGATTGATTTAATCGTATGATTGAATGAAACCGGTTGTCAAGCGGAAAAACCCCATTTGCGGACCGGTTGTGAGGCCGCGGTGCAGGGAGCGGTGAAGCCGTGCGGCCAGAATTGGCCGCCCCACAGCGACCAGCCATTTCAAGGACAGTACATTACTTCTTGGACGGTACCAGCGTCTCCACGGTGATGGTATCGCCGTCGATCTTGCCGGTAATGGTTACCTTCTTGCCGGCGGATTCCTTCACTTTATCCTGGTTGGCGACATTGTAGATCTTGCCGTCCTCGGTGACCAAGACCGCTGCGTCGCCGCGCGCGAGGCAACGCTTGGCGCAGGCCTCGTCACCCCACATTTCTTTCTTACCGGAACAGGTTTTGTCGATGATGTAGCCCGTCCAGTCCGCCGCCATTCCCGCGGCCGCGCACAGTGCAAACACAGCGAGCAGCTTCTTCATACATCCTCCCTGAGAGTCTTGGATTTAGGTGCCGTGACTATTCTATACCTTCGTCCGCCTACCACGCTCAACCAGGGATGCTACAGGAAGGATGCGATCGCTTCATCTTCGTCGCCGCAAGGTCTTCATTTCCGAAACCCCTGTAGAGACCGACGGCGACGACCGCCGCAATTTCTTAATCCCGAAGTCAGCGCCCTAGCCTGGCTTGCTACTATAGAAATGGAGTGTCAACGACGATGCCGGGACCAAGCGTCCGTGGAAGACATGCGCTCAAGAACGGCGCCTTCGGAGAACGCCATGCCCGCTGACAGACAACAAGCTCACCAGTTGCTCGATCAGCTCAGCCCCAGCCAACTCGACGCCATCGCCAAGTTGCTCGAAGTGATGATCGGCGAGGATGACGATGAGGAACTAGCCGCGGAAGACCGCCGCGCAATTGCCGCCTCGCGCGATTACTTTCGGCAAAACCCGGAAGGCGGCATTCCCTTCGAGCAGGTAGTCGAGGAGTGCGGCTTCACCATGGACCAGGTCCGCCGCCACCAGGGCGAGTAATAGTCCAGGTGAAGAGAATTCGCTTCCAGCCGAATGTTGCCGAAGAAGTTCGCGCCATCGAGCAGCGTGCCGCCCTGAACATTCTAACGGCCATTCACCGTTACGCGGCCACGGGCGCCGGTAGAGTCAAGCAGCTCAGCGGAGAGTTTGGAGGCTTGCTCCGCCTCCGTGTCGGCAACCACCGCGTGATCTTCGACGAGACGGAAGACACCATTACCATCCACCGCATCCGTGATCGCCGCGACGCCTACCGCTGAGGAAGCAATATTCCCAAACCCTCGTAGAGACCGACTCCGACGACCACTGCAATCTCGAACCTGGAATCTCTCGCTCCATTGCCCGCCTTGCTACCATAGAAACTCAGCCCCCAAAAGCACAGTACTATGCCCGAAAAGCCCTACGACCATAACCAGATCGAACTCAAGTGGCATGACCGCTGGCGGAACGCCGATTTCTACAAGGCCGAGGAGAAATCCTCGAAGCCCAAATTTTACGTGCTGGAAATGCTGCCCTACCCCAGCGGCACGCTCCACATCGGGCACATCCGCAACTATTCGATCGGCGACGCGCTGGCCCGCTATAAGTGGATGCGCGGCTTCAACGTGCTCCACCCCATGGGTTGGGATGCCTTCGGTCTCCCCGCCGAAAACGCCGCCATCGCCAACCATTGCCCGCCTCGCGAGTGGACCCTGCAGAACATCGCGGCCATGAAGAAGACCCACCGCCGCTTCGCCTTTAGCTACGATTGGGACCGCGAAATCTCCACCTGCGAGCCCGAATACTACCGCTGGAACCAGTGGTTCTTTCTCAAGATGCTGGAACGCGGCCTGGCATACCGCAAGAAGGCGCTGGTCAACTGGTGTCCCGAATGCTGCACGGTGCTCGCCAACGAGCAGGTGGTGGAAGGCTGCTGCTGGCGCCACGAAACCACCCCCGTGGAACAACGCGCCCTGGAACAGTGGTTCCTCAAGATCACCGATTACGCCGACCAACTTCTCGACGACATGGCCTCGCTCGAAGACGGTTGGCCCGAGCGCGTGCTCACCATGCAGCGCAATTGGATCGGCCGCTCCGAAGGCGCCGAGATCGATTTCCACCTGGCCCCCTCCGGCGAGCCCATCCGCGTCTTCACCACGCGCGTCGACACCATCTATGGCGCCACGTGCGTCATCCTGGCGCCCGAGCATCCTCTCAACGAAACGCTGCTCGACGATGCCGCCAAAGCCCGAGCCAAGGCCATGGTGGACGCGCGCGCCAACCGCGACCCCGGCGATATCGAAAAGGAGGGTTTCTCCACCGGCCGCTTCGCTACGAATCCATACAGCGGCGAGCAGATTCCCATCTGGGTGGCCAACTTCGTTCTCATGGGATACGGCACCGGCTCCATCATGGCCGTCCCCGCCCACGACGAGCGCGATTTCGAATTCTGCCGCAAATACTCCATCGCCATCCGCCCGGTCATCCGTCCGGCCGATGGCCCGCTCGGCGTCGAGCCCGGTTTGAAGGAGGCGTTCCTCGTTTACGGCATCGTCGAAAACAGCGGCCCCTGGTCCGGCCTGGCGAGCGCCGACGCCCGCCGCCGCATGGCCGCTTACGCCGCCGAGCATGGCTTCGGCAAGGCCGCCATCACGTTCCGCATCAAGGATTGGGGCATCTCCCGCCAGCGCTACTGGGGAACGCCCATCCCGGTCGTCCATTGTCCGGCGTGCGGCGTGGTGCCCGTGCCCGAAGATCGGCTCCCGGTGGTCTTACCCGATCGCGCCGCGCTCACCGGCACCGGCCGCTCGCCCCTCGAAAACCTGCCGGATTTCGTCAACGTCGCCTGCCCGCGCTGCGGCGTCGCGGCCCGCCGCGAAACCGATACCATGGACACCTTCATCGACAGCTCCTGGTATTTCTATCGCTACTGCGACCCCCACAACCACCGGATGCCCTTCGACCCGGCCAAGATCGCCTATTGGTTCGAGATCGACCAGTACATCGGCGGCGTGGAGCACGCCATCCTGCATCTCATCTACTCGCGCTTCTTCACCAAGATGATGCGCGACATCGGCCTCATCCAGAACAGCGAGCCGGCGCGCCGCCTCTTCACCCAGGGGATGGTCATCGCCGAGGGCGCCAAGATGTCGAAGTCCAAAGGCAACGTGGTGGGCGCCGACATGCTCGCCGATAAGCTGGGCGCCGATACCGCGCGCATGTTCGTGCTCTTTGCCGCGCCACCCGAAAAGGAAGTCGATTGGCGCACCGAAGGCGCCGAGGGCATCTACCGCTTCCTCGGCCGCGTCTACCGCTTCACCACCCGCAACTTCCCCGCTGGCAATGCGGGCCTGGGCGCCGCGCAGGGCGCCGCCGACCGCAAAGTGCTCCGCAAGCTTCACCAGACCATTCGCAAGATCACCGGGGATTTCGAAACCCGCTGGCACTTCAACACCTGCATTGCCGCCATCATGGAGCTGGTCAACCTGCTGTATGCCGAAGAGGCCGGCATCTCCGCCGCCGCCATGCCTGAAATCCTCGAAAAAATGGCCCTTATGCTGGCCCCGTTCGCTCCCTATCTGGCTCAGGAAATGTGGGAGGAGTTGGGACACGAAGGCCCCATCTTCCGGCAGTCCTGGCCGGCCTTCGATCCCGAACTCGCCAAAGAAGAGGAAGCCGAAGTGGTGGTTCAGGTCAACGGCAAGCTGCGCAGCCGCATCAACGTGCCATTCGGCACGCCCCAACCGGAGCTTGAGGCGCGAGCCCTGGCGGACGACAAGGTGAAGCCGTACCTCGAAGGCAAGCAGATCGTCAAGATCGTGGTGGTGCCCGACAAACTGGTCAACATCGTCGTGAAATGACGGCGCGGATCCTTGGGCTCCCGCGCATGCCTCGATCTGCCCGCGCTAGTTGTGCACGGTGAGTAGAATGCCGGTGGGCGATGAGACGCCGTTCACGGTGGCGATCACCGGCCAGTCGCCGTTCGGCATGGAAGCAGGAACCTGCGCGACCACCTGGTAAAGCCCGACAAAACCTGGCGCCAGAGCCGTGGCGTAATAGGCCATGGGCTGGCCGTTGATGGTGAGCGAGGGAGCGGTGGCGACGAAGTAAGTGGTGCCATTATTCGGCACTACGGTGCCGTTGGGAGTCGCCGGCGTTGTTGGTCCGAAGCCACTGCCCCAAAGGATGATGTACTCCCCGGGCGCGGCCGGTACCGTGGTGAGTCCGGCATAAGTGCCGTTCGTCATGGCGTCCGTAAAGTTGGTATGTGTAGCCACCGGCTGGTTGTTGAGCCACTCGAAGAAGCCGGGAGCGAACTGCTGAGACGTCACCGAAACTGCGGCGCTGGTGCCGTTCGAGTTAGTCACCTGTACCGCGACCGTACCCAATCCGAGGTCCGTCGGCGTGAGCACCTGAATGCGAGTGGGACTGACATATTGCAGGTATGCCAATTCGCCGCCGATGGTCACCGTAACGCCGTCCAGTTGAGTCGGCAGAGTGTTGTTGGTAATGTGAGAGTCCCACACATCCGTGGTGGAAGAGAGGTTGGTGCCGTTGATGTTCACGTACAGGTTCGGGCCGATTCCAGGCAGGCCGGTGGGATTGCTGACTACGCCGCCGGGCGATATGACTGGCCCGGTTGATGGGGCACCGACGGTGAACTCGAAGATGCCCGACCCGCCGCCGTCCGGGTTGCTGATCCTGATGGTATAGGTGCCCGTTGTGCTGAATGTGACCGTCATCTGGAACGAAGTGGCCGTCACCGTTTGGATTTGAGATCCGCTAATCGTCGTCGAACCGGAGCCTGGGAGACCCATGATGACCGTCAGCCCGGTCTCGAAGCCTGTGCCTTTCACTGTAACGACCTGGTTGGCGCCCTCCGCGGGCGTCGCCGGCGAAATAGAGGTAATGGTGACTGGCGGCGGGGCAACCACTAGTTGCACCGTCTGGCTCTTCA
>JBEKQS010000158.1:0-12481 GCA_049519475.1 Bryobacteraceae bacterium | reverse complement strand
ATGACAAACATCTTCAAAAATGTTTGGGGGCGGACTTTTTGTACGATCTTGCCGAGTCCCGGCGACCGAGGCGCAGATCCGAAAGGACTTGCCCCCTCATTTTTGCGCCGGAAAGTAGCTAGGTCCTGGCGCAGACCCCTCCAGTGCCCATGCCCGCTTTCGCCGGCCCGGCGTGGTACAAGGATATATGAAGCTTTCGGCGTCCCCCGTCCTTGCTGATGTCGCGATGGAATCGCTGGAGAGTCACCAATGAGCCGGACACTAACACCTAAAGACCTGGCCTACGAATCGATTGCCAATGATTGGGCGAATTATATCCCGGACTTCGACACCGCCCGGCGGCTAAAGGTCCTGGTGCATACCCTTCTAGGGAGTACTACTCGGTATTCTTGCGCGAAGGCCCTCGAGCACAACGCCCTGTTCGGTTGATTGAATGCAACAAGAATGGCAACTCTCAATGTCTCCAGACCCTCACAATTCGACAACACAGACAACTCCTCATGAACACGACCGAAGCGGTAGACTTCGGAAGCGGTTGATCTTCTTTTCGCTGTTGGCTGTCGTGCTGCTGCTGATCGCACTCTTCGCGTGCATGTCATCCCCTCCCGCCCGTGGCACAGTCAGAGAAAACTCACGCGACGGTCAGCGCTACGCCTGGATCCCTGCGGGCGGCTTTGAGGCGGGCTGTAGCAAATTCGACTCCGATTGCAGTCTGGATGAAAAGCCAGCGCACGACGTTACAATCTCGAAGGGCTTCTGGATTGGACAAACCGAGGTCACCGCGGGGGCCTACCGCAGATTTGCGACGGCCACTCATCGCAGCATGCCTCCGGACCCAACCTTTGGCGATCGCTCGCTGAATGCGGGTTGGACTGATGTACGGATGCCAATCGTAAACGTCGATTGGAACGAATCTCAAGCGTTCTGCAAATGGGTAGGCGGCGGGTTGCCTACAGAAGCTCAATGGGAGTACGCAGCCCGAGGCGGCAACACCGCGGCACGATATGGAAACTTGCCTCAGATCGCCTGGTTCGGCGACAACGCAGGTGCCGAACGCCTCGACACGACTACCTTAATTAAGCAGGACGAAGCCGGATTCCTTGGCCGATTATCCAACAACCGCAACACCTTCCACGCCGTCGGATTATTGGCGCCGAACCAGTTTGGACTCTACGACATGTTAGGCAATGTCTGGGAGTGGACAGCCGACTGGTATGGCGCGAATTACTACCAAGGCTCTGATCGCTTTGATCCGATCGGCCAGCCGAATGGCGACGCAAAGGTGCTGCGCGGAGGGTCGTGGACGAACATTCCGAATGCTGTTCGCGTATCAGTCCGTGGACGGCGGACCCCGCTCACCCGGAGCGTGGATACCGGCTTTCGGTGCGTCTGGTAATGCCGAGCAAAACAGTCAAGACTTCCGTCAACCGAGCCCTGGCCGCACCATATCCACCACTATGCGGCTCCGCGGATTGCAAAGGGCGCCTTCGCTCGCTTGAGCGGGCCTCGTACCCTGCGGAGAATCCGCGCTTCATGATCCCGGCATCCTTCTCAACAAGGCGGCACTCAGGAGCCCGAATCGCCAGCACGCGGAAACTCTTCTTGCTCTAAAGGACTCCGCATACCTTCATGATACCTTTCCTACCCCTTCGAGTGAATGCACTTATCAAGGATCGTCCCCTCCAGGTACTCACATGTGCATTCATTGTATTATTGTGGATCATATTGGTATTGCCATCGGCCTTCGTGAATGCCCTATTCACACTGGATGTCGGCGGAGTCCTCGACATCGCCGCGCATTTTCACGCCAGGTTGCTTTGGATTTTGTCACCCTACGCCAGTGAGTCAGGCCGCTATGTTCCCCTGTACTACCTGTACCACACGTTCCTATTCTCAGTGTTTGGATCTGATCTTAGAGGATACTTCCTGGTTCTGGCTGCTATTTTCTTGCTGAGCGCGCTTATTACCGGCGTCCTATTCGCACATCTTGTCAAAGACACTCGGATCGCGCTGTTATTCAGCCTGGCTCTTTTCATCAGTAGCCCCAATGTGGAGACCTTGTACGCCTTGGGTAAACCCGAGCCGTTTATTTATCTGTTCATAAGCCTCATATTATTACTCTTCTATTACGGAAATGCGGATCGCAAACCGCTACCAGTTTCCAAATGCGTCGCAATCGCCATGGCGTTCGCCTTCTCCTTATGGTTCAAGGAAACATCACTTGCCATGGTCGTTTTTCCTGTCGCTGGAATAGCGGCAACTCTTCTTCTCAATCGGAGCAAGGCGCCCTCCCGCCAGGGCACCCATCCACTCCACCGGTACGCGCGTTTGCTTCTTTGCCTTGGCTTCGGCTTTGGGCTCTCAAAACTTCCGTTTCTGATTTTCGCGGGTGCCCGCGGCAGCGCCCAGACGCCCTACTCACAGGAAAGCCGTGGATACACAGCGTTCTTCCTTACATGGAATATTATTACCGACAACGTTGTTTTCTATTTGACTCAACAGCCAGACGTTACTGTTCTCGGGATCATAGCGTCGGTCTTTGTTGTCATCGTTCTAAGGCACGCAAGGTCGTCTGCCAGCAAGCTCGATGACAAAGCCACGTCTGCTTTGGTCTTTGTTGTCAGTCTTCTTGTTATGGCTTGGGCTTATCTGAGTGTCTTCCTGTTCTGGAGATTCCCGATGGCTTACTATCTCTACCTTCCGGCCATTATATTTAGAGTTGCAGCCGGCTATGGCCTTTTGATGATTATCCGGTTAGACTTGGTCGGCCGGAAGATTCGCATAGGTTCCTGCGTGGTGATGTCGCTTTTGCTTTTTCATACGGCAGCTTACCTCTGGTACGCGGGATCGAGTCAAGTTACCTTTTCAAGAGTCTATACGGATGCGCTTCGTGAGTACGTGAAGGAGTCACATGGCGGAGATTCGTTAATCTTCGAGTCGTATCCGTTTTATGCTGAACAACAGCTCAACACAGAACGGTTATTAGACGTCGTGTTTCATGAGAATCGGCACCTGTATGGTATTGCGGACCTGGTTGATCCTGCTGTTATTACGCCTCAGATGAGGAAGTTGATCTCCATATCCGATGCGGAGTTGGCAAACAACGAGAAGAACTGGCCAAAGAAAGACGATTACGTCATTGCCATGACTGGCAATGAGCTGGCGACATGGCAAGTCCGGGGAGTAGGGCCATTTTATAGCGAGGGTTCTTTTCTGCAAAAGGATGGTTCCTATGATATGCAAGAGGTCGCCGGGGAGAGGTTGTATTTCCCAAGCGTTTTTATTAACGTCTGGACTAACGGCCTTGATTTCAGGCAGACTTACGTGGGTTACGAGCTCTACAGAGTCATCGCAGGGCCGCGGTTCACCTGGCTGGGCAGGTATCCAGATGGTTGGGTGGGTAGGCGCGCCAGGCTTACGCTATATCCGGAGTATGTTGCAAGTGCGCTGGTGCATGTGGCTACGTCAAGGTACAATCCGAATAACAGCGTCAGCGTGTTTCAGGACGATGTTTTAATCGACAAAGCGCCTCTATCTGAAGGGAAAGAGCACACGTTCAAGCTGAGACCGGTCAGCAAAGACGTGCCGACGGTATTTCGATTCGAGGTGGAACGCACTTTTGTTCCCCAAAAGCTGCATTTGAATAAGGACAAGAGGGAATTGGGGGCGATTGTTCGTTTCGAGCCGTTCGCTGCCAAAGGTAAGTAGATGCAGCGTTGCCCGGTTTGCCCGGTAGCGGACCACCCGTTGATAGGGTGCGTCAGGGAGTCGGGATTCCGCGGGTCCAGACCTTGCCCAGCGTGCGAAGTCCGTCCGACGGCTCCCAAAGAAACGCTGGCCATCTGAGTTTACGCCTTGGCGGCAACCTGGCGGCAGGCTAGCGCCGCGAGCGTCAATGGAACGACCACTGCCGCTGCCAGGGACACAGCGTACAGGATGTACAGCAGCAAGAAGAATCGCAAGGGCCAGTACACATACCGAATCTCCAGATGCTGACGACCCGCGGGTACACTCACGGTTTGCAGTCCATCCTCGATCGGAGCGTCGACCGGATCTCCCTGTAGATAAAACTTGAGCCGATCATTCGGCCAGAACAAATACTGAACCTTAACCGGCCGCGACGCATCCACGTCAAGCGTCAGTTCCGCCGCACCATCGGTATGGAATCCCTTCACGACGGCGCCCGCTTCCGGCCCGACCACCTTGAGATACCCGTTATCGAACAAAGCCCTTTGGGACGCTCCTTCCGCTTCAGGAACTGCGCGAATGACGGTGACCGGATTCGGAAACTTCGTTTGGTGGTTGCCGACGGTCCCCGCCCTTCCCTGAAGGCTCGCGGGCGTGTCCGTTGGACTGAAGGGCTTGTCTGAAACGAAAACCCAGTAATCGTTGAGCCGTTCCTGGGCTCCATCCGTGCGGTTCCAGATCTCGATGGCATGGATAATTGCGGAAGTTCCCAGGTCCACCTGCCACCAGGCGTTGGAGTCCAGGTTGGTATGAGTGACCGACCCGGCGGTAAAGTCCCCATTCGTGTTGCCGTCCACGGCGTTGGAAGCCGGCCCCGCCGGGGTGAACAGGCTGCTTTGGGCCGCCGCCTTGCCCTGCGCCAGGTTTGACACTGCATTCCCCTCTGTGCCCAGCACGCGCACCTCAGCCAGGCTCAAGTAGTTCGCACCCACCAGTTGCACCCGGACATAGCGCCCCTTCACGGACCCGGGAAACCCGGAAGGAAAGGAAAGAGACCTCAGCGGAGCTATCACGACATTGTTTGGAAGCCGCAGCAATCTGGAAGGATCCCGCAAGTCGGCGACCTCTCCCAGGTGCGGATCATTCAGCCGGAAACCATCCTGATAGACGACAAACTCCGCTCCCGTTTGAGCAACCCACTTCCAATCCGGCCGCATGAGCCAATAGTCTGCGCGGCCCTCGAGTGGCGTCATGACCATTCGACGGCCATAAGCCGTACGCGGCGCCTGAAGAAAGTCATACCCACCATATGACGAGAGCGGAACATCCATAACCGTAAACCACGGATAGTTCCTTGGAAAATAATTCACGATTCCCGGTTGCAAGTCCACATACTTCACTATCGACTTCTGACTATGACTTCGGAAGTACGAGAGAACGCGCGAATTGTTCTCCTTGTCCAAGGTGAGGTTCTGCGCCCGCTGTACACCGAAACTGTATCCCTCGGCAGTCGAGAAGTCGTACATATGGTTGAGAGGCCCCAAGAACATCAGGAACGTAGCGACTAGGAATACAAACCACTTGCCGGGCACTAATAGAGATGCAGTGAAAAGCAGTCCCAAGAGAAGCTCAAACACAATGTAATCATTCAGGTGTAAGTCTTTTGCAATAGGGCTACCCTCGGCCACAGCATGCGCACAGAACGCCAGTAGCGCGGCGAGCGCGAATAAGGTCGCCTTCGTAGGCAAGTATGTCGCGCGGCGAGTTACGGCTTTCAGCATAAGCGCCATCGCGACGATGAAGAAGAAATGGGTTACCAGTAAATGCCGCTGATAGATATGCATCATGCCGATGCCCGGCACAAAATAGAGCAGATCGCTGGCAGCGCTGTAGGTTCCATAAATCGCTAAAACAATGAAGGCATAGACCGATGCGCAAATCTTGAACAGACGCCACTCGCTTTCGGACAACTCCCGTAAGTCCCGCAGCCCGGCAAAAAAGATGGCGCTGATTACCACCGCGATAATTCCCCACGCTAAAGTGAACTCGGCGTATGGTCCCGCAACATCGAGGCGAGTCGAGAGAAGTCGAAGGATCGTCCTCGGTTGCTCAGCCACCTCGTGGGCAGCGTGAAACATCGTCATGGCTTCAGAACCCCGACCGAGAGGAAAATACCTGAGCATGGCCCAATAAAGCGGCAAAACGACAATTCCCGCGACCAGGAAAGGCGCAGTCCCGAAAGCCAGCTTCGCCAGTCTCATGCGCAGAGATTGAGAGGAGGCTTGAATATATAGAAGATAAGCAGTAATGAATCCCCACGAAACCACAAGGCATGTTACAGCGATGACAGAATATCCGCCGAGCAGGATCAGGAAAACCGGCAGGGAGCATAGTACGACCCTGCTTGTCGAAGGACGGTCGCTTGCGGCCAGGCCAGCGTAAATGGCCCAGGGCACCAAGGCAGTAGAAAGGAGGAACGGTGGGAAACCAAGTGCGTGCACCATCTGCACGGAGAAGGAATACCCGACGGCGACAAATATGGCAGCCCCAATGCCTAGTTTCAGGTACCGGCAACCAAGGCGCACAGCGAAATAACAGCCGGCAAACGAGTGGAGCGCAAGCAGTATGACGGAGAAGCGCATCAGCCTTTCTGGCGCGGCGGAGTGCGACAGGAAGGAATAGACCAGCAGGAGAGGATGGTAAGGGTAGAGGCCGGGGCGAATAAAAAAATCGGAGGCGCCTCCGTGCGTGGAGAAATCAATACCCGAAAAGGCCCCATGCTGAACAAGGGAGTTTACCTTGGCAACCAGGGGGAGCCAGACGCTCAAGAAGTCTCCGGTATAGAGGAAGCCGGCGCCCAGAGAGTGGTTTACGAGCGCTTGGCCATAGAACACAAGCGTGGCGAGCAAGGCCACGGACACCGCGGCAAAGGCCTCCTTTTTCGCGGTGGGTGTTGTGGGGCGCCAACGGCCAGCCAGCCTGCCGAAATAATCCGCCGTGGTCTGGATGCGTCCGGTCCAAAGGCCGGATTGAGGGGCTGGAGATGTGCGAGCGTGGTTCGCGCTCGCGACTGTGTCAGTCCCCAGGCGGCTGGAGATGAATTCTCGGAGGCGGTCCAAGAGTGACATGGTAGTTCCGTAGCATAACATCGTGCACGCCGGCTTCGCCCCCCGATCCGCGCATGACCTGCTTCAATGGCTTCACGGGCGAACAGGCCGCGCGCAGTTCGCGGTTCGCGCCAGAGCCGGGCGTTCGCCAGACTCGCGGAGCATCGCAAGACGCCGTCTTCCGGTCACTCCCCGTCCGCGGGCCGGCGCACCACTGTCAATAGCGACGTGCCGAAGGGCAGGCGATGCCCGTGGCTGACCCAAACTGCCTCGCATCGACCGCCGGCAACTCAAACGAACCGCCGATGGTACAGCGGTGCGGTCCGGCTCCTTGCGGGGCGGCCGTTTTCCCACTATGCTGATTACTGGGCTTCACCATTTGGGTGACCTCCCTCGGGCCGTCGAGAGCAACCGTCGCTGGCAATCCATGGGGCAGGCCGCATATCCGAAAGCCACTCCGCTGCCGATCACCGCGGACGCTGGTGGGAGCGGCGGTCCGCGTCTTCGGTCAGGGGGAGTGTAAAGTCCCGGTCCACTATCCCAGCCCGGTGGTAGCATTGTCACTGGATGGAGAGCGATCGTGTCACATCAACATTTTCTGGAACGGCTTGGGGAAATACTCGAGACAGAAGAGCCGCTGACCGGTGCCGAGGAGCTGAAAGGACTCGAAGGTTGGGATTCTATGGCTGCCCTGAGCTTCATGGCACTGGCTGACGAAGCGTGCGGTGTGAGAGTGGCTCCCAAGGACATCCCGGGCTGCATCACCGTGAACGATCTTGTCGCGCTTGTCAGCGCGCGTTTCGACGACGCCGGTAATCCGCAAAGGATATGAACAATGCTATGGATTTCGCCGGGAGGAGGATCCTAATTACCGGTGCATCGTCAGGCATCGGCCGGGAAACGGCCATTCTGTTGAGCCGCCTGGGTGCGCAACTTGTGCTCACCGGCAGGGATCAGGAGCGGCTGCGTGAGACGTATGCCGCGCTGTCGGGAAGCGGGCACCGGTCCGTGGCCTTCGATCTGATCAACGTGGACTCCATACCGGCTTGGCTAAAATCACTTGCGGCGGAAACCGGCGCGTTCGGGGGTCTGGTCCATAGCGCGGGGATACAAAATCTGTCTCCCTTGCGCAGCCTGGACGCGGCGCAGTTCGAGGCGGTCCATCGCATTAATACGACGGCTGCGCTGATGCTGGCAAAAGGCTTCCGTCAAAAGGGCTGTTCGGCGCCGGGCGGCAGCGTGGTATTCGTGTCCTCGGTGCTGGGGTCGGTTGGCCGTCCGGGGACTGCGGCATACGCTGCGAGCAAGGCCGCCCTGCTCGGCCTGACCCGTTCGCTGGCCGTCGAACTGGCGCGTCAGGAAATCCGGGTGAACAGCGTCGTCGCGGGCCTGGTAAGGACGGAAATGGCCGACCAGCTTTTCCAATCGCTCAGTCCGGAACAGATCGCTGCCCTTGAATCCGAGTACCCGCTCGGCATCGGCTCCCCGCTCGACGTCGCCCATGCGATTGCGTTTCTGCTTTCAGGTGCGGCACGGTGGATCACCGGAACAGCGCTCGTCGTGGACGGCGGGTACACCGCGCACTAAGGGTTAAGGAGACCGAATGAAACAAGCAGCCATCGCGGCCATCGAATATCACCTGCCCGCCGAGACCGTCACCAGCGAGCGGCTGGCTGCCGAGTTCTCGGGATGGTCCGCGGACAAGATCGACGATAAGACGGGCATTAGCGAAAGACATATCGCGGGCGAAAACGAGTGTGCCTCCGACCTCGCCGTGGAAGCTGCGAGAAAGCTGTTCGCCGCCGACGCCTGCCAGCCCGCGGAGATCGACTACATACTATTTTGCACTCAAAGCCCGGACTATTTCCTGCCCACCACCGCCTGCACGATCCAGGAGCGCCTCGGGATCCCACAGGCGTCCGGCGCCATCGACTACAATCTAGGCTGTTCCGGTTTTGTGACCGGCCTGGGGCTCGCGAAGGGACTCATCGAGACCGGGCAGGCCTCGAAGGTTCTCCTGCTGACAGCGGAGACCTATAGCAAGTTCATGAACCGGCGCGATAAGAGCGTGCGGACGATATTCGGCGACGCGGGAGCTGCCACGCTTGTGACCGCGGCGGAGCCGGCCGCGGAACCTTACATCGGCCCGCTGGTTTATGGCACCGATGGGTCCGGTGCCGGCAACCTGATCGTCCGCACCGGAGGTATACGGGAGGCGCGTACGGCTGAGAGCGCGGTGGAGCACGAAGAGGAGAGCGGGAACTTTCGCAGCCGCGACAACCTTTTCATGAACGGGACGGAGATCTTCAGCTTCACCTTGCGCGTCATCCCGCAATGCGTAAAAGACCTTCTGGCGCGCGCCGGCATCACCATGGAAGCTGTGGACCTGTTTGTTTTCCACCAGGCCAATTCCTTCATGCTGGAGCACCTGCGGAAGCGGCTCAAGATACCCGAGGAGAAGTTTTTGATTTCGATGCGATCGTGCGGGAACACGGTCTCCTCCACCATACCCATCGCCTTGAAGAATGCCCGCGAGACCGGCAAGCTCAAGTGCGGAAACCGGGTCATGCTGGTCGGTTTCGGGGTGGGTTATTCCTGGGCTTCCGCCCTGATCCGCTGGCCGTCTGCGAAGTGACTCCATGCCTTTGTTGCGAAGCGGCTTCGAGGTGCAGTTTGAGGAGCTACGGGCGGGCGTCCCGGCATTAGGGAGGGCCGCCGTGCTGCCGTGGGACACGGAAATCTTCGGCTTTCCGGTAGCTTCCTACCGGGTGGAGGGCGACGACGTTCTCGATGAAGCGTCCAGGAAGGATCTGGCCGCGCATTTCCACTCTTGGATGACGCGCCACGACGTATCCGTCTGCGGCTGCGCGATTCCGGCGGGGAGCCTGTTCTGGAAGTCGTTTCTTCCCGAACTGGGTTTTCGTTTCGTCGATTTCGGCATTGAAGCCAGAATCCGCGACCTGGCGTCGGTCGCTCTGCCGGAGGCTCGAACCGTCCTGCGCAGCCCGGAGCCCGGGGACCGCGCGGCGATTGAGACACTGGCGGCGCGGTCATTCGCGCATGGGCGCTACTTTGCCGATGCCCTCTTTCCCCGGGAACTTGCCCGGCACCGGTACCAACGATGGATTGCTAACGCGCTGGCCGTGGAAGGCGGTCCCGATCGTATTTATGTGCTTGGCGAACGCGGGAGCGTGGACGGGTTTTTTCATCTGGCGATTCAGGGCCAGGTGGCGGACCTCCGGCTGGCGGCTGTTGCCCCCGAGTTTCAGGGCACGGGAATGGGGTGGGATCTCTACGTCTCCGTTCTCCACGAATTGAGAAGGTTGCGGGTGCGCAAGCTGGTGACGAGCATTTCCGTGGCGAATACCGCCATTCTGAATCTCTATTCGATGCTGGGATTCCGGTTCGCGCATCCGGAGGCAATTTATCACTGGCATGCGGGCGGGACGCCGCGGGATCCGGCTAGTTATTAGCTAAGTGCACCTTGTCTGGTACCGCGACGGCAGTCTCACTCTCGGCCCTCATGGGTCGTCGCGCGCACGACATACGTCGGCCGTTCCATCATCCGGAAATGCATCCGTGCCAGATACTCGCCGATCATACCCAGCGCGAACAACTGCACGCCGGAGAAAATCGCGATTATGGAAGCCAGAAACGCGAAGCCCTGCACCGCCGCCCCCTGGGTCAGGTACCGGGCCACGACAAACGCCAGCACGCCAAAGCCGAAAACGGTGAATGCGAAGCCGACCAGGCTTCCGATCTGCAGCGGCAGCGTACTGAACCCGGTCATCATGTTGAACGCGTGCGCGACTAACTTCGTCAGCGTGTAACTGGAGGCGCCTGTTTGCCGCGAGTCATGCCGCACGGCGACAGCCGAAAACCGGGTGGTGCCCCAGGTCAGCAGAACGTCAACCGACAGGAACGGACCGTGGTACTGCTCGGACGCGGCGCGCAGGTGCGTGCGAAATGCGCGAAATGCACTGACCCGCCGCGCAATTCTGGTGCCCATTGCGCTCTGCAGCGCGATCTTGGTGATCTGCGACGCCGCGTTGCGTAGCATCCCATGCTGTTCCTTCAGCGGCGTCCCGTAGACCACGTCAAATCCCCGATCGAGCTCGACCAGCAGCTTGCAGATTTCCTCCGGTGGGTTTTGCAGGTCGTCGTCTATCGTCACCACCACGTCTCGGGTGGCCGCGCGAATCCCGCACAGCAGCGCGTTGTGCTGCCCATAGTTACGCATCAGGTTGATGCCAAGCACCCAATCCCGGTTGCGCGCCAGCTCGCGGATCTTCTCCCAACTCTGGTCCCGGCTTCCGTCGTTGACCAGGATCACCTCGTACGGAATGCCTAGCGACGCCAGGACAGGCTCCAGGCGCTGTAGCAGCAACGGCAAGCTTGCCTCGCTGTTGTAGACGGGCACAACCACCGAAAGGGACCGCACCGTCGCCATGAATCCGCCGGCGGCCGGTGCGGTTTCAGCGTCGCGGCGATCTGGCGCGGAATCGTTCATCTCTCGAGCGACCTTCCCCAAAGCACAGTTGAACAGGACTTCCAGTTAGGCTTCCTGGCCACCTTTGAGTGTACAACCTCTATATTCTGTACCCACGGCCACGGCTCTTGAACCACAGCCGCCGAAGGTGGTTTGAAACCAGACAGCAAAGTGCGCCGCTAGGCGCGACTTTGTCAGCGAATCGGTCTGGCTGGGCCATGCAGGGGCGCGGGCTAGAAGTGTTATGGTGCTGGTGCCGGGTCGGAAAGCCCGGGAATACTCTGGTCGCTTTCCACAATGACAAATCGCGGCATCGCGCGTGTCTGCTCGTAGATTCGAGCTATATATTCACCCACGATGCCGATCGATACCAATTGCACGGCGCCCAGGAACGCGACAATCGCGATCACCGACGTCCAACCTGGGACCGTTTTCCCGGCAACCAGCCCCACGAGAGCAAACGCGGCATAGCTCAACGCAACTACCGCAGTGAGAACCCCAAGGTAAAACGAGAATCTGAGAGGTTTCGACGAAAGACCCGTAATCGCCTGGATAGAGAGCCGGACCATCTTGCGGAGGCTGTAGGCACTCGTGCCGCCATGCCGGGCGGCAGCAACGTATTCCATACAGGTCGAGTGAAATCCCAGCCATCCTACGATTCCACGCAGAAAGGGATGGCGGTCCCTGAACTGAAGAATCGCTGCTACGACTTCCCGATCCAGGAGTTGGTAGTCGGCGGCGCCGCTCAGCACCGGGGTCTCGCTCAGTAGATTTACGAATCGGTAGAAAAGCCTGGATGAGATACTCTTGAAAAACCCCGAGTCCACGGTATCGATCCGAACCATCTGGACTACTTTGGCTCCGTCGCGCCAAGCCTTGACCATGCGCGGCAGCAACTCGGGCGGATGCTGCAGGTCGCAATCCATGGTAATCACCGCCTCCCCCTGCGCGTTCTCCAGACCGGCGAACAACGCCGCCTGGTGACCAAAATTTCGCCCGAATCGAATCAGCCGCACAGGAGCGCCTTCGTCGCGCAAGCTGCGGACCGTGTCCGCGGTATGATCCGAAGATCCATCGTCCACAAAGATAAGCTCTAGCGGCCCCAGGCCGCACAAAGCAGATTGGATCGCGGCGCAGACCACCCGAACGTTCTGTTCCTCGTTGTACGCAGGCAAGACGATGCTGATCAGGCCGGCTG
>JBEKQS010000157.1:0-12513 GCA_049519475.1 Bryobacteraceae bacterium | reverse complement strand
CCGGTGGATGGATCGCGGAAGGTTTGGACCCCGCGGATGATCTGGTCCTGGCCGAAGGCGGCGCGGTTCGCGCCGGCCATGGAATTCGCCGTGACGCCGTTGATGGTGTCGGCGACGTGGCGTTGGAACTCGGCGATCATGGCTCCCTGTTTCGCCAGCTCCGCCTGTTTCTTGCGATACAGCGTGGAAATGACGCCGTTGCTCCAATTGCGCCACTCCGGTTCGGGGTGAATCGTGGCGGCCATCAGCTTAAAGAGCCGGTCGTTGGAGTCGAGCTGGCCTTTGGGAGCGCGGAAAAACATGACCATCATGGCGTGAGAGTCGTAGGACGCGCCGCGGCCGCCAGCGGGAACGGAGCGCACCACCATGGCCGCGGTGAGCCACGCTTCGACCGGTTTGCCGTTGTCGTCGTTATAGGCGATGCGCGCGCGAGCGGCCTCGGTGCGAATGCCGCCGCTGTCTCCGCCAGTGGAGGCCGGCGGCAGACCAAGTTGGTGCCGCACGATCTGATCGAGTTCCGGGAAGGAATCGATCGAGACGACAGTTCTGTCCTTGGGGCCCTTGGCAATCAGGTTCTGGCGTATGAACTCCTCCGCACGGAAGGGGGCATGCACGGGACAGGGTTTCATGCCCACTTGCGAATCGCGCTGATTCTGCTGCTGCATCTGGCGCTGCGCCATGGGGTCGTCCATGTACTGCCAGGTGGACTGCGGCAGGAGCTGGAGCTCGATTGAGTTGTCGGGGCTGGTGGCATCCCCGAAGACCGAGAACCAATCGGCGAAGCAACCGCCCTCGGCCACGCCGACGTTGACCCAGCCTTTGAAACTCCAGGTGGATGGAATCAAGAGGTCGTAGGCGGGGCGTCCCTGGCCCATACCTTGGTCGATGATTTTGACTTGCTTCATGAGGAAATAGCGGTCCGAGGGAGCTGCTGAGGCGGCGGGCGCCGGGCTGGGATTCTTCGGCTGGGCCACGGGAGACGGGGTGGGCGCAGGGGTGGCCGGAGCAGGGACGGAACCGGATGGCTGCAGGGCCTTGAGGACGGCCTGCTTGCAAGTCGCGGAGACTTGATCCTGGTGCTGTTTGAGGCAGGCGAGAATTCGCCCACCGCCCTGCGGTACGTTCGGGCAGAACTTCTGCACGTCGGCCGCACAGGCTTCGCGCGGGTCGGTCTGGGCAAAAAGCAGCCCCTCGCAGAGTAGGAGCAGAAACACTGGCGGAATGCGATACATGCAATGTATCCTACCGCAAGGAGTAAGAGGCTTGCTCTCACCGCACCTGCAATAGGGTAACGGTACGGCCCTATCGGACCATCCAAGAGCGGCTGGACACGTCAGAGCCGACCATTTCGACACTGGAGAGAGCGATTTGAAAAGCAACGCGTGGCTGGCCCGTTGGAGGTTCCGTCAACGGATAGAACTGGAAGCGGCGATCCGCGACTACATCGCCGTGCATAACGAGGACCCGAAACCCTTCGTCTGGACCAGGACGGCGGATCAGATTCTCGACAGCATTGCTCGGTATGCCCAGCGCACGGTCGCTGTCCTGCCTTCCTGATTTATGTCACGAACCACGGGGACTAGGACATCGGCTAGTAACTTAACCATGTCGCCAGTGAAGGCGACATACTTGCGAGTCACCCAAACCAGTAGCGCGGCCAAAGACCTGTGCGGACCAGCCGGCACTTCGCCGTCACTCGGCGAAAACAGAGGCCGGCATCGTTCCAACTGAAGAGATCTGCGGGCGGAAGTCCATGTAGGGCAGAATATCGCGCTCAATCTCGATGCCAGGTGCGACTTCGATCAACTCGAGGCCCTGCCCGGCGAGTCGGAACACCGCCCGTTCGGTAATGTACAGGACGTCCTGCCCGGTCCTGCGCGCGTAGGCGGCGGCAAAGGTGATGCGTTCGACCCGGCTGACAAACTTGCGCGCCTTCCCCGGCTGCAGGACAATCAGACGGCCTTCCGACCACTCGAGGCGGGAGCCCCGGGCATCGAAGGTCCCGCAGAAGACGACTTTCTTCGCATTTTGGGCGATCTCGATAAACCCTCCAGGGCCGATCAGGTTGCCACCGAGATGCGACACGTTGACGTTGCCGGCGGAATCAACCTCGCCCATGCCGAGGAAGGTAATGTCGATCCCGCCTCCGCTGTAATAGTCGAATTGTTCGATGGAAGGGACGATCGCGTCGGTGTTGCGGGCGGCGCCAAAGAGGCTCTCGTCCAGCATCCGGCCGTTGTGCGTTCCCTGCTCGACGCTCATCCACAACTCGCTCGCGTTGCCCTGTTCGGCGATGACACCGAAGATTCCACCGGGCATACCAAAGCCGAAGTTCAGTGAAGCGCCGGCGCGCAGTTCCATCGCAGCCCGGCGAGCCACGATGCGGCGTTCCAGCTTCGAGGGGATCTCCCCGGCCAGTGCGCCGAGATGAGCGCGGCGGGAACCGCTGACGGCCGGATCATAGCCCAGGCCGTAGAACTGCTGCTGTCCGGGATCCTCCACCACGGCGTCCACCATGATGCCGGGCACGCGCACGCTGCGCGCGTGCAGGGAGCCGGATTCGACCACCTGTCGCACCTGCGCAATGACCACGCCACCGCTGTTGTGGGCGGCCAGTGCCATAGAGTGGATGTCCATATCGACGGCTTCCTCTTCAGGGCTGAGGTTGCCGCGGGTATCGGCATACGTGGCGCGAATGATGGCAACGTCCACTGGGAACGGCTTGTAGCGCAGCACTTCACGACCGTCGATGTGCAGCAGTTCAACCAGCCGTTCCTGACTGCGCGCGTTGCAGCGGCCGCCATCCTGGCGGGGATCGACGAAAGTCTCCAGTCCGGAGTGAGTGAACAAACCGGGACGGCCGGCGCCGATCTCCCGCAGCAGTTGCTGGATGACACCGCCCGGGAAGCAGTAGCCTTCCATCTTTTCCTCGCGGATCAGTTGCTGCATTTTCGGCGACCACGTGAAGTGGGCGGCGATCGCCTTGCGGACCATTCCTTCATGTGCGAAGCGATTGGCGCCCAGCGCGCCGCGATCGCCGATACCGAGCGAGTGTACCAGGGTCAAATCGCGCGGGTGCCCCGTCTCCAGGAAGCGCTTCTCAACAGCGGCAAAGACCGCTTCGGCGGAGATCATTCCGGCGCCGTTGCCGCTGATGGCGACGGTGTCGCCGTCCTCGATCAGGGCCGCGGCGTCGGCGGCATTCACGAATCGGGTGGTGCGCATGTCTCGACTCTTTCCATTAACTGTGGCGATAGACCGGTTTGCGCTTCTCGATGAAGGCGCGGACGCCTTCCTTACAATCCTGGGTGCCCGCCGCCTGAGCGGCGGCGCTGGCGTGGTGATGACGCAGGTCCTGGTGCATCGTCGCGAGAATGCCCTTGGTCAGCGACAGGGCTGCGGGCCGATTGGCGCAGAGTTGCGCCAGCCAGACGCCGAGTTGCCGTTCCAGATCGGCGGCGTCCTCGGCTACTGCGGTGACCAGTCCCCAATCCAGCCCCTGCGCGGCGGCGATGGGGAGTGCCAAGAGGGTCATGTGGCGTGCCCGTGCGACTCCGATGGTCTCGGCAAGGCGGCGAGCGCCCCCCCAGCCGGAGATCATCCCGAAAGCGGCTTCCGGCACACCCAGCTTGGCGGACCGGACGGCGATGCGCAAGTCGGCGGCCAGCGCCAACTCCAGTCCGCCGCCCAGAGCGTGGCCGGAGAGGGCTGCAATCACCGGTTGGGGCAGCCGCGCGATCCGATCGAGCACCTGGATGCCGGGGAGGATCCAATCCCGCGCCATCTCCTGAGGCGACAGCGCTCCCCACGCCTCGATGTCGCCGCCGGTGCAAAAGAAGCGGCCGCGCGCGCGTATGACGACGGCCCGCAGCGACTGGTCCGCCTCAATGCCGCTGACGATGCTCGCCAACTGCTCCAGCATCGGCATGGTCAGGGCATTTCCCTTGTCCGGACGGTTCAGCGTGATCTCCGCCCATGCCGTGTCGTTCTGTTCGATTCGTGTGTAGAGAATCCCGGGTTCCGTCTGCTGTTCCGTTTCCATGTCCTGTTCCTTTAAGCGAGGCATCGTGAAACCGCGCGCCATCCAGCTTGGGAAAATGACCGTAGAAGTGGAGTGAAGACTCCTCCAGTCCATCCGGTCAGGCCAGGTGCTCCAGATCGACCTTAAGCGCCACGGCAAGCTTCTTCAGCGTTCCGATTCCACCTTTCCTGTGTCTCGACTCAATAGCCGCAATCATCGGGCGCGATACCTTGGATGTCCTCGCCAGGTCTTCCTGGGTGAGCCCGCGATACTCACGCCAGATTTTTACCGTGCTTTCCCCGGCAAGGCGGCGCTCGGTGATTTCGAGCGGTATCAGCTCCTCCTGGCCGCGCTCCATGCGCGCCTTCGCCGCGTCATAGGCTTTTACGTCGGAAAGCATCTCCGCATCGTCCATGAGGTTCTTCAGCTCATCCATGGGCAATACGGCGAACTCCTTGCCATGGCGGGTGATTTTTTCGATGCGCATCAGTATATTCCTCCTCTCGGCCCCACTTCCAAAACCAGCATCACAAGGCGGTCGTCCTGCAGCTCGTAAATGACGCGCCAGTCGCCTACCCTGAGCCGGTACCCATCACGGCCCTGAAGCTTCGCGAGGTTGTTGTTCAGCGCGTACGGATTAACTGCAACCTCCCTGATCTTCGCCACAATCCGCTTCTGCCAATTCAGCGGAAGCTTGGCCAGGGCCTTACCGAACGCTTTGGTGGCGACGACCCGGTACATGCGTCAATTGTTACCATCGGCAACAATTTGGGTCAAGCGGAAATTGTTACTTACAGAAACAATTGTACCAAAACCGCCGGGAAACCGGCCAGGACGCCGGACAACCTGGGCGGCTTGGATGCGTGTCTTAGCAGCGCGGCCGATGCAGTCAAGCATCTCTGTATCGAGCCGGCGTCCCCATGCACTGTGACAACTGCGGCCGTGAGAGGTTCTGGGCCGCTAGCGTGGTGGAACGGATATCCCCATGAGCTTGCGGACCAGGCCGACGGCTCCGCTGGCGTTGTCGCTGTAACCATCGGCGCCGATTTCGTCGGCGTATTGCTGCGTTACCGGCGCGCCGCCGACCAGCACCTTCACGCGGTCGCGGATGCCGGCCTGGCGGATGGCTTCGATGGTGTCGCGCATGGCGGGCATGGTGACCGTGAGCAGCGCGGAGAGGCAGGCGATATCGGCCTTCTTCTCCTGAATGGCCTGAATGAACCTGGCCGGCAGCACGTCAGCGCCGAGGTCGATGATTTCAAATCCGGCGCCTTCGAGCATGGACGCCACCAGGTTCTTGCCAATATCGTGCAGGTCTCCCGCCACGGTTCCGATGACCACGCGGCCCACCGGCTCCACGCCACTGGTGGCCAGCAGGGGGCGGACCAGGCCGAGCGCGCCCTTCATCGCGCGGCTGGCGAGGAGCAACTCGGGAACGAAGTACTCCTCGCACGCGAAAAGGCGGCCGACTTCGTCCATGGCGGGAATCATGTGCCGGGACACCAGTTCGACGGGATCCACTCCCTCGTCCAGGGCTGCCCGCGCGGCAGTCAACGCGGCCTTGGTGTCTCCGGCCACGATTGCGTCGTAGAGTGTCTTGTTATCGGCCATGATTCAGTCTCCTGTGGCGCCTTGATTGAATTCGCGGACCGCATCGAGCATCGCGACGACATTCGGAACCGGTGTGCGGGCCTGAAGGTTGTGAATGGCATTGAACACAAAACCGCCGTCGCGAGAGAATACCTCACAACGTTCCAGAACCTCCCGGCGCACCTCCGCGGGCGTCCCGAAGGGTAGCGTCTTCTGGGTGTCGACACCCCCGCCCCAGAACACCAGGCTCGGCCCGTAGGCTCGCTTGAGGTGCCGCGGGTCCATGCCGGAAGCCGAGCATTGCACCGGGTTGAGGATGTCAAAGCCGCTCTCGATGAACGACGGAATGAGCTTTTCCACGGCGCCACAGGAATGTTTGAAAGTCTTCCAGCGGGTGTTGCGGTGGATCCAGCCGTTGATCTGTTGGTAGTAAGGCTGCCACAGCTCGCGGAAAGTGGCTACGGAACAGAACGTGGAGGTCTGCGTGCCAAAATCGGTGCCACAGACGAAGACCGCGTCGAAGGCGTCGTCACCGGCCGCGGCATGCACGCGCGCGAGGTTAGCGAAGGCGCTCTCCACCTGCTTCTCGAACATCTTGTGAATGTAGCCGCGCCGCGAGCGCGTGGAGACGTACCACTCGGTGACGTCGCGGATACCTTTGGGGTGTTTGAGGAAAGGCGCGGGCACCAGCGCGATATCGCCGAGATACGTGCCGGGAATGGCGGCGATCACGCCCCACTTGCTGGCGGCGGCATGCGCTCCGGCCTCGCGGTAATGGGCCACATCGTCATCGGAGATGGGGCCGAATTCCTCCAGGTTTTGGGCGGGATCCAGGTGGTCGTCGTCGATGGCCTCCTGGCGGATGATCGTGTCGAAGAAGTGCCCGCCGCGGGGCATGCGGCCGCTGGGCGGCGCGGAGAGGTCGCCTTCGGGATAGATGAGGAGGTCGCCCTTGGCGTCAACTGTGGTGTTGAAGTCGACGGGGACCAGGATGTCCTGGCGGTCCCAGAGGCGGAAGGGCTTCCACTCCTTGGCGGGGAAGCCGAACATGGTCTTGGCGCCAAAGACGCCTTCGACGTCGAGACCCATGGCTTCGCGCAGGTCGTCCTCGATCAAGCCGAGCATCTGGTACGGCTCGTGGACTTTGACGGCGCGCTTCTCCAGCCCGTAGTGTTCGCGAAGGCCGGCGACGATGCTGGCGTGGATGCCGGTGGTGCCAGTTGCCCCGAAATCTACGGGGATGCGATCGGGCTGTTCGTGACGGAGCGTCGCTTGCAGCCGTTCCCTGCTGGTCATGAAAACGGGGGCCGGGCCAAGCCCGATTGTAACGCGCTGAGCTGCAAGGGTGTGCAATTGAAAGCCTCCCGCACGTTGCCCGCCTCCGCACAATCATGCTACTTTCGTGCCGACCATGCCCGGAAAAATCAATGTGTCCTACGTCGTCGTCCTGGCAGCCACGGCGGCGCTGGGAGGATTGCTCTTCGGGTTCGATATCGCCATCATCACCGGCGCCGGGCCGTTCCTCAGCGAGCATTTCCACCTCAGCGACCTAAGCCTCGGCTGGGCTTTCAGTTCGCTGCTGTTCGGATGCGTGCTCGGCTCCCTCGCCGCCGGGCGGTTCACCGATTCGTACGGACGCCGCGGTATCCTGCTGTGGGTTGCGCTGCTCTTCGCGGTGACGTCGATAGCCACCGGCACGGCGCCCAACTTCACGCTCTTCATCCTGGCGCGCTTTGCCGGCGGACTGGCGGTCGGCGGCGCGTCGATCCTCTCACCGATGTACGTGGCGGAGGTTTCTCCTCCTTTCATGCGCGGTCGCATGGGCACGCTGTACCAGTTATCGATCATCACCGGCATTCTGCTCTCGTACTGCATCAACTACCTGCTGCGCGACGCGGGGGCTGCCAACTGGCGTTGGATGTTCCTGACGGGCCTGGCGCCCTCGGCGCTTTTCTTCGCGCTCCTGCTGCGCGCGCCCGAAACGCCGCGCTACCTTTTCCTCTCAGGCAGGCGGCAGGAAGCCTTCGCGATTCTGGAGCGCATTTCCGGGCGCGAGACGGCGCAGTTCGAGATCTCCGAAATGGAGCGCGGCCTGCGCGAGGAGCGCCGCACGTGGCGCGAACTGCTGCGGCCGGGAATTCGCCGCGCGGTGGTGGTGGGATTCTGCCTGGCCATTCTGGTACACGTCTCGGGGATCAACACGATCATCGACTATGCGCCGGCCATCTTCAAATCGGCGGGCTGGAAAATCGACGCGGCGCTGTTCTCGACATTCATCGTGGGCCTCACGAATTTTGTCTTCACGCTGGTTTCGTTCTG
Organism: Bryobacteraceae bacterium; assembly: GCA_049519475.1. GTDB lineage: Bacteria > Acidobacteriota > Terriglobia > Bryobacterales > Bryobacteraceae > PALSA-129. Next base: position 4,583 of record JBEKQS010000157.1, on the reverse strand, counting down.
GGTAATCGACCGCTACGGAAGGAAGCCGCTCTACATCGTGGGATCGCTGGGGATGGCGCTGGCGCTCGCGCTCCTGACTGGGGCGGCGCTGCTCGACCGCTTTCAGGGCACGCTCGTGCTGGCTTTCATCCTGATGTATCTGGCGTTCTTTGCGTCGTGCATCGGGCCGGTGTTTTGGACGCTGGTGCCGGAGATTTTCCCGAACCGCATCCGCGGGAAGGCCATGACGGTGCCGGTGCTGACGCAGTGGGTCGCCAACGCGGTGGTAGTGCTGTTCTTTCCGGTGGCGTTTCACCAGGTGGGAAAGGCAATTACCTTCGGGTTTCTGGGGGTGATGTCGGTAGCGCAGGCGGTGTTCACCTGGTTCTTCGTGCCGGAGACCAGGCACAAGCCGTTGGAGGAGATTGAGGACTTCTGGAAGCAAGAGCTGCGCGGCGGCGGTGAAGCGGCGGATCCGGATCGAGCCGCCGGCGCCAAGCGGGCTGCGCGCTGACCTTGAAATCCCCCCGATCCCGCCGTCCCGCCCAACGACAAGGGCTGCCTCTGTGATCTGGCGCACGACGTCCACCCCGGAAGCCGCGTGCAGAATCCGCCACAACGAGTGCAGTCTTTGCTCAGCCAGCCCAGTTGTCAAACCCGCATTTCACGACAACCTTCTGCCGATCCTCAGATCCCACCTGCGTCACCGTTTTTCATCTGAACGGCACCGCACGTGCTCTGACGTTCCCACTATGCCTTGCTTCCTCCTGCTCATTCTCCTGCTCTTTCCCCGCGTTGCGCTGGTGCTGATGTGGATCTACTCGACCTACCTGCAGCGCGCATTCCACGGTGGTCTGGTGCTGCCCGTACTCGGCTTCATTTTCCTGCCACTCACCACGATCGTATACGCATGGGAACTGAACAGCGGCATGCCGATGGCGGGAATTAATCTTTTGTGGCTGCTGATCGCGGTGATAATTGATTTGGGCGGACTGGGTGGCGGCGCGCATCGCCAATCGCGGCGCTGAGTCGTGCAGTCGCTCGTATTGCTACCCGATGCCAAGGGTCTGTGGCGGCATCCCTTCATTTTGTGCGCAGTGAAGCGAAACTCACGCTGGGCGAGGACACTCGGGGAGTGAAGGCGACCAGTAGCGGCTTGGGAACGGCCCGCAAAGTGCCCATTGTTCGGTATGCGCCTAAGTTATCTACTAGCGTTCACTGCCTCGATTCTGGCGCTGGCGGGCGCGGGCGCAGCTAGGCAGGCGAAACAGCGCGCTAATGCGCCGGCTGCCGGAAGTCTTGCTGCGGACGAAATAGAGGACTCCACGAAGACCGGCGTGGTGGACCCGGGAGCGACCGGGCCAAGGGTGGTGCGGGCGCAGATTCTTCTGGACCGTGCCAGGTTCTCGCCGGGCGAAATTGACGGTGTCTACGGCGACGATCTCGGGATTGCGGTCAAGGGATATCGGGAAAACCACGGCCTGAAGCCGACCGGCACAATTGATGCGGAGATGTGGCGGCTGCTCAATAGTGATGCCGGCCCTCTTCTGTTGACCTACACGATTACCAAAGCGGATGAGAAAGGTCCGTTCCTGCCAATACCGGCCGACACCCAGGAAAAGGCGAAGATGAAGTGGCTCGGTTTCGAAACGCCGCAAGAGGAACTGGGCGAGAGGTTCCATAGCTCGCCGACGCTGCTGGCTGAGTTGAATCCCGACAAGAAACTGGATGCGGTGGGGGAGCGGATCACCGTACCGAATGTGCGGCGCGCCGCTGTGCGTCTGGCATTACGCGTGGTGGTCTCCAAGTCAAAACGCACGGTAATCGCGTACGGCGCCGGCGACAAGGAACTGGCGCAGTATCCGGCCACGATCGGCGACACGCACGATCCGCTGCCGATTGGTCAATGGACCATCACGAGCGTTCTGCACTATCCCTGGTTCAATTATGACCCGGAGCACTTCTGGAACGCGGACCCGAAACAAGCCAAAGCCGTACTGCCGCCGGGCCCGAACAGTCCCGCCGGCGCAGCGTGGATCGGACTCTCGAAAGAACATTATGGAATCCATGGGACGCCGGATCCAGGACATATCCGGCACGGCGAATCGGCTGGGTGCATCCGAATGACGAACTGGGATGTGGATGAGCTGTCGCACATGGTGCGACGGGGCACACCGGTCGTCCTGGAGGAATAGCTTTGAGGCTCTGCGTTTGCATCGCCGGGCTTTTGCCAGTGCTTCTTGCCGTTGGCGCGACATCTTCCATTCTCGATATGACTCCGCCCATCCGCGGACTCGCCCTCGCGAATCTGCGGGATACCTTCGAAGAAGTTCACGACGGACATAAGCATGAGGCGATCGACATTGTGGAGCCGAAAGGGACACCCGTGCGTGCGGTGGTATCCGGAACCATCCGCAAACTGTTCCTCAGCAAACCGGGCGGCAACACGATATACGAGTTCGACGAAATGGAAGTGTATTGCTACTACTACGCGCACCTGGACGGGTACGAAAAAGGGTTGCGTGAGGGAATGCGGGTGGCGCGTGGGGACGTCATCGGTTTTGTGGGATCGACGGGAAATGCGGATGCGCGCACGCCGCACTTGCATTTTGCGATCTTCGAGTTGGGGCCGGAAAGGCTGTGGTGGAAGGGGAAGGCCGTTGACCCATACCCGGGCTTGGTAGCCGCGGTGAAGCGGGCGAAATAGGGGACGCTCTTCTCCTGTTGGCGGCCAAAACGAGGTTCGCATGGAGCTGCAGCGTGGCCGTTGCGGGGCTTCCCGGTTTTGGATTTTCCGGGCAGGGCGAAATTGGCGCTTGGCGGAGCCCAAAGACGGCTCCGAAACAACAAAACTGCACTTCGGAGGATCAAGAGTTGACGGCTGGGTACGGGTTCGGTAGGCCAATCGCCTTCTGGGTCACCTGAGCACGTAAGTGACGCTGACAGTGGTGTGCCGGCCGTTTTGGTCGTTCTCCAACAGGTAGATATTCAGACTGCGCTTGCTGTCCTGCGCCATGATATTGCCGGTCCCATCGGCCACCGGATTCGGCGGGAACGTCATGCCTAGGGCCTTAGCCTTGTCCTCGTACCATGAAGCCACCTTGGAAAGTGAATCCGGGCTGTTGAAGGAGAAAGAGCCGCCATTGTTGCCGCCCGCGAAGTTTTGGATCTGGACGTCCGGGTAGACCGGGACCCATGCGGGGAGCCCGGCGGGGGCGCCGGTCACAGACTTGGACGTAGAAGAAGGAGCGCTCGCCGGCGGCGCTGAACAGGAGCCGAGGAAAGTCAGGCCCCCGAGGACACAGATGACAGCAGCGACGACGGCGTGGAAACGGATCATGGTCGTAGCACGGATTTTCATTTTGGATCCCGGATGCCTGCTAGTATACACCCAACCGCCATCCTTTGATTCTGCGACTGGCAATTCCTCCTGTAATAGCACTCGATGAACTGTTCGAGGTTGCTGTGGAGGTCATCCAGGGTGCCGTAGCGCCGGCAGCAGATTCCATGCCAATCATGCCGAATCGGGTGAGACTTGAAATCGTTCATCACGGGATTGCGGTTCGATAAAATCCTGAGCCACATGAAAAACGGAGACTATCTCTTTATCGAATTCGGCCACAACGACATGAAGGTGAACTGGCCGCAGCCCTACGTGGAGGGCGTCAGCGTATCGATGTCGCTAGGCTCCGGCCCGAACTTCCCCGCAGCATTACTAAACCTATTGGCTTACTTTTCGAACTTGAGCACCACCACGGCGCCGAAGGAACCGAGTGACTCCGCGCGATAACCCGGCAGGTTCTGGACCAGCCACGACGCGTATTCCATTTGTCTTTGCACAGCCACAAGGAACACTCGCCTCTTCTGGAGCAAGTCTGCGGGGATGGCTCTCTCGTCAAAATTGTTGGGGAGGCGAAACATGTGCCGGATCGGGTAGACCAGTTGCGGAGAGAACAACACGTCTCGACGGTTGATGTCCTGGGGGGTGCCCTCGACGAATGCGGACGTGACTAGTACCGTATCTTCTGTTGTAGCTTGCGCATTCAAAGCTGCCATGGCGCCTCTCCAGTTTTCGGACACGTGTTCGGAAGAGTTCTGCCAAAACGCGATAGTATAAGCCGCGACTAAGAGCACGCATGCCATGCTTAGATTACCCACGCGGGAAACGGCGTAGCCGGCAAGAATCGCTACTGCCGGTGCGGAACTGATGTAGTACCTGGGGAAAAACAGCTTGGTGTCGGTAAGAGTCGACAGCAGGAACAGGAATACCGGCGGGAAAAAGAACCAAACCAGCAGGAGTTGACGAGGAATCTGAATACTCGCCACGGCCGGGCGACTGGAGAACATGATGGTCAAAAGGACCGCCGCAGCCAGCGAAGCGGGAGCGACCGCGGCGAGAAAAAGAGAGAGGTTCGGGGTGCTGCTGAACATGTGTGCCTGTCGCGTCTCGTACATGTTCAGCAAATGGCCGCCGAGCGGCAGACAAAGTGCGCCAATGGCCAGCCAGAGCGGAGCTAACTTGCGGATGTAGCGCCGGCCATAAACCAGTTGTGCCACCAGCCCTAACGCGAGGAGGTAATGTGTGTACACGACTAATACCGAAG
>JBEKQS010000156.1:0-12589 GCA_049519475.1 Bryobacteraceae bacterium | reverse complement strand
ACGTAGAAAGTGGCGGCCGGGGCCGCGAGCGCGGCGAGGAGGAGCAAGGCGAGCAGGCGAACGAGCAAAATGGAGGGCGGACCCCCTGGTCCGCGGCCGGCGCCCTCGCCGGCCTGCTTGCATTCCTGCTCGGGCTGCGGGACGAGGGCGTCCCGCGCGGACCAAGGGGTCCGCCCTCCAAGGCACATCATACGACCCCCCAGCGGCGGCGGAGCAGCCATTCGGTGGCGCGGATGGCCAGGACAAGGAGAAAGAGAGCGGGCATATCCCAGAGGTCGCGGGTCTCACGGGTGGTGATGCCCGCTTCGGAGTACGAGATTTCGTTCGCCAGCTTGGACGTTTCGGATGGCTTATAGTACCGGCCGCCGGTTTCCTCGGAAAGCTTTTCGAGCAGCTCGCGGTTCTGCGAGGTATGGAAGTTTTCAGCGACGCCGTCTTCGCGGCGGAAGGTCAGCATATCGTGGCCGAGCTCTTCCTGCTCGCGGCCGGCGATGATTTCGGCAACGTAGGAGCCGGGCTTCTCGGCGGTCCACTCGCCGCTGTAGACGCCCTCTTCGAGCGGCTGCGGGCTGAGTTCGAGGGTTGCCGTTGTGCCGTCGGGGCTGATGAAACGGGCCTGCACTTTGGCGTTGGAGACGGGCTTGTATTCCTTGTCGCGGACTTCGACGCGGAGCGGGACGCGGGTATCGTCGGAGAGAACCTGTTTGGGCGTGGTGGAAACCACCTGGCCGGGCGTATCGTTCACCAGGTAGCGGAACATCTGCTGCCAGAAGGTGGCGTGGGTTTTGCTGGTGTGGTCTTCCCACATTTTCCAGCGCCAGCTTCCCTGGGTGGCGAACAGGGCGGTGCGGCCGCGGCCGTAGTTTTCGGTGACCAGCAGCGGCTGCCTGGGTTTGCCGGAGGGCAAGGAGTAGAGCAGAGTGCTGGCGCCGGGTTTGGGTTCGCCGACCTCCTGATAGTCGGCAACCTGCGGAATGGCTTTCCAGAGGGCGGCGTTCCTGGCCGGGTTGTCATCCAGGCGGCAGATGGTGCTCTGCGCGCCTTGCGGAGAAAGTTCCACGCTGGTGAAGACGCGATGGAAGGTGCCGCGGTTGGCGGGCAGGCGGGTGGGGACGAGATCGGCGAGGGGCGAACTGGGATAGCCGCCATCGGAAAGGGTGGCGCGGCCGGCGAGCAAGAGCAGCCCGCCGCCGCGGCGATCGACGAAATCGCGGATCAACTGCTGCTGGGTGGGCGTGAAATAGTTGGCTTCCACGCTGCCGATGATGAGGCCCTGAAAGGAGAAAAGCTCCTCGGCTTTGGCCGGGAAGTCTTCGAGCTCGTGCTCATTCATGCCGGGCGGGAACTGGCGCAGGATGTTGTTCTGGGTGGTGCGCACCATGCTGGCGAGTTCGATATCGTCGAAATCGTCGAAGGCGCGGCGGATGAACTTATACTCCCAGCGCGGCTCGCCTTCAAAATAAAGGATGCGCGGCTTGCGGCTCTGGACGTCGACCAGGCGGGTGACGGTGTTGTTGAGCGGGTTCTCTTCGCCGGGGAGGGGTTGCGCGGAAATCTCGAGCGACTTGGGCCCGGCGTCGCCGATGTTGAAGGCGATGGTTTCGGTCTGCGGCTGGCCGTCGGACTTGAGAGTGATGTCCTGGGAGGCGAGCACCTTGCCGTTGTCTTTGACGCTGAGGCGGGTCTTGCCGCCGCTGAGGCCATAGCTCTGGAGGGTGACGTAGGCGGCGAGGCGCGATTTGGGGAGCGCGCGGGCGGGCACGACGGCGTCGGTGATTTCGAGATCGCGGCCGGGATGCTCCTTGCCGAAGCCGATGGTGTGGACGGGAATGCGCTGGCGGCGGATGGCGGCGATGGTGGCGAGGTCGATGCCGCCGGAGTTATCGGCGCCGTCGGAAAGCAACACGATGGCGCCCAACGGCAGGGAAGAGGATTCGGCCAGGACGCGCTCGAGGGTGTCTCCGATGCGGGAAGCGGGCGCGGCGGGGGTGAGGTGGTCGGTATTGGGGATGCGCTCGGGTTCCTTACCGAACTGGTAGAGGCGGACCTGGAAACGGCCGGCGAGGGACTGCAGGAGGCCGTCGTTGAGGGCGGCTTTGGCGGCGGCTTCGCGGGTACCGGAGGCATCGTTAATCGACATGGAGCGGGAATTGTCGACCAGGACGGCGACGACATTCTGCTGGGTGCGGAGGGTGGCGACGCTGAGCGCGGGGTGCCAGATCAGGAAGAGGATGAGCGAGACCATGCAGGTTTCGAGCAACCAGATGGCGATGGGGCGCAAGCCGCTGAGCATGCCGTGATGGCGCCGGACGTGCCAGAACAGCAGCGCGGCGGCAGCGAGGATGGCGATGAAGAGCAGCCAGAGCGGCCAGGGGGTCAGGAAGACGAACTTGCCCTTGTGAAAGATGCCGATCGGGTATTTGAAGAGAATTTCAAACATGGAGGCAACGATCCGGGATGTGGGCAATAAGAGAATAGACGTGAAGGCAGGGGCGGGCAGTTACAAACAATTCCGGGATAGTGGGGAAGTCCAGGTGCGGGCGCATTCCGAGAAGCCCTCGTATCTGGACAGGATACCACGTAGGGTGAGAAGCGGCCGTTGAGACGGAAGGGCAACGAGTTGTGAATCCCAGCCCCGGTAGTTTGTGATAGAGTGTCCATGACACTGGACATCCGAAGTTGCTTTCAGGGAGGGTCACAAGAATGCGCGCACCGGTTTTGCGCCGTCGCTGGTTGACGACGCTGATGATTGCCGCCGTCTGCTTGGGTTCTGCAAGCATGGCATGGGGACAGGGACGCGGGGGCGGGCAGCCCACCGGTCCGTCGCCCAACGTTTCCACCGATCCCTTGTTGAAGGGTTTCGAGTTCCGCTCCATCGGGCCGGCTACCATGATGGGCCGCGTGGATGACATCGAGGGATCCGAACAGGATCCCATGACCATTTACGTCGGGTTCGCCACGGGCGGCTTGTGGAAGTCCACCGATGGCGGGAACTACTGGCACTCGCTGTTCGACAATATGCCAAACGAATCGATCGGTTCGATCGCCATAGCGCCTTCGAACAAGGACATCGTCTACGTGGGCATGGGCGAGGGCAACAACCGGCAGAGCTCGTCGATCGGCGATGGCGTGTGGGGCACGACGGATGGCGGCGCGCACTGGACGCATCTTGGACTGGAAGAAACGCAGTCGATCCAGCGCCTGGTGGTGGACCCCACCAACCCCAACATCGTCTACGTTGCGGCGGTGGGACACCTGTTCGGCCCCAATCCGGATCGCGGCCTGTACAAGACCGTGGACGGCGGCAAGACCTGGAAGAAGGCCAAGTTCATCGACAACGACACCGGGTTCACCGATGTGGCGATCGATCCTGTCAATCCCAAGATTGTGTACGCGGCTTCGTATTCGCACCGGCGCACCTGGTGGGGCTACAACGGCGGTGGCCCGAACAGCGGCCTGTGGAAGTCGACCGACGGCGGCGACACCTGGACCAAGCTGGAAGGCCCCGGTTGGCCCAAGCCGAAAGACGGCAACTACGGGCGCATCGCGATTTCGATTTTCCGCGCGAAGCCTTCGACGATTTATGCGCAGATCGAAGCCGGCGCCGGCGCCGGTACCGGCGGCGGCACTGCCGCTGACGGCGGTCCCGCGCGTGGTGGCGGCGGTGGCCGGGGCGCTGGTGCAACCGCGCCTCCGCCCGCCGGAATGACGGCTGACCAGATCATTTCCGGATTCGCTGCCGGCACAGTCACCCCCGAGCAGCTCCGCGGGGCGGTCACGGCAGGCACGGTAACCGGTGCGCAGCTCACCGCCGCGGTCACGGCCGGCACGGTGACAAACGCGCAGTTGTTAACGGCGGCTGGCGGCGGCGGTTTCGGCGGCGGCGGCGGTGGTGGCGGCGGCGGTGGTAACGGCTGCACCGCCGGCACCGATCCCGCCTGGACCGGCGGCAGAGGCGGCGGCGGCGGTGGCGGTGGTGGCCGCGGCGGTACTCCGGCGGCGCCCGATCCCAACGGCAATGGCGTATTTCGCTCCGACGATGGCGGAAAGACCTGGACCCAAATGAGCGGCTGCAACGACCGCGCCATGTACTTCAGCCAGATTCGCGTGGACCCCGTCAACGACCAGAAGATTTACACCGGCGGCAACCCCGGCCGCGTGTCGGTGGATGGCGGCAAGACCTGGTACGGCATGACCGGCACCCACACCGATTACCACGCCATCTGGATCAATCCCAAGGACGACCGCCAGGTGTGGATCGGCCACGACGGTGGATTCGACAGCAGCAACGATGGCGCCAAACCCGGCAGTTGGGATTTCCACGGCGATATCGCGGTGGGCCAGTTCTACCAGGTGTCGGCGGATATGCGGCGTCCCTATTGGGTCTGCGGCGGTCTCCAGGACAACAACGCCTGGTGCGGCCCCAGCGCCCTACGTTCCGGCACCGGGCCGGTGAACACGGACTGGTTCACGGTTGCCGGCGGCGACGGCTTCTATACGCGGCAGGACCCCAGCGATTGGGCCATCGTTTATGGCGAATCGCAGGACGGCGCCATGTCGCGGCACGACCTGCGCAACGGCACGCAGAAGAGCATCCGGCCGACCGCGGGCGGACGCGGCGGGGTGGCGCCACCAGCCGGTGAATCGCAAGCCACTGGTACTGGCGCCGGCGCGGGCGGAGCGGCTCCGGCCACGGCCGAGGCGGCTGGAGGCGGTGGTGGCGGACGCGGCGGCGCTCCCAACGTTCTCAATGCGCCTCCCAACGTCGAGCCATTGCGCTTCTACTGGAACGCGCCCATGGAGATCTCGCCGCACAATCCGGCGAAGATTTACATGGCGGCGCAGTATTTCTTCAAGTCCAACAACCGCGGCGATACGTGGTGGATGAACCCGACGGATCTCAGCAAGAACGTCAACCGCTGGGCGCCGGAACAGGCCATCATGGGCGTCGCCGGCGACAAGCCCATGGCCTCCAAGCACGACGGCTATGCCGCCAGTTCGCTGGCCACGCAGATTCGCGAATCACCGTCGCGCCCTGGCGTCATCTGGATCGGCACCGACGACGGCAACCTGCAGGTGAGCCAGGACGACGGGGAAACTTTCACCAACGTCTACGGCAACATTCAGGGCGCACCTGCGGCGCCGCACGGCTGGGTGCAGATCTCGCGCATCGAGCCCTCGAACTTTGACCCGGGCACCGCTTACGTGGCCCTGGACAATCATCGCAACGACGATTGGAAACCGTACCTCTTCAAGACCAGCAACTACGGCAAGACATGGACCAACGTCACGGGCGACCTTCCCGCCAAGGGCAATATCAACGCACTGCGCGAAGACTACGACAATCCGAACCTGCTTTTTGTGGGCACGGAATTCGGGCTGTACGTCACGCTGGACCAGGGCAAGACGTTCAAGAAGTTCATGAACAATCTGCCCAGCGTACGGGTGGACGATATCCTGATTCACCCGCGCGATCGGGACCTGATTGTGGCCACGCACGGCCGCTCCCTCTGGATCGCCGACGATATCACGCCGCTGGAGCAATACAAAGCGAATCCCAGCTCGGATGTGGTGCTGTTCGAGCCGCGGCCGGCGATTCAGTGGAAAAACGATCTATCGGCAACCCGCTCGGTGGCCAACCGCGATTTCCGCGGCCAGAATCCGCAGGGTGGAACGGCTATCAACATCTGGGCCAAGAGCGACCTGGGCTCGGCCAAGCTGGACTTCCTGCAAGGCACCACGGTGGCCAGCACGATGAATGTTGACCTCAAGGCCGGCATGAACCGCTTCCAGTGGCCCATGACCCGGGTGGCGCAAGCCGCTGCTACCACGGCAGGCGATGCCGCTGCCGGCGGCGGTGGCCGTGGCGGACGGGGCGGCCGCGGCCGCGGCGGACAAGGCGCGCAGGCTGCGCCGGGCGCCGCCGATACCGCCGGTGCGCAGGGCGCCGCAACCCCCGCAGCCGGAACCCCAATCAACGCTCAACAGGTGATTCTCCAAGCTGCGGGTGGCGCAGGTGGCGGCGGGGGTGGAGGCGGCGGACGCGGCGGACGCGGCGGCGGCGGTGTACCGTTCGTGAGCGGCGGACGCGGCGGCGGTGGTGGATTCGGCGGCGGCGCTGGCGCCGGCCCGGTTGAACCCGGCGTCTATATGGTGAAGCTCACCGTCGGCGACAAGACGTACACGTCCTCGGTCAATGTGCTAGAGGATATCTGGATGCGGCCCCAGTAGACCTGGCTGCATTGTGCGAAGTCCCGCCCGGAGCGCTTCGGCGCTCCGGGCCAGGCGCGTTTTGCGGGATTTTTGATAGTCTTCGAGGGCGCGGATGAGGTTCTGCACCGCCTCGCGGCGTTCATAGAGCCGATCGAGGGCGTGGCTGCGGATCAAATCCATCGACAGGAGGCGGCTTCTTTCCCCGGTGAAGGCGCGCGGGAGGAGCATGGCTGTGGGCGTCATCGCTGTTTTCTCCTAGATCAGATGTGTCTTATTTGTCTTCCACGCGGCGCCGTCTCAGACGCGGCAGCGGAGGCATCCAACGCGTCATGCCCAGCGCCACGAGGCCCAGTCCAACCAGGACCGCCGGTGAAGGCTCCGGCACGGACGAAGGTGGCGGATCCACCAGGAAGGCCTGCTCCAGCCCGCTCCCGCCGCTCGAATAGCTCACGTCCACGATGAGGCCGAAGTTGGTCAGGTTGACGTTCGCCGCCGCAGCTTGCGCCGCCAGCGCCGTTCCGTTGTAATCCGAGGGATCGAATTGCCCCCAGACTTCATGTTGCAGGGAAACCGAGGTTGCCTCATTGGCTCCCGCCAAATCGAGAAAGGCCAGGACATCGGCCTGCAGCAGAGCGGTATAAAGCGATGGCAAAGTGTTCGGAAAGTACGACGCCAGCACCGCGTTGATGGAGGGGTCGGAGAGCGGAACGTAAATCGCATCCCAGGTGGTGTTGGGGCTGGCGTCGTGCAAGGCATCGACGCACAGGCCCGTGTAATCGACGCCGTCGAAGTTGAGTGTGACGTAGCCGGTGTAGTAGGAGCCGTCGTTCCAGCCTTGTCCGTTGCCCAAGCCGGTCAGCGTGACAGGGCCTTGAATGGTGCCCGCGTGTGCGGCCAGAGCGGCAATCATTAAAGTAAGAATCGCGATTAGTTTGCGCATTGTTTTCTTCTATTCCATGGTGCGGCAAATTGTCGGGAAAACAAAGGTACGGTTGTACTTGTTTGAGTAATGGAGCGTTTGTCCCAGGCCTGGAGATCTAACTTAGGCTTCCAGATATAGGGCATTTATCTTAGAGGATGATTCGCGTTACTAACCTTAGTGAATGTTTGCCGCCGCAAAGGCCCATGATAGAGTCACGCTTTGGAGGTAGGTGTGAGCATTCGAGACTTCCTAATCAAGCAGCTCATCGACGTCATTCAATGGACCGAAGCGGACGAAACGCTGCTGGCGTACCGTTATCCCATGCAGGACATGGAGATTCAGAACGGCGGCCAGCTCACCGTCCGCGAATCGCAGACGGCGCTTTTCGTCAATGAAGGCCGCATTGCCGACGTCTTCGGCCCGGGTCTGTACACGCTGACGACGCGCAACCTGCCGGTGCTGACAGACCTGATGAATTGGGACAAGGGCTTCGAATCGCCGTTCAAATCCGATGTCTATTTCTATTCCTTGCGCCTGCGGCTGGATCAGAAGTGGGGCACGGCCACTCCCATCACAATCCGCGATAAGGAATTCGGCGCGGTGCGGCTGCGCGGCTACGGAATTTATTCGTACCGCATCGCCGATCCCAAGGCCTTTTACACCAATGTCAGCGGCACACGCGAGAGTTACTATGTCTCGGACCTGGAAGGGCAGCTTCGAAATACGATTGTGGCGAAGATGACCGATATCTTCGCGCCCAGCGAAGTGGCCTTTGTGGACATGGCCGCGAACCAGGCCAAGCTGGCGGAAAAGATCGCCGCGGGATTGAAGCCGGCCTTCGCGGGCCTGGGCCTCGAGCTCCGCCAGTTCGTAGTGGAGAACCTGTCACTGCCGGACGAGTTGCAGAAAGTGCTGGACCAGCGGATCGGAATGAACATGGCCGGCGATCCGGCGCGGTATGCGCAATTCCAGGCGGCGCAAGCGATGCCCATCGCGGCGGCCAACCCGGGTGGCGCGGCCGGCGCGGGCGTGGGGCTGGGCGCCGGTCTGGCCATGGCGCAGAGCATGATGGGCGCCCTCAAAGCTCCGGCGGCTGAACCGGCAGCGGCGGCCGCGGCCGATTCCAAGTTCTGCATGGACTGCGGCGGAGCCATGCCAAAGCGCGCGAAGTTCTGCCCGGCTTGCGGCAAGCCACAACCATGAACTGCCCGTCCTGCGGCGCTCCGCTGAGCCTGGAAGGCGACCAGGAGAGCCTCACCTGCGATTACTGCAAGTCCATTTACCTGCCCGATCAGGATGACGAAGGGGTGCGGGTGCTGGGCAAGGCGGAGGGCGCGGCGTGCCCCATCTGCGCGATCCCGCTGATGCACGCCACCCTCGGCCGGCAGCGCATCCGTACCTGCACGCACTGCCGCGGCATGCTGATTCCGATGGGCAGTTTTCTGGCGCTGATTGAGGAGTTGAAGGCCGGGCACACCAGCCACGGCGTGCCGCACGCGCCCGACCGCAAGGAACTCGACCGCCGGATCGAATGCCCGCAGTGCCATCAGCACATGGACACGCACTATTACGGCGGCCCGGGCAATGTGGTGATCGACGATTGCTCGCGCTGCTTCCTGAACTGGCTGGATCACGGCGAGCTGATGCGGATTGTCGAAGCCCCCGACCGCACTTACGGCGAGGAGTTTGGCGAAGAGCGCGCGGAATACCGGGAGAGGTAGAGCGAACGCGTTACTGCCCGGACTTCACAACTCCTGGGGAGCTACTTGACGACCGGGGCAGGCGACGACGCGGCGGATGGTGGCATATAGCTCCTCCGCACGAAACGGCTTCGAGAGATAATCGTCCGCGCCAGCAGCCAGAAAGCGCTCGCGGTCCCCGACCATGGCGCTTGCCGTAAGGGCGATAATGGCCGTGCGCTTTCTGGCGGCGGCTATCTCACGCTCCCGAATACCGCGCACAGCATCGACTCCTCCCATTTCCGGCATGTGATTGTCCATCAGAATGACATCGAACTCTTCCGATTGCCAAGCCTCGATGGCGGCTACGCCCGTCGACACGGTGGTCACCCGGTGGCCTTGGATTCCGAGCATCTTGCGGGCAAGCAGCTGGCTTACCGGGTGATCCTCCGCCAGCAGGATTCGCATCGCCTGGAACGGCCGGACTTCAACCACGGGTTCGGCTGTCCGGCAGTCGCCTTGGTTTCCGATTCCGAGCTCGCAAGTGAATTGGAACGTGCTGCCGACGTCAGGCGTACTCTCTACCCAGAGGCGGCCGCCCATCAGCCCGACAAGCTGCGAGCAGATGGATAGCCCCAAGCCCGTGCCTCCGAATTGGCGCGTCACGCTCTCATCGGCTTGCGCAAACGCGTCGAAGATGCGCAGTTGCTGTTCCGGGGCAATTCCAATGCCGGTATCCGAAACCCGAAACAACAGATGGACAGCCCCTCCTTGCGCGACCGGACCCACGGCTGTCACCTCCAGAGTAACGGAACCGGCTTTGGTGAACTTAGTGGCATTGCCAAGCAGGTTGATCAGCACCTGGCGCAGGCGGGCGGCATCGCCCAGGAGCACATCGGGTATGCCCGGGCCGCTTCGGCACTCCAGCGTTAATCCTTTCTCGGACGACTGCGGCAGAATCACATGACGCGTCTCGTCCAGCAGACTCCCCAAAGAGAAAGGCATCCTCTCCACGCTCAACCTTCCAGCCTCGATTTTGGAAAAGTCGAGAATGTCGTTGAGCACGTGCAGCAGCCCCTCGGCACAGCTCCGCAGTTTCCGCAGATACTCACGGGACTGATCCGGCGGAGTCTCGCGGGCCATGGCGAGTTGCGCCAGGCCCAGAATGCCGTGCATGGGCGTTCGAATTTCGTGGCTCATGTTAGCCAGGAACTGGCTCTTGGCCACACTGGCTGCTTCGGCCGCCGCCTTGGCCGTCTCCAACTCCCGGGCGCGCATCATCTTCAGCGCCCGGTCACGCAATTGCTCCCAATACACCTTGTTGAGCCGATCCCCCTGCCAGAGCAGAAATGCCGACAGAACGAATGTGGCCAGCGCGAAAGTGTTCCCTTGCCCGGTTCGCAGGAAGAGTCCACAAACGAGCGCAGGGCCGAGCAGCAGGATGACCTGCAGCCGTAGCAGACCGAGGCTCGGCGTAAACGAAATCGTCCCGCCCGAGGACATCCCAACGACGCATAGCATGAGAATCGTAAAAGTCCAGCTCTCGAAGCCATAGAACCAAAGATCGGTCGCAAACAGGAGGCCGGAACAGCCGGACACGAGCCAGACATTGGCGATGAGGAGCCAATGCAGTCTCCGCGTTCCAATGGCATCGATGTGCGTCCGCCAGGCGAACAATGCAATCCGCATCCCCATTGCCGCCAGGATGGACACCGTCGAAAACCAGAAAAGGCCTTCATGTGCAACGCGATAGTCGGTGGTCAGCCCGAAAGCTGCCAGCATGAACGGGTACGCATAGATCCCGCGGTATGAGCGGACCACCAGGTCCAGTTCCGCTTCTCGAACCAGTCCATGCCGAAAGGCGCCGGATTCCTTCACGGTTTCGTCTTCGCGAGCCATCACTCACCTAACTAACCTTATCGGGCAAAATCCGTCAAAGCTCGAAGGATTCAAGGCGGTTCCACCCCCATGCGATGGGTTGGCGCCCGCGGTTCTGGATTGCGGCCGTGGCGCGGGGCTACCGCAGGCGGTCGTGAGGTTCGGGTTCAGCGTCAGAACTCGCCGGGGGTCACGGGCGGAAGCCGACGCCGTTCAGGACGATCCCCAGTTCGCGTACGTCCGGGGGCGCCGTGAAGGTGCGGTCAACTTCAACTTCCACCAGAACTTCGCCAGTGGCCGGCAGCACGGGCGGCGATTCCAGCGTGTAGTCGCCCGCCGCGGCGTAGACTTGCGAGGCCACTTCCTTGCCGTCGATGCGCAACGTCACGCGGCGCGCGGGCGATTGCGCCGGAATCCGGAAACTCACCGACAGCGCCGCCGCGGTCCCGGGGCTCTTCAGCGCTACCGTTGCCAGCCGCGACATCCAGCGGAAGGAATGATCTTCCAGATCGTAGATGCCGCCGACAATCTGCGTGGCGGCTTGGGGCGCCGCCATGGGCAGATAGGACAGCGCCGGGTGGCGCTCCACCACTTCGACGGCACGCAGACGGTCGATCACTCCGGTCGATATGCCGAAGGGGAAAAGGCGGTCGAACGAAGCGCTCGAATAGCCGGAGCGCGTTTCCAGACCGATGATGCGCAGCGGGATGGCCGGGCGGATTTCCGCCGGCGGCACGACCGGGGCGAGCGGCGCGCTCACCTTCACGGCGTGGCTGAGTTCGCCCGACACAATGATGTCGCCGGCGCGCAACCGCTCGGACTGGCGCAGCGGCAGCGCGCCCTGCTGCTCCATATAGTGGCGCAGACCCCATTCGTCGTCGACCCACACGCGGTGGTTCTCAATCGACGGCGCGAGCGAGGCGGCGTAGGCGCGCACCGCGCCCCAATGCTGGTAATTCATGGCGGCCAGTCCGAGGCTCAGCGTCATCTGAATCGCGAAGCCCGCGGCCACCCAGCGCCGGGGCAGACGCGAAGCCAGCAGCGCTACCGGCGCGGCCATGGGCAGCAGGTAGCGCGCCGATCCGGCGAACAACGCCACCACCGCGCCGCCGAAGAAGAGCACGATCCACGCGAGCAGGAAGAACGTCTCCGATTCGCGCCTGCGCCGCCAGGCCAACACAAACGCGGCCGCCGCCAGGGCAGGGAAGACGATGAACCACGAATGGATGAACAGCGCCAGGGCGTTCGAGATCTTGGCTTCGAGCGCCTGGAAACCGTAGCTGCGGAAGTAACCGGCCAGCACGGCGGCCGGCATGACGCCGGTGGTCGAGCGTTCGTAGAATTGCCACGCGGCGATGGCCGCCGGCGCGGTGCAGATGGTGAGCCAGCGCGCCACGCTTCGGCGGTGAAAGAGCCAGACGTACACCGCCAGAATGGGGGTAAGGAAGACGGCTTGATAGGCCGTCAGGGCTGCCAGGATCATGGCGAGCGCCGCGGGCAGCAATTTGCCGGCGCAGAACAGCGCGACGGCGGCCATCCAGAACGCCAGGAAAGGCAAGTCGGTTTCAAGCGAGTTGCCGTTCACCACGAACGTAGGAACGGCCAGGAACAGCAGCGCGGCCCACACCGGTTGCGGCGAAAAGCGGCGCCCGAGGGACCACATGGCCCACGCCGCCATCAGCGAAAACAAAATGTACGCCGCGTGGAACGGCACTTCCTTCACGTCGCCGAAAACCGCCAGCAGCCCGGCCAGAATCCACGCGTCCATCGGCGGATGCGAAAGGCCGCGTTGATCCACCGGCTGGCCCCGGAACACGTACGTGGAGTTGTCGGGATGCAGCGGATCGACGAGCGCGTGCGACGCCTCGGCCAGATACACCGGGTCATCGCCCTGGAT
>JBEKQS010000155.1:0-22851 GCA_049519475.1 Bryobacteraceae bacterium | reverse complement strand
ATTTTCCACCGGATGTGTATCGCCTGACGTCGCGGGAAGTCCTGATCGACTGCGGCGCTTTCGACCGGGATACCATCAGGAGCTTCGTCGGCCTTCAGGGCGGGCAGTTTGATCGCATCGTCGCCTATGAACCCGATCCTTTGAGCTGGACGAAGTTGCAGCAGACTGTGGCCGCGCTGCCGGAACCGGTGCAGCGCAAGATCTCCTGTTTCCAGCAGGCGGTCGGCGCAAGGCGCGGAACCGTGGCCTTCGAGGTCACCGGCACGGCGCTATCCACCACCGGAGCCGGGCAACTGATGGTCGAGTCCGTGGCCCTGGATGAAAGCCTCCAGGGCGAAACGCCGACCATCGTTAAGTTCGATATTGAGGGCGCGGAGCCGGAAGCCCTGGCAGGCGGACGGCGCACCATTCAATGCCGCATGCCCGTGTTGGCAATCAGTTCGTATCATCTGCAAAACCATTTGTGGCAGCTTCCGTTGTCGGTCGCCGCCATGTCCGGCGACTACCGGTATTTTCTGCGGCCGCATGGTTTCGAGGGCTGGGATCTGGTCTGTTACGCGGTGCCCGGCGGCCGATTGATCGAGGACAAGTGAGGAGACAAGAGATGGTACGTACACCCGAAATCGAACAGCGGATTCACCAGCAGTTGCACTTGACCAGCGAGGTCCTGTCGCTCTACTAACGAGGGCCCTATATGAAAACCATCAGCGTCGTCACTCCCTGTTTCAATGAGGAACACAACGTCATTGAACTGTACCAACGCGTGCGCGCCGTCATGCTGTCGCTCCCGGGCTACCGGTACGAGCACATTTTCATCGACAACGCCTCACGCGACAATA
Source organism: Bryobacteraceae bacterium (assembly GCA_049519475.1). Classification (GTDB taxonomy): domain Bacteria; phylum Acidobacteriota; class Terriglobia; order Bryobacterales; family Bryobacteraceae; genus PALSA-129. Next base: position 22,012 of record JBEKQS010000155.1, on the reverse strand, counting down.
CTCTCGCCATGCTCAAATGCCTTGCGCTGACTGACCGCAATGTGAAGATCATCGCCAATAGCCGCAATTTCGGACCCGTCCGCTCTCCCATGCACGCCCTCCAGCAGGCCCATGGCGACGCGGTCATCGGTTTGGCCGGCGACCTTCAGGATCCCCCCGAGCTGATTGCCGACTTCGTCAGGGAGTGGGAAAAGGGCACTCCCATTGTCGTCGGAGTCAAAAAGACGAGCGACGAAAACAGACTGGTCTACTGGCTCCGCAGCCGGTACTATCAGCTCGTCAATCGCCTGTCCGACGTTCAGACCTATGCCCACTTCACCGGCTTCGGCCTCTATGATCGGCGCGTCATGGACCTCATCCGGTCGTTCGACGATCCGTTCCCCTACTTTCGCGGCATGATCGCCGATATCGGTCTTCCGCATGCCGAGGTCGTGTTCAATCAGCCGCGGCGCTTGAAGGGAGCGTCCAAACACAGTCTCTTCAACCTCTATGAGATCGCGATGCTCGGCATCACCAGCCTCTCCAAGGTTCCGTTGCGCATCGTCACCTTCACCGGTTTTTTCCTTTCGGTGCTTTCGGTTCTCACGGGTCTGGGCTACCTGATCTACAAGCTGGCCTACTGGGGCCGATTCTCCACCGGCATGGCGCCCGTCATCATTGGGCTCTTCCTTTTCGGGTCGATACAGCTCTTCTTCATGGGCCTCATCGGAGAGTATATCGGCGCCATTCACACCCAGGTGCAGAAGCGTCCGCTGGTAGTTGAGAAGGAACGGATCAATTTTGAATTCGGTCCCGGGGCGGCGTTACGGGACCAAAGCCTCGTGGTCGGGAGCGCGCCGGATTCGCACAGGAATTCGGAGACCGTATGCTGAACGTAGCAGCCTTGCAGTGTTACATACCCGCGCCGATGAAGTATTTTCTGAAGCGCTACTACCGGAGGTTCTTTCCGAACCGGCTGGTGCTCTATTTTACTCCGACGGCTCGTTGCAATTACCGATGCTCCTACTGTCCGGTCGTAACTAAGTTCGACTACACGACTGTTTTTGGCAAGAACGCGGAAAGGAGCGCCGCGGAGTGGCTCCAGGCCTTCGAGAAGCTGCCGCCGGCGATCGTGTACATAGCAGGCGGAGAACCATTTGTGTACGCAGGCCTGCCGGAAGTGATCAACGAGCTGCCGGCAAAGCACCAAATCGTGGGGATTGTCACGAATTTGTCGCAGGATACCAGGCTCTACCGCAAGGTCAAGCGGAAGATCCACATCAACGCCAGTTTTCATCGGGAATATGTAAACCAACACGCGTTCGTGGCAAAGATCAGGGATTTGCGCGATCAGTTCCACATACAAGTCAACATAGTGGCCACGCCGGAGAACTTACCTCTTATCGAGGCGATCGATAGCGGCATGGCCCGGGACGGCGTGACGTTGCACGTCGATCCCTATGTCGATCTCAACTTCGCATACTCGGCGGAGCAGAGGGCCCTGTTGGCGCGGGTTCTGCGGTCAGATCGGAACCCCGACTCGCAGCTTGATTTCATGGACTTCAGCGAGAAGTCCTGCTCCGCCGGCCGGAACTACATCAACGTCGCCCCCAATGGCGATGTCTTTACCTGTAACGGCGGTATGCACTACCTCCATTCCACTCTGTACTCGGGCTTCTCCAACCCGGCCGGAATGGACCTCAGGCAGTTCGCCATTGGAAACCTGTTCGATCCTGCGTTCACCCTGAACAAGACCAATATTCGCTGCTCGCTGCCCTGCAAGGAGGCCTGCGACCGGGACTCCGTCGTGGTGCGCCGTATCGGTCCCGCTCCGGCCGTGCCGCAAACCGCCGGGCTTCGGGTGATTTCCTGAACTTCGGCGTGCTGGTTGGCCCTGGCGCTTCCACCGCGAGGTCGAACACCTCCTGAGGGATCATGATCGAGTCGGGCAGTGTTGTCGCCGAAGCCATCTATTTCTTCACCGCAATGACCGTGATAATGTCTCGCAGGTTTTTCTTGATCTTCGCTTCGCCCAACCAGGTGGACCTCAGCCCTTGGGAAATGCGAAAGAAGACCGAGTTTCGATTCTCCCTCGCGAGACGTTGGAACACGATCCGGATCCTCAAGACGTGTGGAATGAACCGGGCGCCGATCCATTGGAAACCCGCCTTGCCCAGGAGCAGTTCCAGGGTGCGCTTGTTGTAGTAGAACAAGTGCGTCGGCGGCATGACCGCATAGAATCGGGGACCGGTGAGTTTCGCGTAGAGGCACGAGATGTTGTGCACTTTGATCACGATCATCCCGCCCGGCTTCAACATGGCGTGGCACTTGTTCAGAATGGCGATGGGGTCCCGCAAATGGTCGAAGACATCCTGAAGGGTGATGACGTCGAAGTAGTTTTCCCGCAACGGATAGTCTTCGAACAGGCTGTTTACAATCCGGTCGCCGAACCGTTCGCGGGCAATCTTGGCGTACGCCGGTGAGATCTCATTGCCGTGGCACTCCCAGTCCTTCATCACGTCCAGGAACTGCGCGGCTGCACAACCGATATCGAGGATCTTGCCGCGCTGCGGATAGCGGCTTTCCAGGAGGCCGCGCAGAATCTCGTAATAGTAGGTCAGGCAGTCGGTATTGTCCTCGCCATAGGAGCCGTCCGGAACCGAATAGTGCGCGTTCAATTCCTCGGGCGTGACGATGTCCTTAACGAAAACCAGAGAGCAGCTCTGACAGCGCGCAATCGAATAGCCGTTAACCTGCCACAGATGCTTGAGGTTTGTGCCGGCGCAAATCGGGCACGCGCTGTGCATCCGCGCCGGTCCTGCAAAAGAGCTGTCTGTCTCAGCCTGGGCCGGCGTAAACGTATCGAGCATCAATGTCCTCTCCCATGGGCAGAGCCTCGTCTTTCGATGAGGCTTCTCACCTGCATGTCGGATTATGACGTGGTGCAACCACCCCCTACAAGACTGGCGATGGGGCTACTGGCGCAGTTAACTTTAGTAATCAGTTATGCCCTCTGACCCTTCCGGAACGGTCCAGGGTTCGGCTATCTCGGCGGAGATGGCGTCGAACTCCTGAACCCGCCCGCCACTCCAAGTTATAATGCAGGCTTCTCTATGATCCTTCGCGACCACCTCGCGGAAGCCGCCGCACTCTTGACCCGGGCTGCCGATGCGATCGACCCAACCGTCATGGATGCGGCCATCGACTCCATCGTCGGCGCGCTCGCCGGCGGCAAGCCGCTGCTGGTGTGCGGCAATGGCGGCTCCGCGGCGGATGCCATGCACATCACCTGCGAGTTGGTGGGCCGCTTCCTTCAAGAGCGGCGCGCCCTGCGAGCCATTTGCCTCTCCGGGAACCCGGCCGTCCTGACCGCCTGGAGCAACGATCACTCCTTTGACACGGTCTTCGCGCGCCAGGTGGAAGCCTACGGCGAAACAGGCGCCGTGCTGCTGGGCATCAGCACGTCGGGAACTTCGCGCAACGTGGTGGCGGCCTTTGAGCAGGCTCGCAGCATGCGGATGCGGACCATCGCACTCACCGGCGAAGGCGGCGGCAGCCTGGCGCCGCTGGCCGATTTCCTGATGGCCGTGCCGTCGCGTCACACTCCACTGGTGCAACAGGTGCACCTCTCGCTCTACCACTATCTCTGTGAACAAGTCGAGCGGCGCATGATGGCGATATGAAGAGTGACGGCAAGGGCCGCCTCTGGTCCTGGATCCTGGCCGTGCCGCTGGCCGCCGTCCTGCTCTACTACTCGCTCCGCGGCGTGGATTGGAGCGGCGTCTGGCGCACCATCGCGGGCGCGCGGTGGGGCTTGGTGGTGGTGGCCTCCGCGTTTTCCTGCTGTTCGTTTTTTCTGCGCGCGGTGCGCTGGCGCATCCTGCTGAACGCCGAAGCGCGGCTCTCCCTGGGGCAGGTCTTCTGCGCCAACATGTCGGGTTACCTGGGCAACGCCTTTCTTCCGGCGCGCGCCGGCGAATTGGTCCGCACGCTGATCGTCAGCAGCCGTTCCTCCTTGAGTAAGACCTACGTGTTGACCACGGCTTTGAGTGAGCGCCTCATGGACGTCATCGCGCTGGTGCTGTGGAGTTCCATCATCCTGCTGGGAGTCCACCCCAAACCGCACTGGATGACCGATGTTTCGCGCGCCACCGCCGCCGTGGCAACGCTCGGCGCGCTCTCGATCGCGGTGCTGCCGCACACCGGCAGCCTGTGCCGCGGCATCATCCAACGCGTGCCGCTGCCGCACAAACTGCGGGATGGTCTGTTGCATCTGGTGGATCAGGTGCTGCTGGGCATGCGCGCCTTCCACAGCGTCCGGCGCTTCCTGGGATTTGCCGCGCTCACCGTGACCATCTGGCTGTCGGATGCGGTCACCATGATGATCTGCGGGCGCGGGCTGGGGCTCGAGCTTTCGTTTCCCGTGACGATGCTGCTGATTACCGCCCTGGGGCTTGCCAGCGCGCTCCCCTCCACGCCCGGCTACGTGGGCATCTACCAATTCGTGGCCGTGACCGTGCTGGTTCCCTTCGGCTTCCGCAAAGACGCCGCGCTGGCCTACATCCTGGTGGCGCAGGCCCTGGGCTACGTGATGGTGCTGCTGCTGGGCCTGCCGTGCGTCTACGTCCTCAAGCGCCGGAGGCAGCCGTGAATCTCGAATTCATCTCCGCCGGCGGGCTCCGCCTGGCGGTCTGGGAGTGGCCCGGCGCGGGGCCGCCGCTCCTGTTCGCGCACGCCACCGGTTTTCACGGCCGCATGTGGGATCACATCATCCGCGAATTTCCCGGCCGCCGCGCGCTGGCGCTGGAGTTCCGCGGCCACGGCCGCAGCGCCAAACCCGCGCCGCCCATTCCGTGGCGCCGGTTCGCGGAAGACATCCTGGCGGTGGCGGAACATTTCGATCTGCGCGGCTCAATCGGCATCGGCCACTCCATGGGTGGTCACGCGGTGGCTGAGGCCGCCGCGCTGCGCCCGGACGCTTTCGCCGCCCTGGTGCTGGCGGACCCGGTGATCTTTGCGTCGCGCTACTACGGCACGCCCGGTTTCGACGTGTCGTTCATCCTGCGCCGCCGCAACCGTTGGGCTTCGTCCGCGGAAATGTTCGAGCGCTTTCGCTCCCGCCCGCCCTTCGCGGCGTGGCCGGAAGAAGTCGTGCGGAACTATTGCGACTACGCGCTGCTGCCCGATGGCGACGCCTACGTGCTGGCCTGCCCGCCGGAGGTGGAGGCGTCCATCTACCACGAGTCGCTGGCCCCGGAGTCTGACATCGCGGCGGCCCTTGCCACCCTCCGTCAGCCCGTCACCATCGTGCGCGCGGGCAGAGCCTGGCAGCCCGGAGTCTTCGATCCCACCGCCTCGCCTACGGCGCCGGATCTCGTCGCGCGATTCCCCAACGCGCGCGAAGTCTTTTTGGCGGAGAGTAACCATTTCATTCCGATGGAAGCGCCCCAGGTCATCGTGCGGGAGATTCGCGCCGCGCTCGGCCGCGCGCTTGACACCGGCGCCGCCCAATAGCGTAATATTCGAGAAGAAGCAACACACTCTCACAACCAATTCCAGGAGGGATTCATGTCTCTACGCATCAACGATACCGCTCCCGATTTCACCGCCGAAACCACGCAGGGCCCCATCAGCTTTCACAATTGGATCGGTGACGGGTGGGCCGTCCTCTTTTCGCACCCCAAGGATTTCACTCCCGTTTGCACCACCGAACTGGGCTACATGGCGCGCCTGGAACCGGAATTTGCCAAGCGCCACACCAAGATCATCGGGCTCAGCGTCGATCCCGTCGCCAGCCACCGCTATTGGGAGGCCGACATTGAAGAGACCCAGGGCTCCAAGGTCAACTACCCCATGATCGGCGACCCCGATCTCAAAATCGCCGAGCTCTACGACATGCTGCCGGCCGATACGGGCAGCACTTCCGAAGGCCGCACGCCGGCCAACAACGCCACCGTGCGCACGGTCTTCGTGATCGGTCCCGACAAGAAGATCAAGCTCATGCTGATTTATCCGATGACCACCGGCCGCAATTTCGACGAAGTGCTCCGCGTGCTCGATTCCATCCAGCTCACCACCAAACACAAGGTAGCGACGCCCGTGAACTGGAAGCCCGGCGAGGATGTGATCGTGGCCGGATCGGTTTCCGACGACGACGCCCGCAAGCAATACGGCAGCTTCAAAGCCGTCAAGCCCTATCTGCGCGTGGTCCCGCAGCCCAAGTAGGACAGACCTCCTGGTCTGTCCAAGCCGGGCAAAGCCCGCAGGCCGCAAGAGAATAGCCCACTCCAGGGACCGGCCTCCCGGCCTGTCGCCGACCGGCCAGGAGGCCGGTCCCACTTACTTCTGATCGAACAGATCCGCGCGTCGTACCCGCTCGCCTTTGAACACCACCAGCGAAATCCGCTCCGTGGCGGAAATGTCCTGCAGCGGATTGCCGTCCACCAACAGGAGATCCGCGTCCATCCCCTCGCGAATGGCGCCGATGCGGTTCTGCGCCCGCAGCAACTTCGCGGCGTTGCCGGTGGCGGCCTGTAGCGCCACCGCGGCCGGAATGCCGGCCTGCACCCAGAGCTGCAACTCGTGGTGCATCGAAGGGCCGTCGAAGACCAGCGGGTTGCCGGAATCGCTGCCGGTCACCAGCGGAACCCCGGCCTTCCACGCGCGCAGCAGGTTGGCGCGGGCGTGATCGAGTGCGCCCGCGAAAATCGCGGACTTGGCCGCATCCGCGCCTTTGCCGGATTCCAAAAACTCGCGCGTGGCCTTCAGAATCCCCGCTGGCGCCACTTGCTCCACCAGCGAGTTGTTCAACGCATCGGCCTTGCCGGCGTAGTATTGCGAATAGGCTTCCCCGACCGCCAGCGTGGGGTCCAGATAGACGCCTTCGCGCGCCATTTTTTGCAGCACCGCGTCGGGGATGGCGTCGCGCCACGAGCCATGTTCAACCGAGGCGGTTCCGAAATCCACGGCGTCGGCCACATCCCGCGAATCGCCGGTGTGCGTGGCCACCGGCAGATTCTGCGCGTGGGCTTCCCCGGCCACGGCGCGCGCCAGCGCCACGTCCATGCGGTTATACAGCATCCCCTCGCCGAACCCGGCTTCCAGAATGATCTTGATTCCGTCCACACCCGCGGCTTTCAGGTCGCGCACCTGCGCCCGGGCTTCCTCGGCCGTTTTCGGAATGCGCACCAGTTGCGCCTGAATGTTGTCCCGCAGCGCGGCCGGGACGTGCGCCGTGAACTCCGTGCCGTGGCCGCCTTCGGCCGTAAACATCGGGCCGCAAATAAACAGCGCCGCCCCCAGTTTGCTGCCGCCTGCGATCTCGGCCCGCAATTTGCGCGAAGCATCCAGCCCGTCGCCCGTGCTGCGCGCGGCCGTGACGCCGCTGTAGAGCAGCGCGGCGGCGTTGCGCGGCATGGTCTTGTCTACGTTGTAGTCTTCGCTGTTGCTCGAAATGCCGCCGGGCGCGGAGAGATGTACGTGCGCGTCGATCAAGCCGGGCAGCAGCGTCTTGCCGGAGCCTTCCACCACTTCGGCGCGGATCTTGTCGGGATCCGGCCCGCCGCCGTCGAAGACCCCCGTGATCTTGCCGTCGTGCACCAGCACCGAGGCGTCCTCTCTCACCGTGCCGTCGCCCACGAAGACTCGCGTGTGCCGGATCAGAAACGTGCCGGAGCGCGCCAGGTCGCGATACAGAGCTTGGTTTTCGCCGATGTGCGATCGCGTATACGTGCGGATGCAGCCCATCACCAGGAAGGGCAACAGCACCGCCAGCACCCACAGCTTGTTGCGCGGCGGAATCTTCTCTTCCTTCTCCCAGCGAAACAGTTTCACCGCCAGAAACAGCCCGACCACCGTGGTCAGCAGCAGCGCGCCCACCGCCGGAAGGCTGTCCAGGATGGAGTGGTTGCGGAAGAATATTCCCTGAAAGCCCGTCACCAGGTAAGACGCCGGCAGGAATTCGCCCACGGTCTGCGCCCACACCGGCAGAATCGACGAAGGAATCGTCACGCCGCTCAGAAACAGCATGGGCATATACAGCAACTGGATGAGGATGTTGGCCTCCGCCATGGTGTTGGCGACCGCCCCCAGAATCAGCCCCAGCGCGCGGAAGCTGCACACCCCGATGGAGGCCATCAGGAAAAGCGAAAACCAGTTCTGCGGCATTGGCATGGCGTAGAGAAAGTGCGCCAGCCCCACCAGCAGCACCAGCACCGGCAGGTACAGCAGCCACCCGCTCACCATGGAGGCCACCAGGATGGGCAGCGGCGTAATCGGCGTCACTTTGTAGCGCCGCAGAATGTTGGCTTCGCGGTCCTGCACGCTCCGCATCCCCGCGCCCCACAGGCCGTTGCCCAGGATTCCCATCGTCAGCACCGTGCCCACGAAATACGCGATGCCCTGCCCCGTGCCGGCATGGAACATCTCCGCAAACGCAAAGAAGAAGATCAGCGGGAACAGGTAATTGAAGAACAGCACCGAGCGGTCCCGCATGGTGAGCTGCATGTTGCTCTTGAAGAGTGCGTAGTAGGATCTCATTCGCGCAGGCTCTTTCCGGTGAGCTCGATGAAAGCCTCCTCGAGCGACGGCCGGAGGATGTGAATGTCCACCAGGGGGATGTTGCGTTCGTCGAGCCACTTCACCATCCCGACAATGGTGCGCGCCGGCCGGCTCGAAACCACCGCGATCTTCACGCGCCGGTCGTCCAGCGTGGTCTTCACCGCTCCCTCCCACTCCGGTAACGTGGTCTCCGCCAGCGGCTCCGCGCATTCGATCTCGATGGTGGAGTGCGCCAGCGTCTTCTCCTGAATCTGCCGCGGCGTGCCCAGCGCGATGATCCGGCCTTCATCTATAATCGCCACGCGGTCGCACAACTTCTCGGCCTCTTCGATGTAGTGGGTGGTCAGCAGAATGGTGCGCTGTTCGCGCCGGAGGTCCTGCATCAGCTCGTGGATTTCCAGTCGCGCCTGCGGATCGAGCCCCGCCGAAGGTTCGTCCAGGAACAGCACCTGCGGGTCGTTGAGCAGCGCCAGCGCCAGCGCCAGCCGCTGCTTCTGCCCGCCGGAGAGCTGCGTATAGAACGCTTCGCGCTTCTCCCAGAGCTGCAGGCGCTTCAAGAGCTGATCCGCGTCCACCGTACGCGTGTAGAGCGCGCCGAACAGCTCCATGGCCTCGCGCACTTTCATTTTGTCCGGCAGCCGCGTGGATTGCAGGCACACACCGACCCGGTCCTTCAAGCGCAGCGTTTGCACTTCCGGATCGCAGTCCAGCACCGACACGCGCCCCGCCGAGCGCGTGCGCAATCCTTCCAGGATCTCCACCGTGGTAGTCTTCCCCGCGCCGTTAGGTCCGAGCAGCCCGAAAACTTCCCCCGCGCAGACCTGGAAATCGATGCCCTTGACGGCCGCCAGAGAGCCGTAGCTCTTCTGCAGGGCCTCCACCTGGATGGGATTGTCCACGAAGGTACAAGTCTCTCACAGGCGGGTACGGGGTTTGGGAGGGGGGAGTTCCGTGTGTGATCAGCCCGGCTGGAACCTTGCGTCGGGTGATCACCCGGGCGATGGTAAACACACCGGCATCAGGGAGGATCTATCGGTTGAACCGCCATATGTCAGCAACGGGCGTTTTGCGTTCACGTGACGAATCAGCGTTGCGAAGACGATTTTCGGGGACCTGTCTACGAGCTCACGGGGACCCTGTTTGAGATAATATGATCATGAAATCCAGGCATGTCGTAATCTTTGCCGCGACGTTGATACTCGTGACTCGCGGCGTCGACGCGCAGACGCATCTGGATACGACCGTAATCGATCAGGCGGTGATTTCGAAACTGTCGGCACAGTTTGGAATCAAGTCCAAAGTCATCGTGCATCTGGAACTGACACAGACGTTTCAAACGAAATCCCGGTGGAGTTTGGTCGTCGCTAAACAGCCTGATGAGGAGAGTAGCGTCGAAGACGGACTGGGTAATCGAATAGGAGCAGTGTCTCTTTGCTTTGTCGAGAACGACGAGCCGGACTGTTCAGAAGAGATGTTCCTGGCAAAGTATCGAGAAGAGAAAGTCAGCTTCGTTGCCGGGGAGCCGACATTCCACGAACTCATTGCGAGTGACGTTGTATTTTCGGGACCGGGGAGAACGCTTCCGCTGCTGAAGATAAAGAGCTGTATGAATCGCGGGGCGAATGGGAATTGCGGAGTTTCGACGTTCCTGTTCGCCTACGATCGAAAAGCAGAGAGGTTTCGTGTCGTGTTCTTCAATATGAGTGGCAGGAATAACAACGAGGAAACCCGGGTTGTTGAGAACGGCCCGCTGCTTGGGAGTGTAATTGTCGCCTATCCGACAAGCGATGCACCGTTTACGTACTTCGTGGAGGTCTACAAGCGAACTTCCGAGAGTGAGTATTCGCTTGCGTTGAGATATCGAGGTCATACCGGTTACGGCGACGCCAATCCTCTCGCGGTCATCGATTCAGAAATGCCAGAGACCCTTCGGCGGCTGGGTCTTTGGAAAACAGGTGATGCGCTGCCCGTTCCGCCGCGCATGCCTGGAGGATGTACACGGCTCGTGATGCGAAAAGGTGTCGAGTGGTGTGAACCGCATTAATGCCGTGGAAATGAGGAAGGCACATCACCGGAGCCTGGCCGGGCCCACTTCCGCCACCTCGTCGGGACGCGCAATCACGCCAGCCTGAATCGCTTCGTGCATGACCCGCTCCTGTTCGGGCTGAAAACTGGAACTGCGGGCTCAATGTGGTGAAAGGTGGAGGCGTCGTGCGCTTGATTGGGCGGTAAACTAGAGTTATCGCTATGGCGCCCGAAGATGGGATCGAGGAGGTCCGGCTAAGTTGCTCAACTCGAATCACGTTGAATACGCCGAAAGAGAGATGATTCAGATCGAGGAGTTGGTGGTTCCTGTAATCAGTCTGGCGCGTCTGCGGGAAAACAAGGCGTCGAGCGGGCGGGCGAAGGATCTGGCGGACCTGGAAAGTCTGCCGCGCTAGTGGTCTGCGGCAAGCAGAATAGCGAGTATGCACTTGACTGTGGGGCAGCCAATCCTGGCTGCCGCCGGCTTTTCAGCCGGCGCTTGCAGGGATCGAAGACTCGCGCATGTCCGAAAAAGCCGCCTGAAAGGCGGCTGCAGGCAAGATTGCCTGCCCCACAAGACTGGCGGAACTTCGGCCGCCTTACACTACTGCTGGGCGCGTGGTTTAGTGCTGTTGACGGGCGATTCTCTAACAGCTTCTTACTGTCGCGGTTCGGTGTGGAGGCGGGAAGTGCGCAGGTCCAAAAACTCCAGGTCATCCAACCTCCAGGGTGTCCACGCGCGAGGTGTCCGATTTTGCCAATCCGCCCGGCTCCGTTGTTTCAGGCCTGCAAGTATGATTCGATGAAGAGGGAGAACCCATGCTCTACCGCAAGCCGCCGAAGACCCCCGACGAGTTGTCGATCCTGGGATTCGGTTGCATGCGCCTGGCGCAGAAGGACGGGCGGATCGACGAAGAAAGGGCCACCCGCCAGGTCCGGCACTCGATCGACCGTGGAGTGAATTATATCGACACCGCTTGGCCCTATCACGGGGGCGAAAGCGAGCGCTTTGGCTCGTCGAGAATCGCGCGGACATGGACCGTTTTCTCGACGCGCAACTACGGAAACTGGCCGCGTCCCGGATCGATTACTATCTGGTCCACTCGCTCCGTGGAAATGCTTGGGACCGGATCGCGGCACTCGGCGTCGCCGGGTTTCTCGACCGCGCTAAGTCCGACGGACGCATCGTGAATGCCGGCTTCTCTTTTCACGGGATGCGGGAGGATTTCAAACGCATCGTCGATGCCTATCCCTGGGAATTCTGCCAGATTCAATATAACTACCTCGACGAAGAGAACCAGGCCGGGACAGAGGGGCTGAAGTACGCCGCCTCGAAGGGCCTCGGCGTGATCGTCATGGAGCCTCTTCGCGGCGGCGTGCTGGCCGTTTCTCCGCAGCCGCCGGCCATCGACGCGCTTTGGCGGGAGGCCGAACGGCGCCGGACCCCTGCCGAGTGGGCTCTGCGGTGGGTCTGGAACCACCCGGAGGTGACCGTGGCCTTGTCGGGGATGAACGATGAGGCGCAGGTCGAAGAGAACCTGAGGACCGCCGCCGAAGCGGGTCCCGACTCGCTCACCGCCGCGGAAGTCGACCTGGTCGGCAGAGTGGGCCGCAAATACCGCGAAATTATGAAGGTGGGCTGCACGGGGTGCGGGTACTGCCTGCCCTGCCCGTCGGGCGTGGATATCCCCGGCAGCTTCGACATCTTCAACGCTTTCCATACCTTCGGCAAGACGCAGGAGGCCGGTTTCCTCTACGTGCTGCGGTCGGGCGGTATCCTCACCGGCCAGCCAGCTTATGCTTCGCTCTGCTCGCGCTGCCTGGATTGCCTCGAGAAATGTCCCCAGGGCCTTCAGATTCCAGATCTCTTGGAGCAGGTTGCGGCACAGTTCGAAGGAGCGGGCCTTGCCGAACGCGAGGCTATGGCCCGACGCATCTTCCACGGCTGAAGGCGGGGCAAGTAGTTATGACTCTATGAGGTTTGCCAACACCTTCAAACAGTTTCGATGGCGGGACATCACTCCTGCTTAACGACGCGTTCCGTCTCCCACGGTGCGGGTGCGTTCTTCAGGCCTTTCGAAGAACGAGGCGCAGAAGCGGAAGGGGTTCGGTCGGGAATCCCATCCGGGCGGCGGTCGTTTGCACGAATTCCCGAAGATAAGGCCACACCGCCAATACCGCGTGGCTCTTCCGGAAGGCTTCCAGTTCCCCCTTGGACGCGGGCTTCACCTGATCTGCAAGTCGGTATCGCGCCACAAAGGTCGCTTCAATGTGGAACGCCACCGGGTCGTCGCAGATCACCCGAAGCGTGACCGCGAAATCCACCCCTGCTGAATCTCGGTGGCTCACTTCGGAATCGAGTTCCGCGCTGAGCCGGACTGGTTCGACAGTCCGCAAGGGTGGGCCTGCACCTCCAGCTTCGGATTCGTATAGCGAAATATCCTGCAATAGCAGTTTGGCTTGGAGGGCTGCGGCCTGCTCAACCTCTCGTTTCTTCAATGCGATTGTGAAATCCATACGATCAAGCCGCCGCGAGTTGTACTGCAGATACCGGCGGTGTGTTTGGCCAGAAGGAAATCGGCCGTACGTTGCTCATCACCGTAAATGAGCCCAGCGGAACGTGGGCGCGTAGCCGTTTTACTCTTGCAACGCCCAGCCGGGCGCCGACTGCCCCCAGAACCGCGGCCAAAGTCTGCACGCTCGGGTTGCCCTTGTCGGAGAGCGCCCGGTACAAGCTCTCCCGATTCAGGCCGGAACGCGCAGCGACTCTAGCTATGCCTCCCTGCGCCTGCGTCACATTGCGCAGCGCGACCAGGAAAATTCTCGGGTCTTGCTCGTCAAGCGCCGCATTGAGGTAAGCAAGCGCGCGTCCCTCGTCTTTCAGCATGTCCATCAAGAGATCGTCATATGACGCACTTCTAGGCATCTGGCCTCCTTTGGTAATCCGCGAGATATTCTCTGGCGCGGCGAATATCCCGTTGTTGAGAACTCTTGTCGCCGCCGCAAAACAGCACTACGACAGACTTGCCTTGCACCATGAAGTAAACTCGGTATCCTGGGCCCATATCGATACGCAGCTCAGATAGTCCTTTTCCCAAGGATCGGGCGTCTCCAAAATTGCCCAGGCGTAACCGCTCCAGGCGGATCTGCACTCGCGCCGCGGCATTTCGATCCGGCAGGGACCACAGCCACTCCGCAAATGGACGCTTTCCACTCGCCGCGATGTAGAGCCGTAGCGAATACTCGTCTGCCGGCATTCAATAACTAATTGTAGCCTATCGGCTACAATTAATCAACCTCTTCGCGCCGTTGTCTCGCATCGCCGCCTCAATACCGCCAGAGCCAGCGCGCCTTCTCCAGCACTTTCTCCACGTTGGGCAGGAACGCCTCTTCGAGCGGCGGGCTATAAGGCACCGGCGTATCCGGCGCAGTCACGCGCACAATCGGGCCGTCCAGGTATTCGAAGACCGCCTCCGTCAGGGTAGCCGCCAGCTCGCCGGCCATCCCTCCCGTGCGCGTGTCTTCGTGCAGCAGCAGCGCCTTGGAAGTCTTCTGCACGCTGGCGCAAACCGTCTCGCGATCCAGCGGAACCAAGGTGCGCAGGTCCACCACTTCCACCGAGGCCCCTTCTTCGGCCAGCTTCTCAGCCGCTTCCAGCGCCGTCCAGACCATCGCCCCATAAGTAATGATGCTGAGGTCGCGCCCTTCGCGCGCCACCTTCGCCACGCCGATCGGCACGGTGTAGTCTTCCGTTGGCAGATCTTCCTTGATGCGGCGGTAAAGCCCCTTGTGCTCGAAGAAAATCACCGGGTCGTTATCGCGGATGGCGGCTTTGATCAGGCCTTTGGCGTCATAAGCCGTCGCCGGCGCCACTACTTTCAATCCGGGCGTCCGCACAAACCACATCTCGGGGTTCTGCGAATGGAACGGCCCTCCGTGAATGCCGCCGCCCGATGGCGCGCGCACTACCATGGGCACCGCCGCGCCCCAGCGGTAGCGGCATTTGGCGGCGAAATTCACAATTTGGTCGAACCCGCAGGTGATGAAATCGGCGAACTGCATTTCGGCCACCGGCCGCAACCCCATCAGCCCCGCGCCTATGGCCGCGCCTACAATGGCCGCTTCCGAAATGGGCGTATCCACCACGCGCTTCTCGCCGAAATGTTCGAAGAAGCCGGCCGTCACCTTGAACGCGCCGCCGTACACGCCGATGTCTTCGCCCAGCAGAAAGACATTGGGGTCGCGCTCCATTTCTTCCCACATTCCCTGGCGGATGGCTTCGAGATAAGTGGTGGACATGGCTACCGGCTTTCGTACACGTCTGCGGTGAGCGTCGCCGGGTCCGGAAACGCGCTCTGCTCGGCCCACGCCACGGCCTCGTCCACTTCGCCGTGCACGGCGGCGCGCGCGCGGTCGAGCACCTCCTGGTCGGCCCAGCCTTCCGCCAGCATGCGCGCCTCCAACCGCGTGATCGGGTCCATCTTGCCCCATTCGTCGTACAGGCCCTGTGGCACGTAGTGCGCGGCATCGTGCGCCGAATGGCCGGTCATGCGGAAGGTTTTGCACTCCAGCAGGTACGGGCCCTTGCCCGATCTCGCGTGCGCACGGGCGCGCTGGGTCGCCTCGTGAACCGCCAGCACATCGTTGCCGTCCACGATCTCCGCCGGAATGTTGTAAGCCGGCCCGCGGTCGGCCACGTTGGCGCAAGCCATCTGCGCGCTGAGCGGCGTGGAATACGCGTACTGGTTGTTGTTGCAGATGAACACCACCCCAAGCTTCTGCACGGCGGCTAAGTTCACGCCCTCGTGCCAGTCCCCGCGGCTGGTCGCGCCATCGCCGAAATAACTGAAGGCTGCGCCGTCGATGCCCTGGTAGCGCAGCGCCATGGCTACTCCCGCGGCCACGGGCACGGTCGCCGCCAGCGCACTGATGATCGCCACGATCCCGTGCTTCAGATCGCCCATGTGCATGTTCCCGTCGCGGCCGCGCGTAAGCCCGCCTTCTCGCCCCATGTATTGCGCCAGGATGCGGCCCGCCGGGATGCCGCGAATCAGAAACACCGCCAGGTCGCGATGCGCCGGCAGCATCACGTCCTGCGGCTGCGACACCAGCGCCGTCCCCACCGGAATGGCTTCCTGCCCGCGCCCCACGTACACGCCGCCCACGATCTTCCCCTGCCGGTACAGTTTTCGCTCGATGCGGTCTTCGATTTCCCGCATCATCGACATGTAATACAGGCACCGCTCGGCCAGCGCGGCCTGCGGCTGTCGATCCATACCGATAGCTTCGGTAGTGCTCATGGGGAGATGACTCACTGGCTCCGAATAATACGGGTAGTATAACGCGATTGCCGGCGTCATCCGCCCGAAAGCCCTATTTCGACGCGGGGATCACTTTGATCTCAACTCGTTGGCTTTCCTTTGGCCCGATAACTCAACTCAGCCTTCCGCGCTCCACGGGCTGACCACCCGAACCGGCCCGAGTAGTTCCGTTTGGGCGAACAGCCGCTCGAGGAGCAAGTACATCAGTACGACCGGAAGCACAGCGGCCAAAGTCACTGCCGGCAGATTGTCCGGCAGCAGCGCCGAGACGCGAAGCAACAGCCACTGGATGAGCTGTTGACTGATAGAGGTAGCGCCGCCCAGCGGAGTGAAGAACAGGAACAGGATGGCGCCCAGCGGCAGAGCTGCCACCGCTGTGATGAGAAGGCCGCGCGCCAGGCGAGAGAGCGCGCGCACCCGGTGCCATCGAAAAAGCTCGCGGCAGAAGATCAGTACCAACAGGAACAGGGCCATGGCGGCGAGATTGAGGATCCGCATGCGCGCCCGCGCCGTAACCGGTTTCAGCCCGACTCGCTTCGCCGCATTCAGTTGCCGCGAATTCAGAGGACGTCCATACACTGTCTCCGTCGCTCTCTCGAACTGCCAGTCGAAAAACCCCGGGCTGTTGTTCGGGCCGGTCGAATAGGGATTGTAGAGCGTGTATCCGAAAACGGAGACGATCGCCGGCCGGAACGTCTCGCCCCAAGGCGACTCCATGACCGGAGCCGCGCCGCCGCGCGCATGCTTCCAGAACTCCAGGGACACCGTAACGTCGGGCGTTCCAGGCCGCCCGTCTGTAAGAGTCGTGTCGTCTCCGATCCCGACGGGGTAGTTGTCCTTGACGAAATGCAGGCCGGACGCCGCCCCCCCCACTATGACCAGCGCGGGAATCAGGTTGATGAGCAACCGCGTGCGATGCGAAAACGGCAGCGAATCCAGCCAGCGCGTTCTTGGACGGCTGCCCTCCACCGCAAACAGCCCGAAGACGCCTCCAAAAAGCCAATTACCGGGCAACATCACGACCATGGGGAGAAAGCCCAGACTGGTCCATGCGTAGGATCGCACCACGGGCCACCACGGCAGCGCCGGCGGCACGGAACCGCGAGCGTCAGCGAGCCGCCGGCTGCGTCTGGTCTTCCGGCTGCTTGCCTCGCGTGGAGCCGTTTGAAAGGACTGGGGAAGCGCCAGCCAGATTCTTACAAGTACCCCGGCGCTGGCTAAGGTGAATAGCGCCAAGGTCACCGCGGTCGGCAAGAGCCACCATGTCAATATGCCGGCGGCTACCAGCGCTGCCCAAATCACAGCCACCAGCCACCAGGGTATGAGCAGCTCCTGCACGCGCACCGCCTGCGGCAGGAGAATCGCCAGCGTGAGGACGGCCCCGCATGCCACGGTTACCCCCACTGAGGACCGCCCGGCCCCTTTCAGCATCATCGTGAGCCAGCCGCACACCATCATGGGTATCCACACCATGGCCACGCGCGAGAGCGCCCGCGCCAGAAAGAGCTGCCGCGCAGGAATCGGCAGAGCCGCTTCCCAGAGTGTGGCCCGCCGTTGCGGCCGCAGGTAAGTCATCAATCCGACAAACATCGCCATTTCGTTCCAGAGCAGGTTGCGGGGGGCCATCGCACCCTGCTCGATCAGCAAAACAACCAGGTACGTCCCGATCACGGCAAGCCCCATGACCCAGGCCGGATCGCGCCGCGCCAGTTTCAGAATCACGACGACGCCTCCCCCAGCCGGTTGCTGCCCACCATCTCCACGAACAGTTCTTCGAGCGCAACGCTCACGCAGCGGATGCCATTGAGACCAAGCGTCTCGAGCAACTCGCGCCGCACCGCGTCCGGCGTGCCTTGAAACACCGCGTGCCAATCGTCGAACACCGGACGCGCGCGTAGACAACCCGGCAGCCGTTCCAGCGTGGCGGCGTCGGGAACCGCGGTTCGCGGGATCATCGCCACGCAGTGGTCTTCGTGGATTTGGTCGAGCTGCCGGTCGAGCCGCACTTTACCGTCGTCCAGCAACACCACGCGGCCGCCCAGCCGTTCCACGTCGTTCATGTGATGCGAAGAGAAGAGAATCGCCGTGCCTTCGCGGTTCAGCAATTGAATCGAAGTTTCCAGAAATTCGCGCCGCGCCGCGGGGTCGAGCCCGCCCGCCGGTTCGTCCAGCAGCAGCAGCTCGGGCCGGTGGCAGACCGCGCACATCAGCGCCACCTGGCGCGCTTGCCCCTTGCTGAGCTGTTTGATCTTCTGGGAATTGCCGTTGAGTCCAAACCGGTCGAGCAATTGCCGCTCCAGCGCGCTGTCCCAAGTGGGGAATAGGTAGCGGTGGAAGCGAAACAACTCGGCGATATTCGACCCGGCCGGCAGCACCTGTTCCTCGGCCACGTAGCCGATGCGCTTCTTCACCGCGACCGGGTCGTCCGTGGGCGAGAGCCCGAACACCCGCACCGTGCCCGCCTGCGGGAAGAGCATCCCCATGGCGATGCGAATCAGCGTGGTCTTGCCTGAGCCGTTGCGCCCCAGCAGCCCGAGCACTTCTCCCTCTTGCATGGAGAAAGTCACGCCGTTCAGCACCGGCACGCCTTTCTTGAAGGATCTTTCGATGTCGTGAAATTCCAAGATGGGCTTCATGCGGATTCCTTTTCCTGCGGTGCTGCCGGGCCCTCGGTGAGCTCGCGATCGGCCTCCTCCAGTGCCTTCACTACCTCCGGAAAAAGGAAGCCGGCCAGATAGGCCTGGGAGAGCAGCCTGCGCGCCGCCGTCCGGATCTCTACGATTTGCTTCTCAAGGTCCGGCTGCGGCAGTGTGGCGCGAACAAACGTCCCGCGCCCGCGTTGGGTCTCAATGAACCCCAGCGCCTCCAGTTCGTCGTACGCCTTCTTCACCGTAAGCGGCGCGATGACCAGTTGTTCGCTCAGTTCCCGATGCGAAGTCAGCTTGTCACCCGATTTGAGCCGTCCCCCGGCGATCGCCTCGGTAATCTGCCGCATAATCTGCCGGTAGATGGGAAACTCATCGGACGGGTTGATGAGCAGTTGCACTCCAGATGATATATAACACTATATCACTAGATCTGTCAAGAGGGCATTTCAGAGAAACAGTTCGACCGGCACGCGGAACAATTCCGCCAGTTGTTTGGCTTGAACCTTGCTGATGCCGCGCTTTCCATTCAGGATTTCGGAGACGCGGCTCTTGGGGAGCGTGGCCCATAAGTCGCTGGGCTTTAGTCCTTTCTCCTGGAGCAGGTAGGCGAGCATTTTATGGGGCTCGGTTTTCGGGAGCGGATGCACGCGACCTTCATATTCCTCAATGAGCACGCTGAGCATTTCCAGCAATCGCCCTTCCTCTTCCCCGATCTCCTCTTCAGGCTTCTCCATCAGGTGAGCGGCGGCCTGCAAGAGCCGTCGGTATTCGGCATTGGTGTGAATAATGACAGGCAGCGCTTCTCCGAGGAGTTGCTGATATTTGCGATTGTCGAGCAGGGTTGCGCTCATGGTTTCCATTTCTCCTTGTCGTACTCGCGATGCGTCAGTACGCGGCGGATATACACGATTTGCCAGCGGTACTTGATTGCTGAGATGAGCCGGTACTTATTGCCGCCGATGTTGAACACCGTGAGGATCCCGACCAGATCCGCGTGCGGGAAATCTCTGCGCACATCCGCAAGGCTGTTCCACTGGGCGCGCTTCGTCACCATATACCAGTGCATCAGGGCTTCCAAGGCGTCCGAATGTTCCTCGGCGAATTCGGAGATGGCCGCTTTGCTGATAATCCTCACATGACAAAGTTACCGAAATGGGAACCCGAAGTCAACCGTACGTCACTTCGCCGTGGAATCGGGATTCCACTCCCTCAGATCGACTGTTGCCAGTCCCCAATCCTCACGGTTGAATACCATGGTCGTCCGCAGGCGCTCCATCTGGGCGGCCCACTCCAGTACTTGGTCGAACTCCAGCCACGGGATGCCTTTGGCCGCGAGCCGCTCAAACAATAGGTTGTGGCCTTCCGGGGTCCAGCCGGAGCCGTGCTCGATGTGATAGATCCGCATCGGGTCGCCGAGCACCTGCTCCACCGCGCCCCCATATTGCGCCATGTAGCAGAAGACCGAGTCGATGTTCATCGAGTACATATCGAACTCCGGGTACCCGCGCAAATCGTGCCAATGCCGGCGATGGACCAGCGTGAAATCTCCGCAAGCGTTAGTGTGAAGCGGGGCGGCGCGCACCTCCGGCTCCCGGCGCGGGTGCAGCAAATCGGGAAGCGGCGGGATCGCGCGCTTGCCGCGCGCCCAATCGCGCAGCAGCCGCGCGCCCGCCAGCGCGTATTCCCCGGCGCGCGCCATGGGGGCGGCTGCGGGTTGCGGTCGGACCGGCACACCCTCCGCGGTCACCGGGAAAGTGCCGTCGCCGGCGTTCACCCGCAGCAGGTGCGCGCGGCACCAGGCCAGTTGATCGGCCGGGCTCGCGTCGGTCGGAACTTCCGCGGCCACATCGTAACGGTCCAGCCGGTACAGCCGGCCCGCCGCCAGCCGCCGCTCCGCCAGAAACTCCCACAGCTCGCTGGAAAAAAGGACGTCGATATTGGTGGCCAGAATGAACTCGCCCCCGGCGCGGCGAATGCCCGCATTCTTGCCGATCATCTGATAGAGCGGCAGCGTCTCGGCGTGACGATAGCGGGCGTGAATTTCCCGTGGCACCGTCAGAATCCGCACCCGGCACGGCCCGGTGTCGGCGGGCCAGCGCACCGCCTCCGCCAGCGCCGGCCGGTCCACGGGCGGATTCCATTCCACCAGCACCAGCTCCACCGGAAGCGCGTAAATCCGCGCCTGCGCCATCAGCGCATTCACGAAGGTCTGGAGCCGGCCCAGCAGGTTGCCTCCATGGTCGTCATTGCGCGCGGTCGCTACCACCGAAAGGTATGAGTCAAAGGGCAAGCGAAGGCTCCTGCGACATTGTAACGATTCTCACGCGGGCGCCTAAAGTGGCGTACCGGCTCTGTCGAAAGATGTACAGGTTACCATGCGGACCAGTTGGATCGTCCTGTTTGCGCAAGCCGTGGCGCTTGCGGCCGCCCTCGGCCACGATTCCGTGCCGGTGTTTTTCATAGCCAACCAGGGACAAGAGCCCGCCGCCGTGCGCTTCATGGCCAAGAGTCCCGGGATCACCGCCTGGTTTCTGGACGATGCCGTGGTCCTGCGCGCCGGCGGCCAAACGGTACGCCTGTGCTTCGAGGGCGCCGCCAGGTCCGCCACTCTGGAAGGCCGGCAGCCGCTGGAGGGAAGGGCCAATTTCCTGACGCGTGACGCGGCGTCGCGGCGCGTTGGTGTGCCGTTGTTCGGCAACGTCTTCTACCGCAACCTGTACCCCGGAATTGATATGGTCTTCGGCGCCGGAGGCCGCGACCTGAAAAGCGAGTTCCTGGTCGCGCCCGGCGCCGATCCGTCGCGCATCTCGCTGCGCTGGGTGGGCGCGGGAACGCCGGGCATCGAAGGCGACGGCTCCCTATCGATTCCGATGAACCGCGAGCCCCTGCGCGAGCAGGCGCCGCTCGTCTACCAGGAGCGCGACGGCCGGCGCCTGTTGGTGGAGAGCCGCTTCCGCCTGGCCCCAAACGGCGCGTTGGGCTTTGCATTGGGCCCGTATGATCGCTCACTCCCGCTGGTGATCGATCCGGTCCTTTCGTACAGCACCCTGCTCGGAGGCTCGGCCTTCGATTCCGCAACCGCCATTGCGGTGGATTCGTCGGGCTCGGCCTATGTGGCCGGTTTTACCGATTCTTACGACTTCCCCACGATGAATGCCAGCCAGAGCTACAACGCCGGCAGCAACGACGTCTTTGTAACCAAGCTCAACGCTGCGGGCAACGGTCTCGTCTACTCCACCTACATCGGCGGATCGGGCGACGACCGGGCCTACGGAATTGCCGTCGATTCGAGCGGCGACGCTTACGTAACGGGTTCCACCACCTCGCTCAACTTTCCGGTTCGTTATCCGCTGCAATCGCGCCTGCTGGGTTCGCGCAACGCCTTCGTGGTGAAGCTGAGCCCCGCCGGCAACATGATGGACTACAGCACTTATCTGGGCGGCAGCGGGGCGGATTACGGGTATGGCATCGCCGTGGATG
>JBEKQS010000154.1:0-12683 GCA_049519475.1 Bryobacteraceae bacterium | reverse complement strand
TTACTATTCTCAAGAACTGCCGCGCGGTAATTCCGCAGAACGGCAGTTTGTTGATCGTTGAATTCATCCTTCCTCCGCTCGTCTCGCATGCGGATCCACAATTGGAAGGCCACCTGATGAGCGACCTCAACATGCTTGCAGTCACCGGCGGTAGAGAGCGTAGCGAGCGCGAATGGAGAACGCTGCTTGAGGCAGCGGGGTTCATCCTGACCGGGGTATACCCGGTTGGAGGCGACAATCTGATGGTTCGGAACGTCGGGATACTCGAAGCAAGACCGGCTTAGGGACAATCGAGATCAACTCCGAGCATTCGGCTGTTCTAGATACATGCCAGAGGATCAGTAATGTGAAGTCTTAGTGCTTCGTGCCACTCAACTTCTGAACGCGGCCAACCGCCCCGCCCACCGGAGCTCCTGCCCTGGTACGAGAATGGGATCATGTCCGGCATGAGGATGGACAAGTGGCTCTGGGCCGCCCGATTCTTCAAGACGCGCTCGCTCGCTGCACGGGCATGTGAGCTTGGCAGGATCGAGTCCAACGGACACAGGGCCAAGGCTGCGCGCGAGGTCCAAGTCGGGGATCGGTTACAGGTGAAGAACGACAGCGGCGACTTTCAGGTGGAAGTCCTGGTCCTCAGTGAGATGCGCGGCCCAGCGGCGGTCGCGCAGACGCTCTACCGTGAGACAGAGGAGAGCCGGGAGTTGCGCCGAAAGTTGGCGGAAGAGCGCAAAGCGATGCCGCATTTGGAAGCGTTGCGGGACGGCAAGCCATCGAAACGCGATCGCCGTGAAATCGGCCGGCTTCGGGGTAGAGTGTAACCACAGAATAGACTGGCACGGCCGAGCCGTCTTCTTCCCACTCGGCGTCGGGGCCCGCGCACGCCGAGCGAACGCGCACTCGGGGCCGCGCACGCGAGCGGCCACTCGCCCGCGCCGCGTCGCCTTCTCCCTGCTCGACCGTCGCCGCGCGAGCGTGCGCACGGAACGCGTGCCGAGGCGATCACGAAGTTCTGTTCCGACTGACCCGCACTACGTACCACGGCAAGTCCCCTGGTATCACGACAGCGTTCTGAAGGAGTAAAGTTTCGTAAACAGTCGCGTCGACCGCCGGTGAACCGAAACGTTATGTCGCAGCGTCGCGTCTTTAGATATGAACCCATGACCATCCTAAAGCGCGTCCGCGTTCTAGCCGCTCCCGCGTTGGCGGTCTGCCTGATGGCAACCCCGGTCTTCGCACGATCCGAAACTCCGGGCCTGCCAAACTTTCATCAAGTGAATGACCGCCTGTCCCGGGGGGCCCAGCCCTCAGACGCGGGTTTCCAGCAACTCGCCAAACTTGGCGTCAAGACCATTGTCGACGTCCGCGAGAGTGGAGGGCGCTCGACCGCCGAACAGCGGCTGGTCGAAAGCTTGGGGATGCGGTACATAAACGTACCATTGAACGGATTGGCGGCCCCGACCATTGAACAGGTTGCCAGGTTGCACGCCATCTTCGACAGCCCCGCCGCAGGTCCGGTGTTCATCCATTGCCTGCATGGCGCAGACCGGACTGGCACGGTCATCGCGTGCTACCGGATTGCGCACGATCACTGGGACAATTTCAAGGCACTGTCTGAAGCCAAGACCGACGGCATGAGTTGGCTGGAGCGGGCCATGCAGAGGTTTGTTCTCGACTTCTCCCCGAGCAATTCTGCTTGGACCGCGGCAACTGCCAGCGCTGTAGCCGCCACGCAGTAACGCAGCCGCCCAAGGGATCCGCCCGGCGATCCGCAGCGAAAGCCCCTTCGGGGATGTTGCACCGAATCCACTGCGGAAGGACGCGGCCGACCAGATGGACGCAATTCTCAAACCTGTGCCAAGCCCCGTGAATTATTTGAGAATATGGAGCCGGCGGAGGGATTTGAACCCCCGACCCTCTGATTACAAATCAGATGCTCTACCAACTGAGCTACGCCGGCCTGTGGATGGAGCGGGAGACGGGGATCGAACCCGCGACCAACAGCTTGGAAGGCTGAGACTCTACCACTGAGTTACTCCCGCCCGTTCCTTTCCCATTCTACCAGCGCTGCCCCTTTCGCACCATTCCCGGCCCTCGCGCCGCCTATGATAACCTCGAAGCTTATGCTGTTCGAGTCCGACAAAGTGATGTTCGAAATCTACAAGGAGACCGAGTACACCGGCCGCTACCGCGTCGTCTACTTCACTGAGCTCCAGGATCACAACAAGGAAACCGAAATCAATCACGCCCTCGCCGGCGAGCACTTCTTCGACGGCTTCATCAAAAATTTCCGCAAAGACGAAGCCAAGGAGATCATCGCCTCCCTCCTCGAACGCCTCAACAACGGCGAGCCCGTCGCTGCCCCTGAAATCGAACGCGCCCTCGGCGACCACATGGCCTGAGGCTTCGCTTGCGCATCTCCCGTTTTCCCAGCCTTACGGAAGCCCAGTTCTTCGGATGCACAGCCGCTTTCGTCGATTCCCTCTTCGGTGAATTGAACGCCGCCTCCATTGCCTTGCGCCGCCTCGAAGGCCAATCCAAAGGTTCCGCCTTCGCCTACGAGATGACTTTCGATACCCATCGCTACGGCGCGCTCATCGTGATCGATCGCTGGTCCACGTTGCTATCCGCATTCGGACCGCACCTCGAACTTTCCCGCCGCCGCGCCATCGTCTCGAGCGCTCCCGAGCGCATCCGCGCCGCCGAAACCATCCTGGGCTGCGCTAATCTTCTGATCGACGCCGCGGACGCTTATTCTCCCGCGATTGTGGAAGCCTGCGCGCTGGCCTTCCAGTCCCTCAACACTACGTTCGCGGAAGAGCGCGCCGAGGCCGATCAGTCCGCCAAACTCGGCCCCATGCTGCCTGAGGACTACACCGCCGCCCGCCGCATTTTCCTCGAAGACCTCGCCGCCCGCTGATTATTTCGCCGCGTCCAGCTTGCTGAATACCTTCGTGAATTCCGTGTACGGCTGCGCGCCCACCAGCAGTTCGCCCTCTACGCCCTGCGGCGTGCTCTTGCCCACCACGAACGTCGGCGTCGCCTCCGCCCCAATCTTCATCGCTTCCAGCACGTCCGTCTGCACGGCCTCTTTATATTTCTGGCTCTGCACGCACGTCCGGAACGCGTCCACGTTCATCTTCAGTTCCGCCGCGTCCGCCAGCAGGCTTTCCAGATCCAGCTTGTTGGGGTTCGCTCCCATGATGTCGCGCAGCTTCCAGTATTGGCCCTGGTCCGCCGCGCACCGCGCCGCCTGCGCCGCGCGAAACGCGTCCGGGTGGATCGAATCCAGCGGCAGGTCCCGGCTGTAGAATCGCACTTTTCCCGTGTCGATAAAATTCTTCTTCAGATCGCCGTAGACGGTCGTGTGGAACTGCCGGCAGAACGGGCACTGGTAGTCCGTGAACTCCACCAATGTAATCGGCGCGTCCTTCGATCCCAGCATCTGGAAGCCTTCCAGGTTGAGCTTCGCGCGGGCCGGCGCCGCGGGCGCATCCTTCTCCCCCTGTTTCTCCAGCAACTGCCGGATCTGCCGCAGCTCGTTCAGAATCTCGTCCGCCTGCTCGCGCGTGATGCCCTCGTCCTTGGCATTCTTCTTGGTCTGCGCGCCCAGGGGCAGCAGCAGCGCCAGCGGCAGCACCGCCCACCTTGTGGTTCGCAAAAAACGGTTCATGGTCTAGTCCTTTTCCAGCACCAGCATATATTGCACATTCTTGACGTGTTCTTTTTCCATGATCAGGTGGAAGTGGTTGGCTTCCACTTCCTTGATCAGGTCCGGCATGTCCAGCCGGATGTGCGTCAGCGCCCGCCCGTTCGGCATCGCCGATTCCCGCTTGTAGTATTCCACGATCACCAGCTTGCCCTCCGGCCGCAGCGCCTTGTGCAGCGCCGCCAGCATCTTCTCCGGATAATCGAAGTGGTGGTAGGCATCCAGCACCAGTTCCATGTCCACCTGCCCTTCCGGCAGGTTCGGGTCGGTCTCCGAGCCCTTCACGAAGGTCACGTTCGCCAGGTTCTGATTCTCCGCCGTCTGTTTGGCCGCGGACAGAAAATCGTCGAAGATGTCTTCCGCGATCACATGCCCCGCCGGTCCCGCCCGCTTGCTCAGATACGGCAGCATGTATCCCACGCCTGTTCCGATATCCGCCACCGTCATCCCCGGCTGCAAGCCCATCGCCACTACCAGTTGCCCCGGCTTCTGCGCCTGCTCGCGGCTCGGGTCCGCCAGCGATTTCGCCACCGATTTCCGCGCCGTCTCCGTCTGGTACCCCGAGTTCGCCTGCTGCGCCACCTGCGCCGCCAGCGTGCCCGCCAGCGCCATCGCCGCAATCGCAATCTTCGTCATCTTCATAGTGCCGTCTCCATCGGCAGCGCCAAAGGCGCCTCATTCAAAAAGTCCAGCCCCGACATTTCCTCCACCGCTTCCCGGATCGATTGCTCCGACGTCTCCTCCGTCGTAATCACAAACGGCAGGTCGTGCTTGGTGTCGCACGGTTCCTGCAACACCGCTTCCAGGCCGATCTTCTTGCCCGCCAGAATCCCCGCCAGTTTCGCGATGATGCCCGGCCGGTCGTCCACCCGGAACCGCAGGAAGTAGCACCGCTTTTGCAGCGTCACCGGTACCGGCTTGTTGCCGCCCAGCCGCTCGTGCGCGAATGGCGACACGCGCTCCGGGCTGCCGCTGCGGATCTCGCGCGCCACCCGCATCAAATCGCTCACCACCGCTACGCCCGTCGGCAGCGCCCCCGCGCCCCAGCCGTAATAAAAGGTGTCTTCGCCGTACTCGCCCTTCACCCACACGGCGTTGTACGGCCCCTGCACCCCAGCCAGAATCGTCGACGCCGGAATCAGCGCCGGCCGCACCGAGAGAATGATCCCTTCCGGTATCCGCCGCGCTCCGCAAATCAGCCGGATCGAGTGCTTTAACTGCCGCGCATAGCGGAAGTCCACTTCGGTGATCCGCCGGATGCCTTCCATGAAGATATCCGAGGGCGTAATCTTTTCTCCAAAGGCCAGCGCCCCGAGCAGCACCAGCTTCGACCGCGCATCGTAGCCGTCCACGTCCGCGCTCGGGTCCGCCTCCGCATACCCCAGCCGCTGCGCCTCTTTCAGCACCACTTCGAGCGATACACCGCGCTTCTCCATCTCCGTCAGGATGTAATTGCACGTGCCGTTCAGAATCCCGTAGAGCGCCATCACCCGGTCGCCCGAAATCCCTTCGCGCAGCACCGCATGAATGGGGATGCCGCCGCACACGCTGGCTTCCATCGCCAGGTTGATGCCGGCGCGGATCGCGCGATCCCAGATCTCCGGCCCGCTCGCCGCCATCAATTCCTTATTGGCCGTCACCACCGACTTACGATGTTCAATCGCCGCGTCCAGAATCTCCGCCGCCACCGCCGTCCCACCCACCAGTTCGGCCACGATCTGCACATCCGGATGCTGCACCACCTCGCGCCAGTCCGTGGTCTGGAACACCGGCCCCAGCGCTTCCGGCAGCTTCTTCGATTCGACCGACCGGCTGCACACCGCCGTCACTCGCAACCGGAACCCCAGTTTGAGTGCGATCTGCTCCTGGTTCTCCGCCAGAATCGTGAGCGTTCCCATTCCGACGTTGCCCAGCCCCACGATTCCGACCTTCACTTCATCCATATAGAAACAGGATAGCCCGATTCCGACCCGCGCCCGTGTTCCTCTTCCAACCCGCGACCGTGAGGGAGCGTTGTCTGGCGCAATGTTCCGGCGCTTGTGGTCGCTCACGTAGAGCGAGTTCCCGTCGAAACCTAAGGACCGAACGGGCCGTGCTACCTGCCGTAGGTTCTCTCGGAGCGGATGAGGATACGCACAACGAACACCGTCTTCCTGGCGTGATCTGCCGTAAAAAGCAGACGATAAGAACCCATGCGTCGCCGGAAGACGCCTTTCCATTCTGGACCAACGAGCGCTTTCACGTCGCCTTGGAAGGGATCGGTTTCCATGTTGTCCACGACGCGCGCAACACGCTCCTGAATGGCCCCTGGAAGCGCCTCAAGGTCCTTCTGAGCATCCTCGGTGAAATTACACGCCCAGCTCATGCTTTACGTCCGCCCATGCCCTCGTTCTTCCTGCTTTGACCTGTCGCAGTCCGTGTCGTACCTTCTTTGCTTCCGTGGCAGTGAGAACGTCATCGGCATCCACGAGGCGTTTCGGCTTGACAAGCACGCCGTTGCCTTTTTGGCTGAACGCCACGAAATCCCCCTCGCGCATGCGAAGTTTGTCGAAAATCTCGCGGGGAATGACCACTTGGCGGCGCTGCCCCACCCGGCCGACCGGTTCCCGTGGTGATGCGGAGGATTTGATGCTCATAGCTTCAGACTATCTGACTGTCAGAAAATGTCAAGCAACTAAGCCGTGATCCATCCCAAGCGGACGACGGAGAAGATGGAGCGGGAGAAGCCGTGTTTGCGGGCGTTGAGGGCGGATTTCGTCTCACCAACCGCTCCACGAGGCGGCTTAGCCGTCCCGCTACCCCATCCGCTTCGCCCACACCGCATCCAGCGAGAATTTGCCCGGCCCGAAAATCAGCACCAGCACCACCGCGAACAGGTACGTGTAGGGCGCGGCGGCGGAGAATTTACCCGGGTCCGAGAAGAGGGAAAACAACGCCTCCCGGTCCGCGGTGATGTAGGCCACCAGCATGTCCGCGCCGAGCACCAGCGCAATCGCCCGCGAGCCCAGCCCCAGCGCCAGCAGGATTCCACCCGCGAATTCCAGCGCCGAGATGCATGGCGCCATGATCCCCGGCGCGGGGATTCCCAGCGATGTGAAGAACTGCGTCACATGGTCCAGGTTGCCCAGCTTGCCCCATCCCGTTTGCGCGAACTGCCAGCCCCAGTAAAGACGCACCGCCAGCAGAAAAGGCGATTGCAGGCTCGACGCCGCTTGAATCAGCAGCCGGTACAGCCGTTCCATGGTAGCTTTCATGAGGCCTTTCCCGGGCGCCAGAACCACCCGTTGCGCGACCAGGATGCGAACCATTCTTCCATCCGGGCGCGGATTTCGTCGAGCGGTTGCTCGCTGTCTCCAAACACGCTGTCGATGGCTTCGCCCACCGGCTTGCCTGCGCCGAGCGCCCGCAGCAGCCGGAACTCCGCCGCCTCCATCCGCTTGTAGTAAACCACGTCGTCGAGGCGGTGAACCGCTACGAAAACCGCCTCCGGTTTCAGACTGTAGCGCCTCGCCACGCGGCGCTGTTTGTGCCGCAGCACGGCGTTGCTCGCGCCCGCGTGGCCTTCCGGAAGGTCGTTCACTTGCAGCCTGAGGTCGTCTACCGGATAGCGCAGATCGAGCAGCGTCACGTAAGGCTGCACGCGGAACGTCATGCCGGTGTCGAGTTCCAGCAGGTCTTCGGGCCCGAGCACGGCTTCCGACTCGCCGTCGAAGGCCACGATGTGCGCCCACTCCAGGCGCACCATGTCGAGCGCCGGCGCCGGGTTCTTCCCGGCATATTCCGGATGCGCTTCCAGCCATTCGGCCAAGCGCTGACCCAGGTTCCGCATGGTGAAGGATTCCGACGGCCGCTCAGCCAGGTAGGCTCGGGCGAGCTTGTCGAAGGCGCGCAACCCGATGATGGCGCGCAAACCGGGAAAGTCTTCCCAGAGCGAATCGAGAAGGCGATACCAATAGCTCCGCGCGTAGATCTCGAGCCGCTCCACCGAGGTGAGCCGGCTGTTGGGCTTGACGATGGCGTTGGCTTCTTGGGCATCCGCGGTGAGCCGGTCGGCGCGGCCCAGCGGCGCCATGATCGCGCCCGCCATCCGCCGCTGCAATTCGAGCAGGGTCATGGCCGCACCATTGCCGGCGCCGGCAGGTACTTCGCGGCCTTCAACGCTTCGGCGTGCACTTCGTCGAAGGAGGGAATGTGGTCGTCCCATTCGAGCAGCGTCGCCGTCGGCCCCACGCGCCGGATGGCGTGTTCGTACAGCTTCCACACCGGGTCGATCACCGGGTGGTCGTGCGTGTCCAGAATGTATTTCTCGAACTTCGAGTGGCCCGCGATGTGGATCTGCGCCACGCGCTCGGGCGGAACGGCGTTCAGGTATTCATAGGGGTCGAAATCATGGTTCCGCGACGAAACATAAATGTTGTTCACGTCCAGCAGGATGCCGCAATCGGCGCGTTCCACCACTTCGTTCAGGAACTCCCACTCGGTCATTTCGGAGACGTGGAACTCGGTGTAGCTGCTCACGTTCTCCACCGCGATGGGCACTTCCAGGAACTCGCGCGCTTCGCGGATCTTGCGCGCCGTCAGTTCGGCCGCTTCGAAGGTGTAAGGCATCGGCAGAAGGTCGTGGGTGTAACGGCCGTCCACGCTGCCCCAGCACAGGTGGTCGGTCAACCATGGCGTCCTGGTGCGCTTCACCAGCTTCTTGAGCCGCCGCAGGTGGTCGCGGTTCAACGGCTCGGCCGACCCGAAGTACAGGGACACGCCGTGCTGCACTACCTGGTACTGTTCCAGGATTTTATCGAGCACCGCCAGCGGCCGGCCGCCGTCGGTCATGAAATTCTCGGAGATGATCTCGAACCAGCCCACCACCGGCTTCTGTTCGAAGATGTGCCGGTAATGCGGAATCCGCAGCCCGATCCCGATCCCGTATTCCGAGTGTCCGTTGAATTGGTTGGCAGGCATGAAAAACCAGGAAAAAACAGGGGCGAGAGTACCAAACTCCGCCCCCGAAACTGATGAGTTATGGAGAACCCCTCTAGGGTTACTTCTTGGAACCGTCGGTCGAGCAGCCGCCCTTGCCCTTGCAGGAATTCTTGCCCTTGCAGCCGTTGTCGCTGGTCGAGCAGCCGCCCTTGCCCTTGCAGGAATTCTTGCCCGAGCAGGAATGCTTTTCGACGGTGGACTTCTTGGAGGCCTTGCCGGTCGATTTCTGGCTGTTGTCCTGCGGGCTCATGCCGCCGGAGGGAGCCGCGGCCAGCCGCGTCATGGTACCGCCCATCAGGCCGGCGAAAGCCGCACCTGTTAACAAAGAACTCTTCGAAACCTTCATGTTGTTTCCTCTCCTTGTGCTTGAATGGCTTCCAATCTGACCGGCGCTTGAGTGCGATCGCCGGCTTTGGAAAATATACTGGTAAAGCTACTGGAGATACGTGTGAAAGTCAAGAACGGATGGACCCGGCCGGCAATTGTTTACCAGGAATGCCGTTAAGTATTCTTAATGAAGCTGGCCCTGCACTCCGAAAATAACTCCAACTCCTGACTTCCAGGCCGCTTGCGCCTGTCCGTCCGCGGGACCTCCGCTTCCTCAGCGCTCTCCGGTCTTGACTCTGCTTCTGTTCTTCTCCGCGGCTCCGCGTCTCTGCGGTGAATCCGCACTTTCCTGTTTGGCTTCGGCTACGCCGGGCGGCGGATTCGCGAGATGATACCGTACAAACCATGAAGGTTTATTTCGGATTCACGGTGGCCGGAGACCGCTCGGCCTTGGACACGGCGCGGCGCACGGTGGAGCTGCTCGAAGAAATGGGGCACCAGGTGCTGACGCGCCACCTGGTGCGCGACGACGCCGCGCAGCTCGACCGCGGCATCACGCCGCAGATGGTTTTCGAGCGCGATATGAACTGGCTGCGCCAGTGCGACATCTTCATCGGTGAGGTGTCCGGCTCGTCGTTCGGGATCGGGTTCGAGGCCGGATACCTGCTGGGCGGGAGCGCGCGCCAGGCCGTGTTGTTCTACCGGCGCGATGCGGAAAGCCGCATCTCGCTGCTGATCACGGGCAACACGCATCCCAACTGCACGCTGGCGCCCTACTCGGAGTTCGCGCAGATCGAGGAGCAGCTCCGGCGTACAATGGCGTAACAAGCAGAATGCGGAGTATGCGTCCGGACTGTGGAGCAGGCTTTCCAGCCTGCAACGCCGGCATTCTTGTCGGCGCAGGGCAGGCTTTAGAGGGGAACTGGGAATGACGAGACGGTCGGCTTTGCGATGTTTGCCGGGGCTGTTAACTTGCTCGGCGGCGCGCTCGCAGGATGCGCCGGTGCGGGTCGAAATGGGCGGCGGCGCGATCGATGTGACCTTCACTTCGGACCAGTTCGACCTGCCGCGCCAGAAGATCGTCGACTGGGTGGCGCTCTGCGCGCGGGCTGTTTCGGGCTATTTCGGACGCTACCCGGTGAGCCACGCGAGCCTGGAAATCCAGATGGCGCAGGGGCGCCGGGGCGTCTCCGGCGGGGTGACAAATGGGGACGGCGGGGCGCGCACGCGCATCCGCGTGGGCCAGCGCTCGACCGAAGACGACCTGAAACGCGACTGGATACTGACGCACGAGTTCGTGCACTATGGATTTCCGTCGATGGACCGGGATCGCCACTGGATCGAAGAAGGCAGTGCGACGTATGTGGAACCGATCGCGCGGGCCGCCATCCAGGCTCTGCCGGTGGAGAAGGTATGGGGCGATATGGTGCGGGACATGCCGCAAGGACTGCCAGGTGCGGGCGATCAGGGGTTGGACCGGACGCATACCTGGGGGCGGACGTATTGGGGCGGGGCATTGTTCTGTCTGCTGGCGGACGTGCGGATCCGCCAGAAGACGCAGTGCGCGAAAGGGCTGGTCGACGCGCTGCGGGCCATCAACCGCGCCGGCGGCAACGTGGCCAACGACTGGCCCATCGAACGGGCTTTGCAGACGGGCGATAAAGCCACGGGCGGAAAAGTGCTGATGACGCTGTATGGGGAGATGGGATCGAAGCCGATGGAAGTGGACTTACCGGATCTCTGGCGGCAGTTGGGAGTGGAGCGGCAAGGCAATCAAGTCACCTTCCACGCGGATGCGCCACTGGCCCGGGTGAGATCGGCGATTTCTTCCTGACGCTCACCCGGGCCGTCCGGCGGGAGTTCAGTAACGGCCCCCGGCGATGGGACGCAGAGGCGTAGCGAAGGTGCGAGTGGGACTTTCGACGCGCTCGGCGGGCCGTTCGAGCACCAGAGAGCGCAGCCCGGGCATGGCGCCGGCGTTGGCGCGCTGACCTTTCTCGCCGACCGGGAGTTGCCCCGTGGTGAGGTTCTTGAGACCGAACAGAGCCAGCTCGAAGCGGTCTTTGACTCCCACCTTCTGGAAAAGCCGCGACAGGTAAACCTTCACCGTGCCTTCCGAGATCAGCAGGGTGGAGGCGATCTCCTTATTCTTTAAACCCTGCGAAAGCAGGCTGACCAGTTGCCCTTCGCGCTGCGTGAGGGCCACGCGGCGGGCGCACAGGAAACTGTCGGTGAGAGCCTTCTCGAACCAGAGCTCGCCGGCATGCACCTTCTGCAGGCACTTCACCTGGAGGTCGGTGGGGAGAGTTTTGCGGAGGATGCCGCGCACTCCCAGCCCCATGGCCTGGAAGGCCAGCTCGGTGGAAATGGAGTTCACCCAGAGCACGATCTTGCAGCTCATCATCGCGTGCTTCATTTCATTGAGCACGGCGAAGGTAATCTCGGGGGTAAGGTCCATCAGTACCAGTTCGGGGGAGCCCTGGGCCATTTGCTCGAGCAGCGATGCGACGCTGCCGCAGGTTGGCAGCAGGTCGAAGCCCTCCACCTGGCGGAGGACGGACTCAAGTCCTTTGGCCAAGATAGGTTCATCGCTATATAGAAGAATTCGCGTCATATTCTCCACCTTTTCAAGCCAGCCGCTGCCGCTTTTCCGGCAACCGGGAACATCCATTAATTATTCCCTGGAATTCGTTTGGCTTTTCTCATTTATTCTCCGATTATTTACTTCGGTTGTCAATAACAATTTGCATGATTTTATGGCGATTATTGTCTATTTATAAGTCGATTAATAATTAAAGAGAGTTGTATTCATCGACCGGTATTTGCATGTAACATCTTTATTTATATTATTTTACAATGGTTTTTGTATAGCTTGCGAGAAGTAGGTAATTCAAATAAAATATTAGATAATTGACGGCTAATAACCCTATCGCATACGCCCTGGATAGTTACCTTCACCCCGCAAATGAGTGGCGCAGAGGAGTTGGGAAGCCTTGAGAGCGGGTCAAAAGAAGGTCAATTATTCCTTGATAACCTTCGGCAATAGTGGGGTATAGCCCTTTTCCTATATTGATACTGAGGCGCTTGCGGCGCTAAATTCGCCTTGGCGTCCAAAGAAATGAAGAACATCAACAGGCGCGAGAGCCCGCGAATCGAAATCCAGTTGCGCTGCCACGTTATGTCGCCAGCGCTGTGGGTGCGAACCGCGATGATCACGGAGAATATCAGCCGCAGCGGGGTGGTGATCGCCTGGAGTGGAGAAGGACCGGCGATTCCGGTGCCCGGCGTGGGCCAGATTGTGACGGTAGAGATCGAGCTGCCGGCAAATCACGGATTTGGACAGAAATGTATTCACTGTCAGGGGACCGTGACGCGGGTGATGGGGGCCCCGGAAAGCGCGAAGGTGGCGTTGCGCGTGAACTACATGGACTTTCGTTCCTTTCACGATCGCATTCGGGCGGTGGAAGCGCTGACGCCGGTAGCGAGTTCCTGGATGGCGTGATTCTGCGATGGAAAACAAAGGTTCCCAATTCGCGATCAAGTGGCTGCCGTCACTGGCGGACTTCGCCTTCCTGATGCCCATCGTGTTTCTGTTCGGGCGCATGGAAGGCGTGAAGACGCTGCTCGGCGATGGCGACACGGGATGGCACATTCGCACGGGCGAATGGAT
>JBEKQS010000153.1:0-12722 GCA_049519475.1 Bryobacteraceae bacterium | reverse complement strand
GTTTTCACGCGCGCCCAGTATTTGTCGTTGCCTTCCACCAGACACCAGGGCGCGGTCTTGGTGCTCGTCTTCACCAGCATTTCTTCGACCGCCTCCTCGTAGACACTCCACTTCTGGCGGTTCCGCCAGTCCTCCTCCGTCAGCTTCCAGGCTTTGTAGCCGATCGCCTTACGCTCCTCGAACCGCCGGAACTGCTCCTCCTGGGAGATGTGGACCCAGAACTTCGCCAGAATCATCCCGAATTCCCGCAACTGGCGCTCAAACGAGTTGATCTCCTTGAAGGCCCGCTTCCATTCCTCTTCCTTGGCGAACCCCTCCACCCGTTCCACCAGCACTCGGCCGTACCAGGACCGATCGAAGACGGCGATCTGCCCGCGCTCCGGAAGCCGGCGCCAGAAGCGGTACAGGTAATGGCGTGTCTTGTCCTCGCCCTGCGGCGCGGCGATCGGGTAGACCACGTAGCCGCGGGGGTCCAATTTCTCCGTGATCCGCTTGATCGCGCCGCCCTTGCCTCCAGCGTCCCATCCCTCGAATACGACCACCACTGGCCGCTTCCGCAAGTAGATCTGGTATCCCAGCTCGCGAAGCTGAATCTGCCGCCGCGTTACTTCGCGCACGTAGGCGTCACGATCGAGCGTTCGCGTCAGGTCGATGGTCTCTAACATCAGAGTCCTCCTCCACCCAGGGATTCCATCGCCTGCCGCAATGCCGCGTCTTTGGCGGCCGCGCCCTTAACCTCGACCCTGGGCGGCGCGTTGGCCCCGAGGCGCTTTTCCATGGCGGCGATCATCGTCTCGAAGATCTTCTTTCGCGCCAGCCATTTCGACGTGGCTTCCACGATCGTCCAGGGCGCGAATTCAGACTCAGTCAATTCGAGCGTCTCCTCGGTTGCGCTCAGGTATTCGCCGTACTTCTTGTGGCGGGCCCAGTCGGCATCCGTCACACGCCAGGCTTCCAGGGGGTCCTTTTCGATGGCCTGGAACCGTTCCTTCTGCTCTTTCTTGTTGATGTGCA
Organism: Bryobacteraceae bacterium; assembly: GCA_049519475.1. Taxonomy (GTDB): domain Bacteria; phylum Acidobacteriota; class Terriglobia; order Bryobacterales; family Bryobacteraceae; genus PALSA-129. The sequence goes on along the minus strand of JBEKQS010000153.1, from coordinate 11,708 downwards.
GGAAGAACTTCAGGATGGCGGCGCCGTCGTCGGCTAGCATGCGCTCGAATTCGACGATGTCGCGGTACGCGTCACGCCACACCTTCTCCGAAACGGTCTGCTCCACACGATCCTCCAGCACGCGGCCGTACCAACTATGGTCGAAAATCACCATCTCGCCCCGGTTGGGGACTTTCAGCCAGAAGCGCCACAACCACGGCCGTTGCTGCTCGTAGGTGCGGGCTGCAGTGATAGGGTACAGCTTGAATCCGCGGGGGTCGAGCCGTTGCGTCAGGGCGGAAATGGCCGTTCCTTTGCCGGCGGCGTCCCACCCCTCGAATACGATCACGGTCGGTATGCCGAATTCCCAACAGGCCTTCTCCAAATCGTACAGACGCTGCTGCAAGCCCGGCAGAGCGAGTCTGTAATCCTCGCGCGAGAGTTTCTTCTTCAAATTAATATTTTCCAGCATGGCGCCTGGATCAATTCTAATGCACGGCTACGGCAGTACGAACCTCTTTTCCAGTTTCTGCCCCAAAAGTCGAGCTGAAGGGAAAGTGGGAAGCGGCTATGTGGGCGTGGCGGAAGGAGGTAAAGCTGCGGCTGCGGTTCCTGGAACGGGTGCCGCTGGGGACGCCCTATCCGGAGGTGGTGGAGCGGGTGGTGCAAGTAACGCGTTCGGGGCAATTGGCGGGCCGATGCCACCTGGCGGTGGACGGTACGGGAGTGGGCAGGCCGGTGGTCGATCTGCTGCGGAACGCGCGGCCGGGGTGCCCGTTTATGCCGGCGATTATCACGAGCGGGGGCCTGGAAACGATGGACCAGGGGTATTACAAGGTGCCGAAGCGCGATTTGATTATCGGCATGCAAGTGCTGTTGCAGCGGCGGGAGCTGCAGATCGCGGGGGACCTGGCGGACGGGCCGACGCTATTGAAAGAGATGGCAGACATGCAGGTGAAGGTGTCGCTGGCAGGAAACGAGCAGTACGGCGCGTGGCGGGAGGGGACGCACGACGACCTGGTGCTGGCGGTGGCGCTGGCATGTTGGAGCGCGGGGAAGATCTATCCGAATCCACCGCAGGGGAAGGACCGATGGTGGGCGAATGGGAGGGAGGACCAGGCAATGAGGCTGCCAAGTTTGGGAAGGCAGGGAGGGATGTCGTAGGGGAGGAGCGGGAAGAGTTGGGCGGCGAGTCTCACCGGGTCCCATTGGTTCGGGTGCGGCTCATACGCCGTCACTACGGAGCCGCGACTGGATTTCGCGGAAAATGCCGCCGGCAATGCCGAACATGGTCTCCGCTTCCTCCAGATCGGGGGTGTAGAGCGCTCCAGGGTAGCGCAGCTTCCAGGCGTAATCCGAAAGTTCGTCCGCCTGTTCCATTAGCGCGGCCAGCGTGCCATCAACCGCCCGGCAGGCCTCGCCCAGTTCCTCGAGGTCGTGCGTTCGCCGGAACGCCCGTTCGTGCCACGTCAGGAAAGCCTTGAGGCTCTTCTCGGCAGCCTGCTGGCAAAAGAAGAGCGCGTTGGCGATATGGCCGGAACCGATGAGGACACGCGCCGAGGCCAAGTCCTCATCGGCCTTGGCGAGCCATTCGCGCGATTCCCTGGCCCGGGCTTCACTGGGTGTCATAGAGCAGCCTTCCCTCGCGCACGACGGTGGCCGGGAGGGATGCCCTGACCCAAGCCGCGCGCTCCTCGAAATCGGTCTTGCGCCACGGCACGATGTCTTTGGCGAACCCGGTTCCACGGACTGCTCTCCGCCCCGCGCCGGGACGCAATTTCTGCTCGGGCGCATCGTCCGGGACCACCACCAGAAAATCCAGGTCGCTATCCGGCCCGTCATCGCCACGCGCGACCGATCCAAACAAATAGATGCGAATCGGCTGGTAGAACTCGACCAACTTATGGGTGATCTCCGCAATCGCCTCGTCGCGTGTCATGTCCAATCCCCGTATTCAATGAAACAATCACTGCCCGGCCTTCGAGGTCTCTGTTTCGGCGCTGAAGACCAGCCGCTCACCTTTCAAGATTACTCCTCCTCCAGCTTACCCTTGGGGATTTGCGCTACGCCACTCGCCTGGACTTGGGGCGCTTTGGTTTGACGGCGGGAACGAAGCGGATTTCGACGCGCTTGCCGAGGGCGGCGGCGATGCGGCGCAACATGGCGAGCGAGTGGCCTTGGTAGCCGGCGTCCTCAAGGCGGCAGATGACGGAGGCGGTAGTGCCGACCTTCTTAGCGAGTTGGCGCTGGGTGAGCGGCGCGGCGGTCCGCACGCTGTAAATCAAGCGGGCGATATCGATCTCAGCTTCGGCCTGTTCGTATTCGGTGATGCGTTCGGGATCGTCGCCGATGTAGCGATCCCAGAAATACTGGAGCGTGTCGGACGGGAATCGGCGGGGATGGGGCATGTCATGCCTCCTTGGGAGCGAGACTGCACGACGCCGAATGCTGCCGTCACTGCTACTTCGAGTTGAAAAATCATCAAGCTTCAATGGGGCCGCGATCAGTTGATCGCGGAAATACCCGAGTTCGGGCGTCCAGCAACTGAACGAAACTGCTTCAATGGGGCGCGTGGAGCGGGGTGGCACTTTGTATCATTCAGTTTAGTTCAATTGCTAAAATACTCCTTGACTTTTGCTTCTGTCAAGCGCAATATCGATTCTGTTAGCGCAAATGGGCCGACCTCGCTTCAGACGAGATCGACCCACGTTAAGAGTGTCCGTGATAGACACCCATAGCACAAACATATTATCACGGGCGGAAAGGAGCCAACGCGGACGCAGAGGCCGCCCGAATTTAGAGACCGCCATCTTGCCGGCTGGCCCGGCGGATAGCGGTTGCCCAAGCAACCAATTCTGCGGTCCACTTGCACATTGCCACGCCGACAATCAGACTTCTTGTTCTGATTCTGGCAGAGTATTCCATTGAGCCCGACGGCGCGTTTGGCGCCGCCGGCAAGGCCATTTTTCCGGTAAGGGGAGATTCGATGACTGCTGACGAATTGATTCAGGTATTGAACCGCGGATGCGCGGGCGGGTTGACGGCAATTCGGTCGGTGACCAAGTTGCAGCCGGCCGGAGGTGCTGGGGATAAAATTTTCCCACCGACCTACGATAAGGGCACATATGCGTGGGAGACCAGGAAACTGGACGGGCAGGCGGTGCAGACGGTTTTGCTCGACAGCGTGCAGAGCCAGGCCAACCGATTTGAAGAACTGCTACTGGATGCTTTCCGGATGGGGCGGCTTGCCATGCCGGTGTTCGAAATGAGCATCGCGGGACACGACGTCACGTCGTTGACCGTGCCGCACCGGGTGCATGACGCGATCTTGCGTGATTCGATCTGGGACGGTAAGCCGTTTCGAGAGTCGGACGATGGGAAACGGTTAGTTTCAGCGCGGGCTTGGAATGCGACGGCGTTTTTCGAGTTCGCACCGACGGTGCTGCTGTTTGGGACTTGGGATTCGCAGTCTGGGGGAGGGGTCAATACGGCCAAAGTGGCGCGGTGTCTGGTGTCGGAGATCATTGCGATTGACTTTGTGCGCGGAGTAAGAACTTCATCACGCATCGATCCCCTGGGAATCAAGTTGGTTCCCGAAGTGATCGCCAAGGTGGAGGGTCCTGAGCAATGGAAGTTCGTGGATCCGACGGGCACAGGCAAGAAGGTCAAGAAAGACGGAGGAAACTTGCGACCTTCGGAAATCAATCACGGCAACGTGACGCCATCGATTACAGACAGCGAGACCGGACCAGGCGGGATCACGTGCCGCGAGGCGATTCAGACCACGGTGCTTTCGCTGACACAGTTGAGGAAGCTGCACTTCCGGGGTGCCGACGGAAGCAGTTCGGCGGAGCGCGACATTGCGGGGCGTGCGGTGATTGCGGCGCTGGGTTTGCTGGCAGTGACGCTGCACCAAGAGGATGGGTATCAGTTGCGGTCTCGGTGCCAGTTGGTTCCTTCGGAGGCCCCCCGCTTCGAGGTGATTGGGAGGACGGAAAAGGAGCGCGACACATTTGAACTCGATTCGGCAGCGGCAGAAGGTGCGCTGAATGGGACTCTGGAAGCGGCGCGAAAAGCTGGGCTTGCATGGCACGCGGGGCGGATCGAATTGCAGCCGCGCCCGGACCTAGTGAAACTGGTTGCGTATAGCGACGGCACGACGGGCGGCGGCGTGGAAGGAGAATAGCCGTGTTCTCAATCGAGGTGGAGTACCTGCTGGGACGGGCCTTCGCGGGCGACTTCAATGACCGAGGGCGTTCGGAGTGGCCGCCGCATCCGGGCCGGTTGTTTTCAGCTCTGGCAGCCGCGTATTTCGAGAATGGCACGGACCTGCGGGAGAAGAGCGCGCTGGAGTGGCTCGAAACGCAGAAGCCACCGCACATCCACGCCGGCGAGGCCGGCGAAGGCAAAACACCGATGGCGTTCGTACCGACGAACTACGCGGGCGACGGGCCTCCAGTAACGCGAGGCAAGCAGCCTCGCTTTTTTCCGTCACAGGGACCTTCGGAAGCGGTGGTCCATTTTGTCTGGCGGGACGCGGAGCCAGCTCCGGCGATTGCCGAAGCGCTGGACCGGTTGACGAGCCGGGCGGGATATCTAGGGAAAGCGTGTTCGGTGGTGCGGATGCGGGTGACGGACACGGCACCAGAGCCCAACTACGCGCCGGAATCGGGAGGCGAACAGGTGCTGCGGGTACCGAGCGAGGGGCGGCTCCAGGAACTGGGGTGGCTGTTCGAATCGGACCAGCGGGTTTCACCGGGGGCCCAGCAGAGATACCGGAAAACGGACGCCAAGGGAGACGCGAGCGAAAGGGAGCCGTTGCGAACCGAGTTCGAGCAAATGGCGGTGTTCCGGAAGAAGGTGGGGCCGGGGTTGCCGATTGAGGCGACCTTGACGTTGACAGATGCCGTGAGACGGGCCTTGATGAGCAACGCCGGCAACGGCGGCCCGATGACGGATCTCATTCATGGCCACAACGAGGAAACCCATTGCGCGGTTGTGGGCCTGCCGTTTGTGGGCCGCGAACACGCGGATGGGCACCTAATGGGCTTCGCGGTGATTTTTCCGCGCGCGACCGATGCGCGGGAGCGCGTCCAGGTGCTGCGGGCGTGCAAGGCACTGGAAGAGCACGGGGTGAACATTCCAAGAGTTGGGGATTGGGAAGTGGAGGTGGAGGAGGAGGCGGCCCTCAACCAGTCGCTGCGGGCGGCGACGTGGACGCGTCCTGAACGAGTGTGGCGGACGGTAACGCCGATTCTGTTGGATCGCTTTCCGAAGAAGAAGGGGCCCGGTGTAGAGGAGATTCTGGCGGCAAGTTGCCGACGGATCGGACTGCCCGATCCCGTGGGAATCGAGCACGGCCCGTATTCCGAGGTGGATGGAGTGCCGCCCGTGCCTGCGTTCCGATTGCAGCGGGACGGCGAACAGCGAGCGCGATGGGGAGTGCACGCAAGGCTTGAGTTCGCGACGGCGGTGCGAGGACCCATGGTATTGGGAGCAGGACGATATTTCGGGCTGGGATTCATGCGGCCGGAAAGGGAGAAGAAACTGGATGGCCGGCATTGAGTTCACACAGTTCTATGAGGCGGTACATGGGCGCACGCCGTTTCCATGGCAGGAGAGACTGGCGACGCGCGCTCTGGCGGGTGACTGGCCGGAGACGATCGCGGTACCCACGGGTTGCGGAAAGACGTCGGTAATCGACGTAGCGGTGTTTGCGCTGGCGGCGCAGGCGGGTATTCCGGCTCTGGAGCGGAAGGCCCGGCTGCGCACCTTTTTTGTTGTGGACCGCCGGCTGGTGGTGGATGATGTTTCGCGGCACGCGGAGGCCCTGGCGGCAGCCATTGAAGAGAAATCCGAACTGCAATGTGTGAAGGATCAGTTGCTGCGGTTTGGCGGGCCGAGGGCGTTGCACACAGCAGTGTTACGGGGAGGGATGTACCGTAGCGACACGTGGGCGGATGCTCCTAATCAGCCGTTGGTATGCGTGTCGACGGTCGACCAGGTGGGTTCGAGGCTACTGTTTCGCGGTTATGGAGTAAGCGATTCGCGGCGACCAGTCCACGCGGGACTGGTGGGCAGCGACTCACTGATGATTGTGGACGAAGCTCATCTTTCGAAACCGTTCCTGGATACGCTCGAGTGGGTGGAGCGCTATCAAGGGAAAGACTGGCGCAAGGAACCTGTAGCACCGGGACTGAAGTTCGTGCAAATGTCGGCCACCGCAGGGGGAAGCGAAGAGAAGTTCCAACTGGACGTGGCGGACTATAGATCCGAGAGTTTGAGACCGCGACTGGAAGCGGAGAAGCGTGCGGAGTTGAGGGAGTGCGGGAACGTGGCGCAGGCGGCCTCAGAAGAGGCTATACGGCTCGCAAAGGGCGGCGCGGACGTGGTCGGTGTGGTGCTGAACACGGTGGGGGCAGCGCGGGCCGCCTACAAGGAGTTGAAAGCCAAGGGCGAAGCGATCCTGTTGACAGGAAGGATACGGCCTTATGATCGCGACACGCTGTTGAAGGAGTACCTGGACCGGATGAGGGCCGGGCGCACGCGAGAGAGCGGCAGGCGTCTGTTCGTGGCGGCGACGCAGACGGTGGAAGTAGGCGCCGATCTCGATTTCGATGCTTTGGTGACAGAGGCGGCGGCACTGGACGCGCTTCGACAACGATTCGGAAGACTGAACCGGCTGGGGGTGGGCGGAATTTCGTCAGCGGTGATTCTGAAGAAGCGGAGTAAGGAACAGGACTGGGTTTACGGCGAGGCGCTGGACGAGACGTGGAAGTGGCTGAACGAATTCGCGACCAGTGAAGGCGGAGGGAAGTGGATCGATTTCGGTGTGAAACGGATGAGCGAACTGGCGGAACGGGAAGCACGGGCGGGGCTAACGGTGCACAAGGGAAATGGACCGCTGGTGTTTCCAGCGCATTTGGATGCGTGGGCGCAAACCAATCCGACGCCGGCGGCGGATCCTGACGTCGCTCCATTTCTGCATGGAGAGAAGGCGCTAGAAGCGGCGGACGTTCAAATTGTGTGGCGAGCCGATCTGGAAGAAGCGAAAGTGAAAGACTGGATTTCGATTGTGGCAGCGGCGCCGCCGCTGAGCACGGAGGCGCTTCCGCTGCCTTACGGAGCGGCGCGACGATGGCTGGCGCGGAAGGAAACTGCAGTGGCGGATGTGGAGGGTGTCGCGCCAGAAGAGGAGGCGATGAGTCCCGAGCGGGAGGCGCTGATCTGGCGGGGTGAGGAGAACAGTAAGATTGGCGCGGGTGAATTGAGGCCCGGCGATACGGTGGTGGTGCGGTCTCAAGAAGGCGGCTGCGACAGGTTTGGGTGGAATCCTGGTTGTGAAGATGCAACTCGGGATATTGGTGATCTGTGCGCTAATGCGCGGGCGGCGGAGGGAGGGGGGCGGTACCGGATTCGAATCCATCCGATGGTGGTATTTCCCGGGGTGAAGGAGAGACAGGATGAGCTTCGGGATGCGATCCGGCGCGGCGTCGACGACGATACGGCGGATGAGGTGGAGGCGCTGGTGTCGGGTGTGCCTGAGCTGGCCGAGGCTGGGAAGTACGTGGCGTGGGGACGCGCAAAGGCCTATACGGACGACGGACTGTTGGTGGTCTCCAAGAAGTTTGGAGTGAAAGAGAAAGCAGAGCGGCCAGAACCTCGGGACGTGGACGAGACGGACGAAAATGATACGGGTTCGCTAACCGCACATATGACCCTGACGCGGCACACGGCCGGTGTGGTTAAGAAGGCCCGGAAGTTTTCGCAGGGGTGCGGGCTGGAGGGCCAACTGGAAGGTGCGATCACGATAGCCGCAGAGCGGCATGACCTAGGGAAATGCGACGAGCGGTTTCAACGGCTACTGGATCCACTGTGGGACGCAGGCAGCGAGTTTCTGGCAAAGAACGATGGCTGCTCTCCGCGCGAATACCTGAAGCGACAGAGGGAATCGGAATACCCGAAGGGAGCGCGTCATGAATTCGCGTCGGCGGCGCTGGCTGAGGCCGGGGCTTGCTGGCCGGAGGATTGCGATCAGGAACTAGTTGTGCATCTGATCGGGACACACCACGGGTACGGCCGGGCGCTACCCCCGATATGGCCGGACGACGATTTCGAAGTGCGTGCGCAGGTGAATGGGAAGGAGATTACCGTGCGAGGGGCGCATCGCGTAGGGCAACTGGATTCAGGTTGGACGGAGAGGTATTGGGCGATGACTCGAAAATACGGGTGGTGGGGTCTCGCGTATCTGGAGGCGATTCTGCGACGGGCGGACTGTGTACGGTCGCGTGAAGAACAGGAGCAGCGCTGATGACTTCGATTGAGCTGACGGGATTGAAGGCGGACATACCCATGGGCGCGATGGCTGCGTTTGGGGTGCTTCGCGTTTGCCAACGCCTGTCTGGTTTCGGGGGATCGAAGCTGGCTTGGGAAGCGGGAGGCGGGGGAGACTATGCAGCCCTGTGGACACCGGGCGGGGCAACGCCGGAGGCGCTGGTTGAGGCGCTGGTGGAAGACGTGAAGAAGGCGGCGGCGCGGGACGAGCTGAATTGGGAGGAACAGATCAAAACACAAACTCCCGGCCAATTCCGCGCGCGGGCCGAAGCCGCATTGGAGGCGGGGGCGTGGGAGACGGCCGAATGGTTCGTCGCGTTCGCGAGCGAACTGGTTTGCGGCCGGGATGAAAAAGTCGATGCCACGCCTTTCGACATGAGCGTGGCCCGACAGAAGTTTCTGGCCGACGGCCGGAAACTGGCGGCGGGTCTGGGTGAGGACAAGCCGGGCAGGAACACCAAGCCTGCGGCGGAATCGTACCGGGAGGCGCTGTTCGGCCCCTGGAAGTACGAAGACGATCAGCACTCGCTGGGGTGGGACCCCTCGACGATGAAATTGGGCGCGTTCACCTACAAAGCGCCCACCTCCATGGCAAATGCGGGCGTGAGGGCTGCGGTCTGGCTGGCATTTGAGAGCCTGCCGCTGTTTCCCTGTTTCGCGGGAAGGCGCGGAAAGCTACAGGTGCGGGCATTCCGACACGATCGGCGCGATTTTACCCTCTGTTGGCCAGTGTGGCGACCGGCGATTTCGATCGAGACGCTGCGGTCACTGCTTGCATGGGAGGGTCTGGTGAAGGACACAATTCCGGCGACTGAGTTGTCGGCCCGCGGGGTGACCGCGGTTTATCGGAGCGAGAGGTTCAAACCCAACAAGTATCTTTCGAGTTTCCGGGCGGCGGAACTGGCAGCCGGGGCGGCGGGGTAACAGACCCATGCGCACCTCCTACCTGGTCTGCTACGACATCGCCGAAGAGAAGCGGCTGCGCAAGGTGTTTCAGACTATGCGCGGGTATGGGGACCATTTGCAGTTCTCGGTGTTTGAATGCCAGTTGACGGCCATGGACCTGGCGAAGTGCCGGGCGGAACTGGCGGGGATTATCGACCACTCCAAGGACCAGGTGCTGTTCGTCAATCTGGGACCGGCGGCGGGCCGGGGGGATCGCGTGATTGTGGCGCTGGGGAAACCGTATACGGCGGTGGATGCGCCGTGCATTATCGTGTGAGGAGATGGGCGTGTACACGGGGCAAAGCGGGGACAGCTATCCAATTCCAAAGGCGGGAATTGGTAGCAGTCCCCGTTTTGCGGCGGCCGTTTTGCACGGTTGACGGAGGCTGCGATGGGAGCTCTACCGGTAGGTGTCGAAGCGCGGCGCGAGTTGCCGGATTATCTGCCGGCGCGGATGGTGAACGAGTTCGCCTATTGCCCGCGACTGTTCTTCTATGAATGGGTCGAGGGAGTGTTCGCGGAGAGTTCGGATACGGTCGAGGGAGCGATCCAACACAAACGGGTGGATGAGAAGGCCACGGCGCTGCCGGAAGCTGCGGACTTACCCCAGTCGATTCATTCACGGTCGGTCACGCTGTCGAGCGAGCGGCTGCACGTGATCGCCAAAATGGACCTGGTGGAGGTGGAGGACGGAACGGCGACGCCGGTGGATTACAAGCACGGCCGTCCGCGAGAGGGGGCGAACGGGTTGGAGCTTTGGCCGGCTGACCGGGCGCAACTGGCGGTTCAGGGCATCGTGTTGAGGGAGAACGGGTACCGATGCGAGGAAGGAATCGTCTATTACCGCAAGACGGGGCAACGGGTTCGGGTGGCGCTCGACGACGGGCTGGTGGCGGAAACCGAGACGCTGATTGCGCGGGCGTGGACGATGGCGGAGGCGGGCGAGATTCCGCCGCCGCTGGTGGATTCGCCGAAGTGCCCGGGGTGTTCGCTGGTGGGGATCTGTCTGCCGGACGAAACCGGATTCGTGAGCGAGGCGGAACTTGAGACGGAACCGCTGCAACTCGGCCTGTTCGATACGCCGCGGCGGAAGGGCGCGAAGCGGGAAGTGCGACCGCTGGTGACACCGCGCAGCGAATTGCGGCCGCTGTATTTGAACAGCCAGGGATTCCGGCTGGGGAAATCGGGCGCTGTGCTGCAGGTGAAAGACAAGGAGAAGGTGGTGCAGGAGGTGCGCCTGGGGGAGATTTGCCAGGTGAGCCTGATGGGCAACGTGCAGGTTTCCACGCAAGCGGTGCAAGCGCTGTGCGAGGCGGGGGTGCCGGTCTGCTACTTCTCAATGGGCGGCTGGTTCTATGGCATCACCACGGGGCTGAACGAGAAGAACGTATTTCTGAGGCGGAGCCAGTTCCGGCTGGCGGAGCAGGAGTACTTTGCGCGGGCGATCGCGCGGCGGCTGGTGGCGGGAAAGGTCCGCAACCAGAGGACGCTGCTGCAACGGAACCATGTGGAACCGAATCGGGCGACGCTGGCGGGGCTGAAGGAGATGGCGGAGCGCGCGGAACGGGCGGAATCGCTGGGCGAGTTGCTGGGGATCGAGGGGAATGCCGCACGCTTGTACTTTGGCGACTTTGGGGGGATGATCAAACCGGACGAGGCACCGGGAACGGCGGCTATGGACTTCGACTTCGCGGGGCGCAACCGGCGTCCGCCGCGGGACCCGGTGAATGCGCTGCTTTCGTTGGGCTACAGTCTGCTGGCGAAGGACCTCACGGTGGCCAGCTACGCGGTGGGGTTCGATCCGTACATCGGTTTCTACCATCAGCCGCGATTCGGGCGGCCGGCTTTGGCGCTGGACCTGATGGAGCCATTCAGGCCGCTGATTGCGGATTCGGCGGTGCTGACGGCGATCAATACGGGGATGGTGACGGTGCGGGACTTCGTGAGGGTGGGCGGGTCGGTGGCGCTGAGCGCGGCGGGGCGGAAGGGGTTTTTCCGGGCGTACGAACTGCGAATGGATACGCTGGTGACGCACCCGCTGTTCGACTACCGGGTGAGTTACCGGCGGCTTCTGGAGATTCAGTCGCGGTTGCTGGCGCGGGTTCTGGAGGGGGAGATCGGGGAATATCCAGTGTTTACGACGAGGTGACGGAATGTGCGAGCGGTGGGGTGGCGCGAAAAAGGCGGGAGGTGCTCGCGGGGCGCCGGGATGGTGGAGAATGGGGAGTTAGCGGTGGGGATTTGGCGGGAGATGTCCCACGAGCGCGGGCCTGAGTTGAGGCGCTCGCGGCGGGCACCCGAGGTCTTTGAAAACAGAATAGGATAGAGGAGCAGCTAATTCCGCGATCAATTGATCGCGGCCCCATTGAAGCGAGCAACTGGAGCAGGAGCAACGGGAGCAACGGGAAATTCCGCGATCAATTGATCGCGGCCCCATTGAAGCGTACTGG
>JBEKQS010000152.1:0-12745 GCA_049519475.1 Bryobacteraceae bacterium | reverse complement strand
GCCGATACAACTGGCTGGAGTCTCTGCCTCCGTGAATGGTCTGATCGCGCCGCTTTACTACGTTTCCCCCGGGCAGATCAACCTCCAGATCCCCTACGAGATTCCGGTGGGCCCGGCGATTCTCGCCATTAACAACAACGGGCAGGTTATTACCCGCAGCTTTACCGTCGCGGCGTCGGCGCCCGGCGCCGCCCAATATTTCTGGGATGCAATATCGGGTGCGCCGATCGTCAGCGCCCATCCGGGCCAGTACCTGGTTGCGTACATCTCAGGTGAAGGTGACGTGGCGCCGTTCGTTACCACCGGCAACGTCCCGTCGGGTGCAGCGATCACCACACCGCCCACGCCTCGCCTGCCGTTCAGCATGACGCTGGGTGGGGCAGCGTTGACGCAACAGTTCGTGGGCATCCCGGGTTGGAGCATCGGAGTGACCCAGGTGAACTTCCAGGTGCCGGCCAATCTGGCTCTTGGGGTGTACCCGGTGGTATTCACGGTGGGCACCGCCGCAAGCCCTCCGCTCAATCTCACAGTGGGCTCCGCCGCGGCCAACGTGCAATTCACAATTCCGCCCTCCGCCAACCAGGCGTCCGATGGCAGTTATCACTACACCACACAGCTCAGCGAAATCGGCGGAGTGGGCGTCAACTTAACCAAACTGACGGTCTTCGGCACCGACTACAGCAGCCAGATCGCGAATTGGTTCGGCTCGACGCGCCTTCCGGCCAACGGCACACTCTCCGGCGGTTTCATCGCCACATGCCCGTGCAACCCGCCATGGGACGGCGCCTGGCAGATCACCGGCACCGACGACAAGGGCATCACCAACACCTGGAGCGGCGTGGTACATTTCCTGCCGGCGTCCACCAGTCCGGATTCCTCTTCGGTCCCGAGGCCCATGGCAGTAGTGAATGATGCCGCGGCGTCCGATGCCGCCCGTGGGCCGGTGCGACTCTATCCCGCGTGGCAAGCGGCGCTTCCCGCCGCCGGTTCGCCCTCCCGGCTGTTCGAACTGTTGTTGAACTCCGGCGCGGTGCCGCCCACGCAGGTCGAGGGAGCCCAGAACGCCAAAGCGGTGGATCGGCGGGACCGGTAGTTCCGGGGACCGGCCGCTTTTTGCCTGAGGGTGTCTTGCTGGAGCATGCCCGCGGAAACCCTCAGTGCGCAGGGTGAATCCCAATGCCACTTAGTTTTCACTTAGTTTAGTTTTCCCATTTCAGGTATTCTGTACAAATCGCGGAGCGGGCGATTCTGCCCGCAGCCGCCTTCAGGCGGCTTCTTCGGGCTGAAAGAGATCTCTCGCACCCGGCAAGCGCCGGCTGAAAGCCGGCGGCAGCCAGGAGTGGCTGCCCCACAATTTGTGCAGATGTTCAGTATTGGAAAACTAAGTGGCATTGGGGTAAATCCTGCCCCACCTCCGGGCGGATTGATAGGGACAATTCGCGCCCATTTTGCACGTGGGGCGCATTTCGTGCGCGGATCGGGTGTTTTACCCTCTGGCGAAAACTGTACGGTTTGCCACGGTCCGGGGTTCTAAAATCCAACAGTTACTAAACTGAGCCTAAGGTGCAATTAGCGTCTTTTAACCCAAAATGGGCACTGGGTACTCACCCAAGTTGTCTTGGGGGGCGCAGGTTGGGGGAAACCGAGGGCTTCTAAAGCAAAGATACTGCAAGAGTATTTATGCCTGATGCCGGGCGACGCCGATTTGGATAAGGATGTGCTGAATCAATCTGCCTGGTAGTCTCGTAGTCTCGGCTTGGTCGCCAGGGGTGTACGGGTGTTTCCCGCGGACCCCGCGCAGGCAGCTTGATCTTGATCGTTAACCTCTTTAATGGATTTAATGGAGAAAAGTATGCGGAATCCTTCTTCGGTTTTCGCGGCAGGGCGCAAGATTCTGTGTCTTCTGTTGGTCGCCGGTTCCATCGCGATGGTGAGCGGCCAGAGAAGGACCAGTTATTCGCCTCGGGACCTAGCATCGGTTGCCCCCCAAGCCGCAGTTCAGTATGTCAACCCAGGGCTGTTTTTCAGTATCGTGTCAGCCAAGATCACGTCGGCGGGCGTGATTTCGGTGGATTACAAGATTTTTGATACCGGGCTCACGGGGCTCCCGCTGGATCAGGCCGGAGTGCTCACGCCGGGCGCGGTGACGCCACATTTCATCGCGGCGTACATTCCCAAGGGGCAAGAGCAGTATACCGATTACAACGTGAGCACGGTGACGGCCGTGACCGGCGGAGCGACGGGCACGCAGGCCGGTGGCGATTCGGGCGGCACAACCACCACGGTGGCCACGGGCGAGTACATTTACACGTTCAAGACCACGGCGCCGGCGGGCTTTGATCCGACCCTCACGAACCGCGTGGCGGTGTATGGTTCGCGGAGCCTGACCGCCTATGACCTGGGCAGCTACAATGCGACAGCGACGTTCGACTTTGTTCCGGCGGGTGGCACGCCGACGCCGCGCGATGTGGTGCGGGACGCGGATTGCAATGCCTGCCACTCCTTGATTTCGTTCCACGGCGGATCGCGTGTGGGTACGGCACTGTGCATCATGTGCCACCAGCCGCAGACGGTGGATCCGAACACGGGCGAGAGTCTGGACATGAAGGTATTCATCCACAAGATCCACATGGGCTCCAGCCTGCCGAGCGTGAAGTACGGCGGCCTGCCGTACCAGATCTATGGCCACGGCGGCTACTCCGGTTTTTCGACGGTGGTTTACCCGGCCAACCCCAGCGACCCGCGGAACTGCGCGGGAAGCTGCCACAACCCGAAGAACGGGGCGGCGCAGACCAGCGCCTGGATGAAGGAGCCGAGCCGAGCGGCCTGCGGTTCCTGCCACGACGATGTGAATTTCGCCACCGGCGCCATCGCTAAATACGCAGGCGACACAACCCCCGTCCACCTGCCGCAGATCGACGACACACAGTGCGCCGGCTGCCACATTCCACAGGGCGAGTTGCCGTTTGACGCGTCCATCATTGGGGCGCACACGGTTAGCGATGAAGCGCCGGGAATCCCTGGCCTGAACTTTACGCTGACCAAAGTGACCGGCGGAACACCGGGCAAGGCCCCGACAGTGAGCTTCACGGTTACGAACAGCGCCGGCGCCGGGGTTCCGATGAGCTACTTCACGGCCAACAGCGGTTCGCTTTCGCTCACCATGGCGGGTCCGACGACGGATTACGGGTACACGATCTTCGGCACCAACACGTCGACGCCCGGGTACGTGACCGAATCGGTCATTACAGGGGCGACCTGCACCAGCGCTGGAGCCTGCACCTACACCTTCACCAACGTGGTTCCGGCCAGCGCCAAGGGCACGTATGTAATCGGCATTGAAGGCCGGCTTTCCGCCACGCTGCTGCCGGGCACAACCCAAGCGGTGACCACCAACTACGCCGGGACCAACCAGGTGATCTACTTCTCGGTGGATGGCTCGGCGGTGACGCCGCGGCGCACGGTGGTGGCGATGGCCAATTGCCAGAACTGCCACACCTACCTGGAAGTCCACGGCGATCTGCGCAACAACGTGACGTATTGCCCGATCTGTCACAATCCAAGCAACACGGATGCCAGCACGCGCGTAACGTCCACCAATGCGACCCTCGCGAAGGCGCCGGCGGAAACCATCAACTTCGCGTTTATGATCCACTCGATCCATACCGGTAACAAACTGGGCGCGGCTGGTCTCGACTACATCGTTGTGGGACACGGCGGCGCCGCCAGCGATTTTGGCGCCGCGTACGCTTCGGTCCCGTCTACGATCACCGACACCGGCGTCCTCTACCCGGCCATGCTCAACGGCTCGGTGGGCGACACGGCCAACTGCAGCATGTGCCACACCGGCGGTTCCCAGGACGTCTTCCCGGAGGGCAAGAACAACGTCACTGACCCAGCCGGCCTCATTAGCCCGATGGGGCCTACCACTTCGGCTTGCACGGCGTGCCATTTCGACGTTCCGACCATGGCACACGCCGTCATCAACACCAGTTCGCTGTTTGGCGAAAGCTGTTCGGTTTGTCACGGTTCGGGAGCGGCCTACGACGTGACTGTGGTACACGTCGGCCAGTAGGCAATTACCATAAAGGGGATGGCCATGTTCCGGCCGCCGAGGAATTTGAGCATGGGTTTAATGTCTCCGCCAGCGCGCTTCCCACGGGCGGCGCGCTGGGTCTTCATCATGATGGCGGTCGCGTTATGTTCCGCTACTTCCGGGGGCGCTCAAGAGAAAGCGAGCGCCCCCGCTCCATCCGCACCCGATAACAAGCCGGCGCAATACGTCGGCTCCGATACCTGCCAGGCGTGCCACGAGGACATTTTCAACGCGTTCCAGAAGAATCCTCACCACGCCGTGGAGGCCGATAAGAAACGGGGCTTCGACGGCAAGGCGTGCGAATCCTGCCACGGCCCGGGCAGCAAGCACGCCGATTCGATGTCGGCGGCCGATATCCGCCAGCCCGCCAAGCTGCGGCCGGCGGAAGCCGATAAAATTTGCCTGGTCTGCCATCTGAACCAGCCCACCCACGTGGGACGCATCAATTCCAGCCACGCCAAGAACCAGGTGGCTTGCGTGGCATGCCATTCGATTCACAAGAACGGTCCCAATGGGTTGGTGGCGCGCAAGACTGCGGACATCAACCAGCTTTGCGCCAAGTGCCACACGGACGTGTGGGCCAGTTTCCAGCGTCCTTACAAGCACCGGGTAACGGAGGGCGCGATGTCGTGCGTGGATTGCCACAATCCGCACGGGTCGGTGCTGCCGCGCATGATGCAGACGGTGAGCGCCAATGAGCCGGGCTGTTACAAATGCCACGGGGACATGGCCGGACCTTTTATATACGAGCATGCCCCGGTGAGGCTGGAAGGGTGCATGGCCTGCCACATGCCGCACGGGTCGTCAAACCCCAGAATGCTGACGCGGCAGAATGTGCTGCTGGTGTGCCTGGAGTGCCATTCGAACTTTCCGCCGGTTGGGACGGCGGGCGGTGGGGGCTTGGGAACGGTGGGGCCGGCGATTCACGACCTGACCAGCCCGCGCTTCCAGAACTGCACGAACTGCCACCAGAAAGTGCATGGCTCCAATGTGAGCCGGGACTTGTTCAAATGAGACTCCTGCTGGCACTTCTTCTGATGGCTCCGGCTTTTGCGCAGCAGCCGGACCCGCCAACCAAGACCGGCGATCAGACAGCGCAGGCTCCCGCTGCACCGGCAGATAAACCGGCGGATCAACCGGCCGCTAAACCGGCGGACACGACCCAGTCGCCGGCGCCCACCGGGGAACAGTGGTTCATGGGCAGCGTGGATTTCGGGTATCGGTGGCTGTCGGACATCCGGGGGAACGATTCGGAATACCGCAGCGTTCTGAATCTGGGACAAGGCCCCAAGCTAACGGCGCTGGACTTCACGATCACGGACCCCAAGCACCGGTTGTTCGACCGGCTGGATGCGAGCGCGTACGGCTGGGGCGGCGATCCTTACAACACGGCTCATCTGGACGCGCGCAAGCAGGGCGATTACGACTTCGTTTTCGATTACCGCAACATCGCGTACTTCGACGCGGTGCCGAGTTACGCCAACCCGATCGCGCCGGGCGGATTCAACGAGCAGTCCTTCGACACGCACCGGAAGTCGATGACGGTGGGCCTCGATCTGCGGCCGGGCAAACGCATCGTTCCGTACCTGGTTTTCGACCGGAATTCCGGCTATGGAAACGGGGTGGATGAGTTCGTGCAGGACTCCAACGACGAGTTTCCGGTGGCCACCCTGCTGCGCGACAGCACCAATAATTATCGCGGCGGCGTGCGGTTCGAATACAACCGTTTCCACATCACGCTGGAACAGGGCGGAACGACGTACAAGGACGACGACCAGGCGAGCTACAACGGAACCAACTATGGCGACCGCACGAGTCTGCTGCTGGGCGAGACGCTGGTGCTCAACAAACTGAATCAGGCGTATGACATCCGCGGGAACAGCATCTACAGCAAAGTGCTGGCGACGGCGCACCCGTTCTCGTGGATGGACCTCTACGGGCAGTTCCTGTACAGCGAGCCGAAGACCACGGTCCACTTCACGGAAACGGCGACCGGCAATTTCGCGCTGATCAACCAACTGCTGTTCTACACCGGCCAGCAAACGCTGGGAACGGGAGCAGCCAACCAGCCGCACACCACCGGCAATCTAGGATTCGAAATCCGGCCGCTGAAGCGGATGCGGATTATCGAATCGTGGATGACGGACCGGTATCATGATGCTGCGATGGGATTCGATTCGAGCGTTTCGCTTCCCACTAACATCCTTTCGGCGGCTGTTCCGCTGAACCAGCTCCTGGCAGTCAATTACAACCAGGAGCAGGTGGACGTGTTGTACGACCTGGGATCTAAGATTTCGCTGCGCGGCGGCTACCGTTACATCTGGGGCGACGCGGATGTTCCCCAATCGCCGTTCTTCGCGCCTGGGGGCGGCTCCGAGTCGGGGCAACTGAAGCGCAACGTGGCGCTGGCCGGGGCGAATTTCCGGTTGTCGCAGAAGCTCTCGTTCAACCTGGATTACGAAGGGGGGACAAGCGACCACGTTTATTTCCGCACGAGCCTGAATAATTACCAAAAGGGGCGGGCGCGGGCGAAATACCAGTTGAGCGCGTCGCTGGCGGTGCAGGCCAAGTTCCAGGTGCTGGACAACCAGAACCCGGCGTCCGGCATCAACCTGAATTTCCAGAGCCGCGACAGTTCACTGGCGGTCTACTGGGCGCCGGCCAAGAGCAAACGCATCAGCGTGATGGCCGAATACGACCGCTCGACGGTGCGATCGAGCATCAATTACCTGGGCCTGTTTTTTACCCCGGAGATTTCCGACTACCGGGACAACGCGCACACCGCCTCGGGGGCCGTGGACGTGACGATACCGGGGCTCCAGGCGAAGCTCACGCTGGGCGGGTCGCTGTTCCTGGCCAATGGCAGCCGGATGACGCGGTACTATCAGCCGCTGGTGCGGTTCTCGTTGCCATTGGGAAAGCACGTATTCTGGAACAGCCAGTGGCAGTATTATGGATTCCGGGAAGACCAGTATGTGTTCGAGGGCTTCCAGACCCACATCATCATGACCGGGTTGAAGCTGGTCCGCTAGAGGAGAGCACGCATGATCAAGATTGGAGTGGTGGCGCTGGGCCTGGCGGTTGCCGGGAGTGCGCTCGGGGCCAGCATCGTGTCGGGCGACGCCAGGCGCGGCGAAGAGCTCTTCCAAACGCAACAGTGCATCCACTGCCACAGCTTCAACGGCAAGGGTGGAACCATCGCGCCCGATCTATCAAAGAGGATCGACCGCAATTACACGCCCGCGGTGATGGCCAGCCTGATGTGGAATCACGCGCCGGAGATGTGGTCGACCATGACGAAGCAGGGGGTGAGCCGGCCCACGTTGACGACGCAATCGGCGGCGGACCTGTTCGCTTATTTCATTTCGGCGCGGTATTTCGAACGGCCCGGAGACGCGGCGCGCGGCAAACTGGCATTCACGGCGCAGCACTGCGCCGATTGCCACGGCATCACCTCCTCGCCGGTGGCCGGGGCTCCGCCGGTAGCCAAGTGGGAATCGCTCGCCGACGCGGTGGTGCTGGCGCAGCAGATGTGGAACCACGGAGCGAAAATGCACGAGGCATTCGCCCAGCGGAAGCTGGCGTGGGGACGGCTGACCAGCCAGGAACTGACCGACATGCTGGTCTACCTGCAAAACCTGCCGGAGACCAAGGGCCGGTCCGCCAACTTCGAGATTCCGCCGGCGGAAGAAGGCGAGAAGCTGTTCCAATCCAAGGGCTGCGCCAATTGCCATACCGGCGCAACCGCCCTGGAGAAACTGCTAAAGAACCAGACCATGACCGATATCGCGGTGGACATGTGGGACCATCAGCCCAACATGAAGCAGCCGCCGCCGGACCTCACCGCGGACGAGATGCGGCAGATTGTCTCTTACGTCTGGGCACGCCAATATTTCATGGGCAGCGGCAGCGCGGAGCGGGGGAAGAAAGTCTTCACCGAAAAGAGGTGCGCCACTTGCCATGATGACCCGGGGAGCGGCGCGCCGAAACTGGGGAAGGGCAAGGACGCCCACTCCGACATCACCATGGTGGCGGCGCTGTGGGGACACGGCCCGCGCATGCTGGAGATGATGGGCCAGAAGAAAATCGCGTGGCCGCGGTTCACGGCGCAGGAAATGTCGGACGTGATCGCCTACCTGAATTCGCTATAAGGGCCGGCGGTCTTCCTCTTTTGATATACAATGTGAATGTATATCTATGCAAGTGGCAAAGTGGGGAAACAGTCTGGCGGTGCGGCTCCCCGCCGCGGTAGTGGAAGCGCTGGATCTCAAAGAGGGCGACCAGATCGAAATTCGGGTGGCGGATAGCCGCCGGTTTGAAGTGGCCCGCGATCGCAGCGTCGAGAAGGCCCTGGAGCGGATACGGAAGTTGCGGCGCCGGATGCCTCCCGGCTTCCAGTTCAACCGGCTGGACGCCAATGCGAGGCGATAAGGCGTTCTTCGATACCAACCTGATCGTCTACGCGTTCGCAAAGGACGATCCGCGCGCGGAAGCCGCCGAGGCGCTTCTTGCCGCGGGCGGCGTGATCAGCGTGCAGATCTTGAATGAATTCGCCGCAGTGGCATCGCGCAAGCTGGGTATGGCATGGGACGACGTTCTGGCGGCTCTGGACGCAATTCTGGTTCTATGTCCATCGCCTGTTCCTCTTACGATCGAGACACTCCGGCTGGCGCTCGGAATCGCCAAGCGGCACAAGTACCACATCTACGACGCGCTGGTGATTGCCTCGGCGCTTGAGGCATCTTGCGCAACGCTTTATTCGGAAGATTTGCAGAACGGACAGGTGATCGGCGGCCTCACGATTCGCAATCCGTTTCAGAAGGGCTGAAGCGCCCGACGCTCCTTCGACAGTCCGGAGTGGGTGGTGATACTCTACCTAGAACGCGCCGGGCGGCGCGCGACGAGGAGGCATGGTGAAGACATTTCTACTGGCCATGGCATTATCGGGCGTGGCGGCATTGCAAGCTCAAACGGACCCATTAGAGGGGCTCTGGCAGGGCTATGACGGCGAGTGGGTGCATGTTTCCAAGCAACTGGTGGCGCTGGCGGAGGCGATTCCGGCCGAAAAATTCGCGTGGCGGCCCGGACCGGGCGTGCGGTCGACGAGCGAAGTCTTCATGCACATCGCACTGGCGAACTTCTATTTGCTGAGTGTCACAGGCCCGAAAATGCCCGCTGACCTCAACTCGCCCGACCTGGAAAAGACGGTGACCGAGAAGGCCAAGGTGATCGACTGGCTGAAGCGTTCGCTGGAAGCCGTCAAGACCGCGCATGCCGGCATAAAGCCCGCCGAGTTGCAGCGCAAGGTCAAGATTGAAGACAGAGATGCGACGGTGGATGGCATGTACCTCCGCATCATCGTTCACGCCAACGAGCACATGGGCCAACTGGTGGCTTATGCCCGCGTCAACGGCATTGTGCCGCCCTGGTCGGAAAGCGCCGGGAAGCGGTAGATCCCGGGTCCGGCCGCGCTACCATACGGATTGGTTCCGAAAACAGAGTTGATCTCGCATATCCCGCTATTCGCCGGGCTGGGCGAGAACGAAATCGCGGCGCTCGTACAGAGGGCGGTGGAGCGCCGCTTCGCGGCCGGGGAAATGTTGTTTTGGGAAGGTGCACCGTGCGCCGGCATTTTCCTGATTGCGGAAGGAAGCGTCAAAATCTTCAAGACGTCCTCGGGCGGGCGGGAATTGATGCTGTCGCTTGAGCCGGCGCCTTGCACAGTGGCGGAACTGCCGCTGTTCGACGGCGGCCCTTATCCGGCTTCGGTGCGCGCCGTGGACCCCGTGGTGGCGCTGTTCGTCAACAAGAGCGACTTCCAGCAAGTGTGCCGCCAGTATCCCGACGTGGCGCTGAAGATCCTGGCAGTGGTGGGGCGCCGCCTGCGCAACCTGGTGGGGCTGGTGGAGGCCATGACGTTCGGCAGCGTGACGCAACGGCTGGCGCGGCTTCTGCTGGACGCTTCGCGGCAAGCCGGCGGGGATGCGTTCGACCTGCCGCACACGCACCAGGAACTGGCGTCACGGCTGGGCACGGTGCGCGAAGTGGTGTCGCGGAACCTGGCGCGCTTCCGCGCCGAAGGGTTGGTGCGGATCGAGGGGCATCAATTGCAGATTCTGGACCGTGCGGGACTGGAGCGGGAATCGCAGGGTTGAGTGAGCGAGGGCTCCGCCCTCGATATCCCTTCGGGATATGGAAGTCAGAAGTCAGAAGTCAGAAGTCAGAAGACAGATGCAATTATGAATGTGCTGGTGTTTTCCGGAATTGTGTTCGCGGTTTCCGCGCTGGCGGGATTTCTGGGCTCGCTCACCGGGTTGGGCGGCGGGGTGGTGGTGACGCCGGTGTTGACGCTGGCGCTGGGCGTGGACATGCATTACGCCATGGGAGCTACGCTGGTTTCGGTGATCGCGACGTCCTCGGGCGCGGCCGCGGCGTACGTCAGAGAAGGATACTCCAACATCCGCGTGGGCATGTTTCTGGAAGTGGCCACCACGATCGGTGCGGTGGTGGGCGCGTTCCTGATGGCCGCGGTTCCGGTCGCGGCGCTGGCTGTGACGTTCGGCGCGGTGCTGCTCTACTCGGCGTGGCTCGCCTTGAAGGAACCAAAGCGGTCCGAGGCACGGGCGGCCGATCCGCTGGCGGCGCGGCTGAAACTGAACAGCAGCTATCCGGGACCGGACGGAGCCGTGACGTACCTGGTGGCGCGGGTGAAGACGGGCTTTGGCCTGATGTTCGGCGCGGGAATGCTTTCGGGGCTGTTGGGCATCGGGTCGGGCGCGATGAAAGTGATTGCGATGGACCAGGTGATGCTGATCCCGTTCAAGGTCTCCACCACGACGAGCAACTTCATGATCGGGGTGACGGCGGCGGCGAGCGTCGGCATTTACCTGGGCAAGGGTTACATCACGCCGGGGTTGGCGATGCCGGTGATGCTGGGAGTGCTGGCCGGGTCGCTGGCGGGCGCGCGGCACTTGATGGGCGCAAAGACGCGAGCGCTGCGCCGCATCTTCGCCGTGGTGATTGCGGTGCTGGCGATGGAGATGATCTACAACGGCGTGGCGGGGGGCTTGAAATGACGGACCGGCGGCTGGAGTTGATCATTGGGACGCTACTGCGGGTGGGCGTGGCGCTGGCGGCCTCGGTGGTGCTGGGAGGAGGCATCTGGTACCTGGCGGCTCGCGGCATGACCCCAGTCGATTACCGGCATTTCCACGCGGGGCCGCGCGGGTTCGCATCGCTGGGGATGTTCAGCGGACCGGAAGCGGTGATCCAGCTCGGGTTGCTGATCCTGATCGCGACGCCGGTGGCGCGGGTGATTTTTTCGCTGGTGGGATTTGCGCTGGAGCGCGACCGCGTGTACATGGCGATCACGATTTTGGTGCTGGCGGTGCTGGCGTATAGCATCGGGTCGGCGTGGCTCGGTTAGGGTTAAGCAAGCCGGACGTGCGGATACGCTGCAATCTTGCCGTCCTCGGTCATGACAGGACACTGAATGACGCGGGCCGTTGCGACAAGCAATTGGTCAGCCGACGCCAAGTTCGAGGAGCTCGCGGTGCCTGGATTGTAGCCGATCCGGGCGAGAAACCCACCAGACCCAGATGTGGGTGTCCAGCAGAATCACTGCAGGGCGTCCCAGTCCTCGCTGGCAACAGGCTCCAACGGCTCACGAAACTCGAGAACCGACTCTCGAAGGCTTCGGCTTCCGAGTGCCGTTGAACCTGCGGTCTTCGAGACCACCAATACGTCAACCGGTTGGCCGGGCTCGAATGGGAGGCCCTCCAAAACAAGTTCGCCATGCTCGCCGACTGTAGTCTCTCTCCAGTGTGCTTGCACGCCCTCATTATAGAAGATCTAGCCGCATAGCGGGACGCCGCTACCCGGCTCCAGAGTGCGTATCGGGGCTAGAAGCGGAGAGGCAAGCCTTCAACTGTTCGGGTGGTTCACTGGCTGAGATCAGTGCCTCACAGTGGAAACCGCCGCCAGCGCTTGGAATCGTCCCGTCCGTCCCCGGTTTCCCTGGCGGCTCGCGGCATGACCCCGGTCGATTACCGCCATTTCCACGCGGGGCCGCGCGGCTTCGCATCGCTGGGGATGTTCAGCGGACCGGAAGCGGTGATGCAGCTCGGATTGCTGATCCTGATCGCGACGCCGGTGGCGCGAGTGATTTTTTCGCTGGTGGGATTTGCGCTGGAGCGCGACCGCGTGTACATGGCGATCACGCTGGTGGTGCTGGCTGTGCTGGCTTACAGCATTGGGACGGCGTGGTTGTGATAGGAGCGCAGGGCGTTCACCTGAGGGAGTTGGGCGTCCAGGGGCTTCCTGGCCGGGTCAGCATGTTATCAGGGAAGCTATAGTATCGGCAGGGGGGTCGCAAGACCGATGGAAATGATCTCGCCAGAATCGATTCCCATCGCCCTCGGGCAGGAGGATGACGGCCGTTGGTGGGCCGACATTGAATCCATGCCCGGCGTAATGGCCTACGGTCCAACTCGCGAAGCGGCGATTTCCGCCGTCCGGGCGCTGGCTTTGCGTGTTGCCGCCGACTGCATTGACCATGGGGAGAAAGTCCCGCCACAGTTCGAGACCTGCTAGAGGCCGACGGATTGCCGGGGGCTGTCATCACAGGATCTGGCTCAGTGATCCTGCTAG
>JBEKQS010000151.1:0-12759 GCA_049519475.1 Bryobacteraceae bacterium | reverse complement strand
CATTACGAAGACCACCGCCGCGAGGCCGGCGATACCGGACACGATGCCCTGGTGAATCGAGTCGGCTCCCAGCGAAGGTCCCACCGAATTCTCTTCCAGCGGCTTCACTCCCGCGGGCAGCGAACCCGACCGAAGGTATCGCGACAGATCGGTAGCTTCCTCGTCGCTGCCGAGGCCCATGATGCGGCCGGAATCTTCGATCCGCTCGTTGATGGTGGCCACGCTGACGATCTGGTTGTCGAGAATCACCGCCAGCTTGTCGTTGACGTGATCCCCGGTGAACTTGCCGAATTTCTTGCCGCCGTCCGGAGAAAGCGTGAAGCTGGTCTGCCACTTCCTCACGTCGTCCTGGCCCGCCCGCGCGTTGCGCATTTCCCGGCCGGTGATGACGGGGATCTTGTTGACCAGAAACCATTCCTCGCCCTGAGCGCCGGCCCGCGGCTTGGCCCTCACCAGCTTTTCGTTCAGCGGCAGAATGCCGCCGAGTTTCGCCAGCGCATCCTCGCGGCTGGAGAAGGCCGTGTCATGGGTCTTGTCGACGCCCGTAATCTCAAGCATGGCGGTGGTGCCGATCAAACTCTTGGCGCGAGCCGGATCGTCAACCCCGGGCAACTGAATCAGGATCTGGTAATCGGAACCGGATTGGCCGTACTGCTGGACCGACGATTCCGCGACGCCGAGCTGGTTGATGCGGTTGCTGATCGTGTCGATGGTCCGTGCCACGGTCTCTTTCTTCAACTCTTGCAGGTCGGACGGCTTCATCTTCATGGAATAGTCGGTTGAATTCAGGGTGGTGAGAACGTAGGTGGAATAATTCGCGCCGATGAGGTTGCGAAAGTCGCCCGATTGCGCGGCCGCGATGCCTTTGATGGTGATGACCACATTGCCCGCGTCGGCCACCGTATGGACGTCGCTGACATCCATGCCGGTCCAACTGATGTTCTGCTTCTTGAGCTCTTCCTGCAGGCGCTCGATCGACTGGCGGGCATCCCCCACTACGGCGTCCTGCACCTGGACTTCCATCACGAGGTGGCTGCCGCCCTTGAGGTCCAGGCCGAGGCGGATGTTCTCCTTCAGGTGGTCGAGCAGTTCCGTCTTGGACGTGGGAAAACCGATGATCCCGAAAATACACACCAGGATCGTCGCAACAATAATCACCGATCGCGTAGTCAGATTCTTTCGCATGGGAGTTGAATGCCTGCTAAATAGGTTTTCGTACTACTTCTTGCCTTCACCCGAGATCAGGCTCGAGACCGAGGCTCGCGAAACCTGGATTTTGATGTTGTCCGGCTTCACGCGCAAAACCAGCGTCTGGTCGTCATCGTCGGTGGCCACGATGGTGCCGATGATTCCTCCGCTGGTGGTCACGGTGTTGCCATTTTGAAGTCCGGCCAGCATTTTCTGCGTGTTCTTTTTCTGGCGCTGCATGGGAAGGAACAAGAGAAAATAAAAGACTCCGAAAATCAGCAGGATCGGGAGCAATCCCACGAGGGAGGAGCCGGACGGCGCCGATTGCAGAAAAAGGTTTAGGAGCACGTTGTGACCAAATCGGGGCTACCCGGCATCAAGCGCGGCCGGGCGCACACACCGCAAGTATTCGGGATATGTAAACGATATTATAGCGTGCCTGATCTCACCCATGATGTCAAGGTAGCGTTGCAGGTTGTGGCGCGTGGCCAGGGACGCGTACAGAATCTCTCCGGATAAGAACAAATGGCGAAGATAGGCCCGCGAATAGTTGCGGCAGGTGTAGCACCGGCAGTTTTCGTCGATCGGCCTCGGGTCGTCCCGGTAGCGCGAGTGCTTGATGATGACGCGGCCTTGCGACGTGAACAGGTAGCCGTTGCGGGCGTTGCGCGAGGGCAGTACGCAATCCATCATGTCCACCCCGCGGGCCACATACTCGGGCAGTTCGTCGGGCATCCCGACTCCCATGGCATAGCGCGGGCGGGTGCGGGGAAGAATCGCTTCCGTGGCTTCCACCATTTCCAGGCTGAGCGGCCGGGGTTCGCCCACGGATAGGCCCCCGATGGCGTAGCCGTCGCTATCCAGATCCAGCAGCCCGGTGGCGCACTCCCGCCGCAGGTCAGGGAACATGGAGCCCTGAACGATGGGAAACAGCGCGTGGCGGGTGGGGCTCTGGGCAATACGGCCAAGGTAGTGTTGGTTGGCCTGGCGCGCCCAGCGCAGCGTGCGGTGCATGCTTTCGCGGGCGTATTCGTGGCTCACGGGGTATTCCGGGCACTCGTCCAGCGCCATCAGGATGTCACTGCCGTATGCCAGTTGGGCATCCACGGTGGATTCCGGCGTGAAGGTGTGGAGATCGCCGTTGAGGTGCGACTGGAAGACCACCCCATGGTCGGTGATCTTGCGAAGCGCTTTGAGGCTGAAGACCTGGAATCCCCCGGAATCGGTCAGGATGGCGTTGGGCCAGGACATGAAGCGGTGCAGCCCGCCCATCTGGCGGATCAGTTCGTGGCCCGGCCGCACGTAAAGGTGATAGGTATTGGCCAGCAGGATCTTGACGCCCAGGTCCTCGGCCAAGTCGCGCTGGCTGAGGCCCTTGACGGTAGCCTGCGTACCGACGGGCATGAAAACGGGAGTTTCGATGGTGCCGTGCGGGGTGTGCAGCAGACCGGCGCGAGCGCGCGTGTGGGAGCATTCGGCGACCACTTCGAAGGAGATCTGGGGCAAATCAGATTGTAAACGACAACACCAGCTGGTAGCGCCGGCGGTCTTGCCGCCGGTGCCTTTTGCGCTCCTGACCATCGCCACTCTGCGGGATCGGCGCGGTTACCGGCGGCAAAGACCGCCGGCGCCCCTAGAAGATTTTCACCCACAGGAACTTCCTCGGATTCTCGCGGAACTCGCGCAGCGTGTCGCGCAGTTCCCTGGCTTCGCCGTTCAGGTTCTCATACACCGCCGGAGTGAGGAGCATCGGGTTGGTGTTTAGTTCGTCCACCCGCTGGATCCACCCGGCCAACATTTGATTCCACTCGGCGTACTGCGCCTCCGATTCGAGCAGCGGGCCGCCACCCAGGCTCGCCACGGATTTGTGGAGGTCCCGCACGCTGGCCAGAAGCTGGTCGTACTGGCCGCTGTCGCGCAACAGCCGTCCGAAATCGCCCTGCCCCGATTCGAGTTGCGCCAGGCTCTGGTCCAGGTGTGCCAGCAAATCGCCGGCCTGGCGGTGCATTTGGTCGCTGTTCAACAGGTTGCCCACGGCAGTATTCGTGCCGACCGCTGCGCGGATTCCAGCGTGTAGATCGTGGAGACGCCGGCTCAGGTCGTTGTAAAACTCCGTGCCTTGGAAAAACTTTCCAAACTGGCTGCGCCCCTGTTCGAGATCGGTCAAGGTCGCATCCACCACGCGCAACTCCTGGGTGAACTGGGTCAGGTCGAGGCTCTTCACCAACTCGGGCTGGTTCTTGTAGATCAACTCGCCGCCGTCCGGAATGGATTGAACGGCGGTCCCGCTGGTGACGTCGACGAACTGATCCCCCACCAGCGTATCGGCGCTCAACTGCGCCACCGAATCGGCGGTGAAGCTGGCCAGGCGCTCGCGCGTGATGGCCAGAGTCACGCGGACGATGCGATCCGACCGGTTGGATCCGGTGAGCTCTACCGCGCTCACCTTGCCGACATCGATGCCATCGACGCGAACCGGCGAGCCTTTTTCCAGACCGGTGGCGTCGGGGATGTAGAGATAGATCCGGGCTCGCTGTTCCAGCAGGGAACCGCCGGTAAGCAGATACACCATGGTGCCCAGCACCGCCATCGCCGCCAGGCAAACGGCGAGCGCCCGGAACTTCGCCCATTTGACGTAGCCAGCCGACGGCATTTACTCGAATTGTACCTCGCCACCCCGCTCCGTCGCGGGTTACAATAAGTGCGTTTGAAGATCCGATCCAGGAAGTTCGAGGGCCGTTGCGCCAGGCACAAGCGCTACAATCCCGCCGTTGACGGCCAAGGCGGCATCAAGGCGGGCTGCGCGCGCTGCAACCTGATCTTCGAGATCTGGGAAACCTCCCTCAAGCTCAACCAGTTGATCCGGAAGTTCGATCCCAGCCACGACGATTTGCAGCGCCCTGCCGCGCCGAAACCGCCAGCCACCGATCCACGGCAGATGAGCCTGATCCCGGAGTGAGAAGCCAGCCGTCTGGCTGCTCCCCCGAGACTTCGGTTCAATAATGATACCGGCAGGCGACTATCCGAATTTTGTCTTGCAATACCTCGTAGACAAGGCGATGTTCCCGATCGATGCGCCTGGACCCGCAGCCTTTCAATTCATGCCTCAAGGGTTCGGGCTTTCCTGGGCCGGGAAAGGGCTCTCGCTGAACATCCCGGATCAGACGGACAATACGAAGGGCCTGCGCCCGATGATGTTCCACCCACCATGCCAGGTCCTCGAAAGCAGCGCCGTCAAATTCCAAGTTTCTCAATGGCTTCGTCCAACGAGAGACCTTGTTGACGCTTTCGGGCGTCCAGCAGACGGCGCTTCATCGCTTCCGACTTTAGGAGGTAGGCGGTTTCCCGTTCCGATTCGATTTCGCGCCACAACGAGATCGGTACAATCGCGGCGGTCGGCTCTCCGGTCTGGTCGAAAACGTACTGGACCTCAGCTTCCATCATCAACTACAGTGTACTTCTTCAGCGGCCGCAGAGTAGATCCCTTCGTTAAAGGCAGGCCCATTCGCTGGCAGGAAGCATCGGCAGGAAGAGTCCGTTCCGGCCCATCCGCCATTTGCGCACCCGACGTCAGCCTCTCAAGCCCCCAACCTTGAGGCTACCGAAGCGTTTCAAATGCTTGTTGTTTGATCCAAGGTCTGGTCTCCCGGAGGCGAATCGACCGAGTCCGGCGATTCGTTTCCCGGCCCGCGGGTCAGATCGGAGTCGGGAAAGTGAGTGTTTGCTGGCCCGGCGCATGATTTCCTCGCGGTCTGTCTATTCCGCCGCGGCTTCGGCAGTAGCATCGGCGGGCAGGTCCGCGTGCGCATTCGCCAGGCGCGTCCCGCGTTCCTTATGGGCCGATCGCAACATCATGAAAGACGTATAGAGCACCACCCCGATCACCAGCCACTTCACCGCACCAAGAGGCAGGGACTTCACAATGAACGCGGCAATCAGCACGCCCGGAATTCCGCCGATGGCGAGCCCCAGCGCCGATTTCAGATTGTAGCTTCCGGTGCGGATGAATCGAGCGCTGCCCACCGGCATCAGGAACGCGCACGACCCCATCATGATGGGGAACGCCGCCAGCGGATTCATCCCCAGCAGGTAAATCAGAATCATGCAGGGCGCGTAGAGGCCGATGCCCAGCGTCATCAGCGCGCCCAGTAAGGCATTGCCCAAAATGCCGGCCACCAGCTTCGGACCGGCCAAGCCCATGGCGTTGCCGCCGCCGGGTCCCCAATGAAACAGGCTCATCAGCATCAGGCATGCGGCCAGCACCAGCACGCTCCCCATGCCGATCTGGACTTTGCGGCGCGGCCAGTGGCTCACCACTCCGGCGCCCAACCAGGCGCCCACCGCGGAGGCCGCGATCAGGGAGACCAGCGTGGCGGGGTCCACCTGCACCAATCCCACATAAATGAAGGCTTCAGCCACCGTGGGCAGCGTGTGACCCACGTTCAGCGTTCCGGGAATCTGCTCGTCGGGGACCAGCTTGCATAATTTGAAAATCGAGCTTGTGGTGGCGAATGAGCCGATGCCCAGCGTGTCCAGGAAATTCGTGAAGAATCCGATCCCCGCATCGAGCGGCCCCGGCAGGCGGCGGCGGTGTCCGTCTCCTCGGGAAATGGCGGAAAGCCAGATCGCGAGGTAGCACACGGTAAAGATGCCAAGGGCGATGAACAGCGCGTTCTTCATGGGTTTTCAGAAGTATATCGCGGATCGGGTGGGGTATGCCCCGGGTTGCCCTTTGCCAAGATTAGTGATTCTTGCGGCGTCCCTGAGTATACTCCTGCTGCGAGGCGTAGCCGTAACCAATAACCGCGTCATCCTAAAACTAATCGTTCAGTTTCCGGCGGCCGGCGCGGGCGCGGTCGCGTCGCCCAGTTTGCCGGGCACCATGGGGAGCGAACGAATCCGCTGGCCGGTCGAGTCGAAGATGGCATTGCCGATGGCGCCGGCGATTCCCATGATGGGAGTCTCGCCCGCGCCGGCCGACGGAATGTCCTTGCGGTCGAGCAGCACGGTCTCGATCGACGGCATGTCGGCGAAACGCGGCACGCGGTAACGCGAGAGCCGGTCGTTGAGAATCTGGTTGCCGGCGAAATCGATGTGCTCGAAGAGCGCTCCGCCGATCCCCATGGCCACCGCGCCCTCCACCTGGTTGCGCAGATGCTCGGGATTGACCACCGCGCCGCATTCGAAGGCTGCCACCACGCGCACCACTTTCACGGCGCCCGCGGCGACGCTCACCTCGCAGCAGTTGGCCAGGTAGGAGCCTTTCTCGAAGCCGGCTGAGATGCCGAAGCCGCGGCCCGGAGTCTTCTTGCGGCTCTTCCAACCGAACTTGTCGGCGGCCGCTTCGAGCACGCTGCGCAGGCGCTCATTTTTGGCGTTCTTCAGCCGGAACTCGAGCGGGTCCAGTTGAATGGAATGGGCCAGCTCATCCATATAGGATTCGCGCACGAAATGATTGGCGGTGCCGGCGAGGCCGCGGTAGGAGCCCTGGCGCAGCGGCGTCTTGGTTTGGTGCACCTGCTCTTTTTTGCTGGGCACGTCGTAGGGCGTCTGCAAAGCGGAGGGCCCCGAGTTGTAGTTGTGGAACTCCCACTCGAGGAGTGTGCCGTCGGGGTTCACTTTGCCGCTGACTTCGATCAGCCCGCCCGGACGGAAGTAGGCCCAGGTCATCTCCTCTTCGCGCGTCCAGTTGCGCTTCACGGGCGCGCCCGCAGCCTTGGCGAGTCGCGCCGCTTCGTAGGCGGCTTCGCCGTTGTGCTTGCCGCCATAACCGGAACCGGTGTCCGGCATGAACACATGCACGTCGTCTTCCGCCAGATTGAAATGGCCGGCCAGCTCGCTGCGCACGCCGAAGGGCCGCTGGGTGCCGGTCCAGACAGTGAGCTTGTTATCGCTCCATTGGGCCACGGCCGCGCGCGGCTCGAGCGGCACATGCGCGATGTAGGCCACGGTGTAGGCCGTCAGGTTGGGGATTGCGGCGGCGTCGCGGCTGTTCTTTTTGAAATACGCGAAGACGTCTTTGCTGGAAGCTTCCGCGGCGAGCGATTTCCATTCGGCCTTCAACGCCGCCACGGCTCTCTCGGCGGTGAAGGGATCGGGCGCCACGACTCCCACGAAATCGCCGTCATGCACCACTTTCACGCCGGGCATGGCCTCGGCCGCTGAGCTATCGAGCGACGCCACGGTGGCGCCGAACGACGGCGGATACAGCACCTTGCCGTAGAGCGCCCCGTTGGGACGCACGTCGTACGCGTACTTGTGTGCACCGGTGACAATCTCGCGTCCGTTGACTTTCGGAATGGAGTGGCCGGCCACCTTCCACTCGGCGGCGGCCGCCAGCGCCACGCTCGCGGGGATGGTCTTGGTCAACTTCTGCCCGTTGGTGATCTCGCCGAAGCCGGCGGTGTGGCTGCCCGCGGTGACCTTGCCATCGGCCACCTGCACGGAGGCGCGTTCCACCGTCCACTTCTGCGACGCCAGGTCCACCAGCGTCTCGCGCGCCACGGCGGCCGCGCGGCGGATCACCGGCCACATCTGCGGAGTGGTCTGGCTGCCGAAAGTGCCCATGTCGAACGGCGTGAGATCGGTGTCGCCCATCACCATGCGGATGTTGGCCACCGGCGCGCGCAGTTCCTCGGCTACCGCCTGCGTCAGCGAGGTTCGCGCATTCTGTCCCACTTCCACCTTGCCGGTGTAGACTGTCACGAGGCCGGTTTCGGCGATGTGCAGCCAGGCGCTGAGATTCTGGGGCGCCTGCTCGCGCGTGCCGCGGCGCTGGCCGCCGCCGCTTTCCTGCGCGTCCGAATCGTCGGCGATCAGCACCACGATGCCGCCGCCCAACACCGCGAAGAAATCGCGCCGTCTCATGCCCGGCCTCCGTTCTTCGACGCCGTTTGAATGGCGCGCACCACCCGCCCGTATGTGCCGCACCGGCAAATGTGCCCGTTCATACCGCTGACGATGTCGGCGTCGCTCGGGTGCGGCGTGTGTTCGAGCAGCGCCACGGCGCCGAGGATCATCCCCGGCGTGCACCACCCGCACTGCATGGCGTCGGCTTCCAGAAAAGCTTCCTGCATGGGATGCAGCTTGCCGTTCGGCGCCAGGCCCTCGATGGTGGTGATGCGCTTGCCCGCCACGGTTCCGACTTTGGTGAGGCACGACTTGGTGGCCGTGCCATCGACGAGCACCGTGCAGGCCGCGCATTGCCCTTCGCCGCAGCCATACTTGGTGCCCGTCAGGTCGAGATCGTCTCGCAGGACGCTCAACAGGGTGCGGTCCGCATCGGCATCGATCTGCCGGCCCCTTCCGTTTACATGGAGTTCGGTGACCTTTGCCATACGTTCATTGTGGACCAGAAAACGCGCCTCTGGATGAATGGTAGTGTCTGAAACGTGCGTTGAACAACACTACCGGATGAATGCTTTCTAATATTAACTTGAGTTCAGAGTCGCAACTCAGGCTCCCAGCGGCGCGTTTCACGCCATAGGAGGCAGGAACAATGAAAAGGAAATTGCTGGCCACGGGATTTGTGATGATTGGCACGCTGTTGAGCGCCTGTGCCGCCAACGGCGCCGTATATGTGCGCTTCGCGCCGCCGCCGCCGCGATACGCCGTCATCGGAGTGGCGCCGGGTCCGGGCTATGTGTGGGCCGAAGGCTTCTGGGATTGGCGCGGCCGCAATTACGTTTGGGCGCCGGGCCGCTGGATGCGCCCGCCGCACACGCGCGCGGTGTGGGTCCCCGGCGTGTGGGTGCAATCGAGCCGCGGGTACGGTTTCCGCCGCGGGCACTGGCGCTAGGCCTGTTGGATACATCTATTGATCCGGACCTTTTTCTCGGCTAGTGATGGCGGCGCTGGTGGTGACCGTCAACCGCCTAATCCGGCCAGCGCCGTCCCCATTCCGATGGAAATACAAGTCTCACTGGGTGGTCGCAATTCGGGTTGTTTTGGTGATGGGTTGGAGCTTGATGTTCAGCGGCATGCGGGCGCCGGGCGGCAAACTGAGCCAGGTTGGTTCGCCAACGTTGGGGCCGGGGTTGTAGCGCCAGACCTCGTAACCGGGGACCGAGACTTCCAATGCGACCTCGGCGCCGGATGGGATGAGGAGATCGTACCTCGGTTTGGCGCTGACGGATAGGCCGCTCGCACAGCCAATTCCGCGCCAGATGCGAAAGCTGACGGCCTCGACCGGGTCGCCGGTGGCGGCGTCGGTGATGGTGCCGCTGATCCTGGCGGCTTTGGGGCCGATCTTTACCCGAACGTCGCTGGCTGGGGCGGCATCCGAGAGCTGAACAACCGGCACGGTCCCATTGTCGTAGATGAACCAGCGCGGATCCGCATACCCGTCGGCCTCCTTCATGGCAAAGACTCGGTAGCGGGCGGACTTGAGCCCATTGATGACGAAGCGGCCGGCGTCGTCGGTTTGGACGTATCGAACCAGGCCCTGATAAAGCTCGTCAGCTAACTGCGCCGTCACGTTAGCGCCGGCGATTGGCTGGGAGGATTCGTTGACGACGGTGCCGCGGATCACACCAGTGGACGGGCGCGGCTGGCCACAGACGCTTGCGGCCGCAGCCAAGGATGCGAGAGTTGAGAGGAAAGCGTTTCGATTCATGATGTCATCTCCGTTACTTGTTTTGGTTGTATTCCGGTGGCCGGAACGACGTGGACCCGGCTCTGAGCGGCTCGCTCAGATGCGCCGAGGACTTCTGACAAGATATCGCCGCGGCTCAGAAATCCTCGTTCGTACTGGTAATACTAGTCATGAGATAAGGCGAAATCAAGATAGCGGTAAGTAAAAATGTGAGTATTTGGTACCTGAAATTGGTTAACTGGAAAGTCTCACGAGGTGGGATGGGTTGGAAGGGTAACAACGTCGCCATGCTATTGGGCGCAACTGTAGTGATAGCGGCTCTGGTCCACTTCGTGGGGTAGCTGCCTGCGCCAAATGCGGGGCACACCGAAAAAGGGGCAGGCGGCGCCAGGCGCCGCCTGCCCCACCCAATTGAATTGCCGGCGTCCTTAGAACGTGAAGCGCGCGCCAACCTGGAGCGTACGGAAACGATTGGCGGACGCGGTAATGGTGCCGAACGCCGCGTTCGACGCGGTCGTCGAAGGCGCCGCGAAGACCGGGTGGTTGAGTGCGTTGTAGGCTTCCAGGCGAAGTTGCACCGAGACGCTCTCGTGAATCACGAAACGCTTGGAGAGCGACGGGTCGAACTGGTTGATGCCGTCCGCTCGCGCGTTGCTGAACATGGTGGAGAACGTGCGCAGGTGATATTGGAAAACGTCGGCCGACTTGGTGTCGAAGACCGAAGTGTTAAAAGCCGGGCCGTTCACCTGGCGGGCATTCACATCCAGCGGGCCGCCGAAGTAGACGTAGTCGCCGGGGCTGGAAGAACTGCCGTTGACCCACATGATGGGCGCGCCGGTCTGGAGGGTGTAGACCGAGTTCAGCAGCCAGCCGCCCAGCACGGAGTTGAGAACGCC
Source organism: Bryobacteraceae bacterium (assembly GCA_049519475.1). Taxonomy (GTDB): domain Bacteria; phylum Acidobacteriota; class Terriglobia; order Bryobacterales; family Bryobacteraceae; genus PALSA-129. Next base: position 2,082 of record JBEKQS010000151.1, on the reverse strand, counting down.
CGATTGCAGATTGAGAGCTTTGCCCCTGCCGATGGGCAGTTCGTAGGTGGCGGCCACCACATAGCGTAGCGTGTGGTCCTGCGCTGAAATGCGTTTTTCGGGAAGCGGATCGGAGTCGTTGAGCCAGGTCACGCGCTCCAGCAGCTTCGAATAGACGTAATTGAACACGAAGTTCAGGCCGTGCGAGACGCGCTTTTCGAGGCGCGCGTTCAAGCTCTGGAAGCCGGAGCTGCCGACGTTGAGGTTCTGTTCGAGGACGCCGCCGCCGCCGCTCCAGCCGCTGGAGCTGTCGCCCACGGGGAATTCCGGGTACTTCGCCAGAAGCTGCACCGCAGTGGTGGTGGCGGTGTTCTGGGTGGTTTGCAGGCCGGAGAACGGGTTGGTGGCGGAGCCGGTGAGGAAAGACTCGTTGGCGTCGCGCGTGCCCAGCGTGCTGAGGTACTGGCGTGGGATCCCGTTGAGCTGCGTGAAGTCGATGGGCAGGTGGATCGCGTGGTTGCCGATGTAGTCGACTTCCAGCATCAGGTTGGGAGTGAGACTCTCCTGGATGCCGAAGTTCCAACGCATGGAATACGGGCTCTTCACGTCGGGATTGATGAAGGTGACGGCCTGTCCGGCAAAGGTCAGCAGGCCGAGCGAACTGCCGCTGGGCTGGAGGAAGCCGTTGGGGAAGGGATTGGCCAGCGAACTGGTGGCCAGAGGCGTCAGGTAATTGTTGCTGGTGGCGGTCAGCGTGGTGGTCTGGCTGAAGCCTTCCTGATTGGTGAGCGGGCTGGTGGAATACTTGCCGTCCACACCCATGGAAGCCAGGGTGACGGGCGCCACGAAGATGCCGAAGCCGGCGCGCACGACGGTTTTCCCGTGGAGCGCATCGGGGGTCCATGCCAGGCCGGCGCGCGGGCTCAGCACGTGCGAATGGTTCTGGTAGACGGCCGTCTGTCCGGCGCCGGGGAAGGTCAGGCCGCCGAGCACGCTGAAAGAGCTGGCCGGAAGCTGGGCGATGGGAGCCTTGGCGTATGCCGCCGTGGCCGCGGCCGAGAGCGGATTGGCAGAGCTGGTATCGAAGCCATCCACGGTGCGGCCATACTTCTCGTTATAGGGGAAATCGTGATCGAAACGGAGTCCCAGGGTAATGGTGAGGTTGCGCTTGACGCGCCAATCGTCCTGCACGAACCCGGCGCCGTAATAGGAATACCACGATGCGAAGGTGTTGAGGTCGTAGCTGCCGCTGGTGGGAAGGCCGAGCAGGAAGCCGGCGATATCCTGGCCCGTTGTGACGGTGGAGGAAGCGCTCGAGGAGGCCCGCACCCAGCTATTGGCGGAGAAAGAAATCGCGCCGGTGGAGTTGCCGGCGGTGAAGGTGTTGAGGCGGTACTGGCGGAAATCCGCGCCGGCCTTGATGGTGTGGTCGCCCTTGATTTTCATCCAGGAACCGAACAACTGGTAGGACTGGGATGGCAGCTTGTTGGCGCCGGTAGCGCCCAGGGCCGTTAGGCCGGTGGCGGTGGCGAAGGAAATGACCGGCATTTGCAGGTAGTTCGAGTTGGCGCCGAGGTAGCTGGGCAGGCCTGCCGAGGTCGGGTTGAAGCCCATGCTGGGGATATTGTGGCCTTCGTTCATGCGAGTGAAGTTCAGGCGGACATCCAGGATGTTGGTGGGATTGATGGTATAAACCTCGTCCAGGGACACGCCCCAGTTGTCGCGATAGAGCAGCGAGCCTTCCGCAATATTGTCGAAATAATCGTTCTTCTCCTGGGTGTAAGCGGTGTGCCGGACATCGGCGAACATGCGGCTCTTGTCGCTCATGTTGTAGTCGATACGGCCCATTTCGTTGCTGTAGTCGTCGACGGTGTTCGGTGCGCTGACGAAATTATTGATGGTGGCCGCCGGGTTGGTGGGTTCCGGATAATACTGCAGGAAGCTCTTGGCGATGGAGCTCATCTCCGCCGCGGGGATCGCATTATTGGGAAGCGGCGTGCGATTGACGGTGGTGCCGCTGAGCGTGGCGCTGAAGGGATCGTAAATAGTGGGCAGCCCGGCGAAGTTGCCCTGGCGCATGGCGTCGGTGGGAACGGTGGTGGT